>CAZLLG010000010.1:0-22130 GCA_964560275.1 uncultured Eubacteriales bacterium | reverse complement strand
GGTTCCAACCCAAGACACCTCTTCCTATATCAAAGAGATAAATTCCGGACGATTAGCTGATCTGGTCTTTGTTTCTACAGGAGCACAGCAGGCCCACTTTCAAGCTCTTGAATGTGTTGAAAGAGGAGGTAAAGTGCTTTTTTTCGCCCTGACAGATCCAGATTTTAAACTTCCTGTATCGATAAATAATCTCTTTGTCAGGAATGACATCACCCTTACAACATCGTACGGCGCGAGTCCGTATGACTCATGGCAGGCACTCGAGCTTATGCGCGCCTCCAGAGTAGATGTAAAGGGGATGATTTCGCATAGACTACCCTTAGCAGAAACCGGAAGGGGTTTCAAACTTGTAATGGATGCCAAAGATTCGATGAAAATCATCATCGAACCTCAAAAATAAAAAATTAAAAAGGAGAAATCCTATGGATTGGGGACTCGAAAACAGACTGTCACAAATTTTAAAACCTAAGACTGGCCGAACAGTGATGCTCGCGGTTGATCATGGCTATTTTCTTGGTCCAACAAAGAATCTAGAGAATGCACAAGCGACTATCAAACCTCTTCTTTCCTATGCGGATGCCTTGATGCTGACACGTGGAATCCTGAGAACATCTGTGACTCCAAAGACATCCACACCTGTAGTGCTGAGAGTATCAGGAGGGTCAAGCATTATAGGGAATGACCTGTCCAATGAGGGAATCACAACGTCTATGGAAGAGGCCGTTCGATTGAATGCTGCCGCCGTTGCCCTTTCCATTTTTGTGGGTTCTGAGTACGAGCGACAGACTTTGGATAATCTTGCATATCTTGTTGATGAAGGGCAGTCTCTCGGTATTCCCGTGCTTGCAGTGACAGCGGTGGGAAAGGAATTGGGGAAAAGAGATGCCAGATTTTTATCGCTTTCCTGTCGTATTGCGGCCGAACTGGGAGCGAGTTTCGTGAAAACATACTACTGTGAAAAGTTCGAAACCGTTGTCGATAGCTGTCCTGTTCCTGTTGTCATTGCGGGAGGGCCAAAATTGGAAACCGAATTGGATGCTTTTAAAATGGCTTATGATGCCGTCCAAAGAGGTGCTTCAGGTGTAGATATGGGAAGGAATATATGGCAAAATCCTTTTCCCATTGGAATGATCAAAGCCATTAGAGCTGTCGTGCACAAAAAAGCCAGTCCTCAAGAGGCCTTAGAGATCTATAATAAAAATAAGTAGAACACGTCGACGTTTTCAGAATCTTTGAGAATTTTTCCTGGGAGAATATAATGAAAATTGCATTAATTCAACAGCATGCCACAGAAAACTTAAACAACAATATTGATCGAGGTGTAGAGAATTTTCGCCAGGCTGCAGAATCCGGCGCCGAAATTATTGCATTTGCAGAGCTTGCGTTTCTCCCATTTTTGCCTCAATTTCCGGCTGGTCCGGATGTTTCAAAACGGGCTGAATCCATTCCCGGGCATACAACTCAGGTGTTTTCAGATCTGGCAAAGGACTATGGAGTTGTTACGGTTCTCAATCTATTTGAATCGGATGGCGAGAGGACATTTGATGCCTCTCCAGTTATCGATGCCGATGGATCTTTGCTTGGAGTGACTCGAATGGCTCATATCATGGAGGGCCCAGGATTCCATGAGAGAGGATACTATTCACCGGGAGAGAATGCGCAGTTTGTCTACACTACAAAAAAAAGCTGCATCGGTGTGGCTATCTGCTACGACCGTCATTTTCCAGAATACATGCGAAAACTGGCTCTTCAAGGAGCGGAACTAGTGATTGTTCCTCAAGCCGGAGCTGTCGGGGAGTGGCCGGAAGGTATTTTTGAAGCCGAACTTCAGGTAGCGGCTTTCCAGAATGGATATTTTGCCGCCCTGGTCAACAGAGTGGGAAAAGAAGAGGTGGTCCATTTTTCCGGAGAGTCTTTTGTCGTCGATCCATATGGACGAGTCCTTGCTCAGGCCCCCCAGGGAGAAGACTCCATACTTTTTGCCCATTGTGATTTGACCGAGATTGCCCAATGTCCGGCAAAAAGATATTTTCTTCCAGATAGACGACCTGATTTTTATAGAGCAGAAAATTTTTTTGATTGATTTTTTGTGCCTAATGAGATAAAAAAGAGAACTTTACAAAGAGATATGACAAATGAAAAGTTGGTTTGTACTCAACACAAAACCTAAGAAAGAGTATCAGGTTGAAAGGCTGTTTACGGAGGGAGGCATTCAGGTTTACTTTCCCAAATATCTGCACGAGAAGAGAGTCAAACCGTTTTTTCCTGGATACGGATTTATCTGTTTTGAGTTTCCGGCCCAGTATCAACTTGTCCGGTACACCCGTGGAGTGAAAAGGATTGTTGGACATGATGTGGGCCCCATTCCTATAGAGAACGAGATTATCGAACAAATCAAGAGAAGAGAAATTAACGGATATATCGAACTCGACAAATTTGGGCAAAGCCCAGGAATTGGAGATGAAATCGAAGTCATGGAAGGCCCGCTAAAAGGACTTCGTGGTCTCTTCCACAGAGAAATTTTAGACAAAGAGCGTGTTCTCATCCTTCTCAATTATGTTTCATACCAGGGACAGTTGATCATAGAGAAGGAAAAATTAAGAAAAGTTTTAAAATAAACGCGGAGGACGGAGAACGGAGGATGGAAATGAATATTCCGTTGTTGGATCTCAAAGCCCAGTACGAAAGCATCAAAGACGAAATCAATAATAAAGTTCTCGATACTCTTTCCTCTCAGAGGTTTATTCTCGGGCCAGAAGTGGAAGCGTTCGAACAAGAACTCGCTGAATACAGCGGGACAAAGTTTGCTTGTGGAGTATCTTCCGGATCGGATGCACTTATTTTATCCATGATGACTTTGGGCATCGGTCAGGGCGATTCTGTAATCACAACACCTTTTACATTTTTTTCTACGGCTGGAGCCATCGTTAGAGCAGGAGCCAAACCTGTCTTCTGTGATATTCAAGAAGACACATTTAATATCGATCCCATTAGCCTGCGAAATGTGCTTGACACCAAATCCAAAGAAGGAAATCAAACTATTAAGGGAGTCATTCCCATACATCTTTTTGGACAATGTGTGGATATGAAAGCTGTTCTTGATCTAGCTGACCAGTATAAGCTCTCTGTCATAGAAGATGCCGCTCAAGCTGTCGGCGCTGAATACGTTTCCCAAGAAGGTGTCCGGAGAGCCTGTGCCATGGGGCATGTAGGAATTCTGTCCTTTTTTCCTTCTAAGAATCTTGGAGGTTTTGGCGACGGGGGAATGGTTCTTACAAGTGACGAAGTCATAGCCCAAGGTTTAAAACTTCTGCGAACACACGGTTCGAAAAATAAGTATTATTATGACTCAATTGGAGGAAATTTCCGCCTGGATGCTCTTCAAGCGGCTGTTCTGCGTGTCAAACTCAAGCACTTGGATAAGTGGCACAAAGCCCGCATGATGAATGCCGCTGATTATGATGGTTTGTTCTTCGAATCAGGTCTAATAGACAAGGGTTTTGTTCATATTCCCAAAACTGTCTATAAAAATTCCAACATCCAAAACTATCATATTTATAACCAGTATGTCATTCGCGTTCAAAGAAGGAATGAACTTCAGGAATTCTTAAAGACCAAAGGGATTTCGACTGCCATTTATTATCCACTCCCTTTGCATTTGCAGAAGTGTTTTTCTGATTTGGGATACACAAAAGGAGACTTTCCAGTTTCTGAGAAAGCAGCGGAAGAGGTGCTGGCCCTTCCAATCTACCCTGAGTTGAGCAAGGAACAGCTGGAGTATATTGTTTTAACTATAAAGGAGTTTTACCGGACTTAATCCTTTTATTTGCGGAATTTTTTGATAAACTCCTCGACTTCTGGGACACCTCCCTGGTAAATGAGATATCCATTATAGGGCTCTCTCTCTGTAATATCATCATTGATCGGAGTCAGCATGATTTTCCTTACTTCTTCTATGTCCGATGTTTGACCCAGCGCCCATCCCAATTTTATATAGGCCACTTCCGGAAGCATATTTTGTGCCGGGATGACTCCTTTTGCCTGCAAATCCCGCCCCGTTTCATAGACATTCATGTGCACATATCCCCAAAGCGTCTGAACTGTCATGTATATGGCCACTCCCTGTTTTACGGCTTTTTCAATTGCAGGATAGAGAGGTTTATTGACATGGCCCAATCCTGTACCTGCGATAACGATTCCTTTGTATCCCTTATCGACAAGGGCTACGATGATATCCGGCTTCATGTTGGGATAGTAATAGAGCAGAGAGACTCTTTCGTCGAAATAAGGAAGGATTTTGGTCCTTTTATCTTCCGTGCGTCTGCGGTTATAATGCGATTGTAGAGTGTCAATGCTGTTACGCGTGACTTTGGCTACGGGAATATCTCCGACAGTCCGGAACGTGGATCTATAGGAGGAATGCATTTTTCTCACACGAGTTCCTCGATGCAGGAATCCATAATCATCCGACGTTGGGCCAAACATACATACCAGCACTTCGGCGATATCGGAATGGCCTGCCGTGTAGGAGGCGTGCATGAGGTTGAGTGCGGCATCGGAGCTTGGACGGTCAGAAGATCTTTGAGATCCAACGAGAACAATAGGGATGGGAGGATCCTGAATCATATAAGTCAGGGCTGATGCCGTGTGATGCAGAGTGTCTGTTCCGTGACCGATGATTATCCCGTCAATCCCGTTTTCGATCTCTTCTCCGATAGCCACGGCTAATGTTTTGTATTCTTCAGGGCCCATGTTTTCAGAAAAAACCGCAAAGAGTTTTTCGGTTGTGATATTGCAGATATCAGCCAGTTCTGGTACTGCACCGTACAGTTCACCTGGAGAAAATGCGGGAATGACCGCACCAGTCCTGTAATCCAATCTAGAAGCGATGGTTCCTCCTGTGCCAAAAAGTTTGACGTTCGGCTTTGTGTCTGAATAAGGGAATTCTTGTTCTGGAATCTGGTAGTGAGCTTTCTTGTATCCTGTTTCTTCCATGTGAATAATTGTTGTCACATTAATTCCTATGTTGTAGCCTGTGCTGATTTTGAGGACAATGTGACGGTCGTCGTCATTTTCTGAGCGTGGCAATATGGTTCCAGAAAAAACGCCTCGAGACGATTCAATTCTTACCTGACCCCACACTCTGACGTTGTATTTCTGTAGCACTAGGAGCGCCTGTCCTTTATAGCCCTGGAAATTGTCTTTATTCATGTTTGAATCTTTTTCTGAGAAGATAAGGCTTTATTCTTGACAATCTCTTTCAAAGTCTTTAAATCAATATTCCCGAGCGCGAAGGGCCTAAGTTTTCCCATAATCCAATCAATTCGTGCCTTGAAGTTTTTTGAGAGGTAAATCTTATTGAATTTCCTGTTCAAATCGGGAATTTGACTCAAAATTTTCTTTTGGTCAATTTTTTTATATTTGAGAACTTTAAGGAGGGAATCTAAATCCTTCTCAGGATACCTGTAAATCAAAGGAATCACACTCCTGGAAATTGCGAAACCAATGTCGTTAGTATTCAGGTAGATGAGGAGATTATAGATTTTTTCATACCTGAATTCAGGAGACGGCCCAAGTTGTCCCTCAGTGTGTTTTAAAGTGTGGCCGAATAATGTCCCGACAAATTTTGGATCGATTCTCAGATCTTTGATAATCTTTTCAAGAATTGGACTAAGATTATTTCTGAGGATGTAGCTGTGTGAATCTTCAGGTATATTCCACTTTTTTAATTGTGCGTATCTTTTATGGATATCGATGGGAAGTTTGTTTTTGAATTTTTCGATATCTTTATCCTCAATTGGGATCGGAGGCGAATCTGTGTCGGGGTACATCCTGTCCGCTCCTGGAAGCACTCTTTCGAATATGGTTGTCCCGTTCATAAAAGACTTGCGGCTCTCCAGTGGCACTCCTTTGAAGGCCATTCGGCATCTTTCCTCAATTGTTTCAATGGCGGTGGGGATATCTTCTCCAGGTCCACATATCAGAATCTGCGCATCATTTTTCCCGGATTGGAGAGTCGAGACGATGAACTGGAAAATGTTTTTCTTTTCAGTAAAATCGAACTGTTCGGAGTGAAGCATGTTGGGTTTTTCGATACAGGCGATGACTTTCAGCCTTTCACTCAGTTCATTGGCAAATGTCTGTCCTGGCTGTGTAAAATGAGAAAGAATTCCTTTAAATCCGGGAAGGTTAATGCTGACTGCTTTAACTGTCAGGTCTTCTCCCTCTTGTTGAAAGTGTTTTAAAAAAGGGAATTCATCTGGATTTATGTGTTGAATACCGATGTTCCAATCGTTTCTTTTCGAAGAACTGGGAAATCTATTAACCAATTTTTCTCGAATTTTCAAGAGGGCAAACTGTCTGAACACTTCATTGTGTGTCAATTCTGGGATCAGCTTATTGTGAGAGACTCCCTTTATTTCAACGCGGGATCCATCCCTGCAGCTGACATTGACATCTTCTCTTCCTGATCCGCTCCCAACTCTGACCTTGCCGGTGCTTCTGTTCAGATACCGGATGTATTCAGCTCCTTCTCTGACTTCATCCGGACTGGAAAAATCAGGATAAGTGACGGTTTCGATCAGCGGTATTCCCAGCCGATCCGTCTTATATGTTCTGATATGTCTGACATCGGAAATTTCCCTGCAGGCATCTTCTTCAATGCTCAGTTGAATGAGACGGATTTTTTTGTTCTTGAGTTGAATTTCTCCGTCAACTCCTAAAATTGCAGTTCTTTGGAATCCTGTGGGGATGCTTCCGTCCAAATATTGTTTTCGAGTGATATGAACTTCTCCCACAATATTGAGTTTACTGAGGAGAGAGATTTCCAGTGCTATATCCAGAGCCTCTCTGTTAATGGGGAAGGGGGGGGTGTCGTCGATTTCATATGTGCATGTTGTTTCGTTCTTTATCTTGTAGATTATGTTCTTTCGAGTTTTAAATTCCATAAGGGCGGTCCCATCGTATTCTCCGAGTTCGCTGAGCGTGGGCCGCATGTGCCGGATTATCTCGGCGTCATAATCTTCGTTTTTATGATAAATCCCGGCGGGGCAGTTGCAGAACAGTTTCTTCTTTGTCTTGAGCTGCTGATGGACTTCGAGCCCGGCTTTGAAGCCCACTCGATCATAATCTGCCGGTGTGGCGTCCTTGCGTGCTACATATCCCGTGTCTTTTTGTGTTTGAAAATAATTTTTTTTTGGATCGAAAGATTTATCCATTATCGTCGGTTGATTGCAATATGTTTTTTGCTACGGCCTACTATTATTCAACGCCAACGGTGTTTAGTAAAGTCTTCTTTATTTTTTTTTATGTTTTTTTTCTGATCTGTATGTCATTTTCCTTTTTCAAAGCAAGATCTGTCAGAATGACTCCTTCGGTCTGGTTAATGTTTGACATCTATAGACAATTGCAGTAAATAAAATTGGAGAAATTACGGGAGTGCCTAATTTATCGAGGAGGGATATTTATGAAAACTGAAGTTTTAGAAAAAATGGCGGCTTTGATAACGGCCGCTTTTGGTCTTGTAGCTGCATTGGCATGGAACGGGGCTATTAAAGCGATTTTCGCCCAGGTGTTTAAGGACGCTGAGGGTATAACGCAGATGCTTATTTATGCCATACTCGTGACAATTATCGCCGTTCTCTCCACTATATGGATAGGGAAGGCCGCAGCAAAGAGTAAAAAAGAAGAATAAAACAGTTTTTACTCCGCGCAAAAAACGGATTTAAGCGCATTTACACTTAATTTTGCCCCGCTTAAAATCAGAATCGTAGTTTTATTTTCATATCTCTTTTTATCTTTAATAAATGATGCTACAGAGAGGGCTGCCGCACCTTCGATGATCATGAAATGGTTTTCAAAAACCATACGTATGGCCTCTTTAATTTCCTCTTCGGAGACCAGAATAAAATCATCGACGTGATCCCTACAAACATCAAAAGTTATCGTCCCTTTTTCAATACCTCCGGCACTGCCCTCTGAGATCGTCGGTTTGGATTCCATCTCAATAATCTGTCCGGCTTTAAGGGATTCATACAAAACAGCAGAATTCTCCGGTTGACAGCCAAAAACATCCACATTTTTGCTAAGGCCTTTTAGATATCCTGCGATCCCAGCAATAAGTCCGCCACCTCCGACAGGCACTAGAACAGAATTGAAGTTTTTGAGTTGTTTAATAAGTTCTATGGCTATTGTTGCTTGACCGCCTAAAATTTGGGGATCGTTGTAAGGTGAAATGTAGATAAGGCCCTCATTTTCAGCCTTCTTTCTTGCACGGATTTCCGCTTTGACACAGTCATCTCCGAAAAGCTCAAGCAAAGCGCCGTAATCCTGCAGGGCCTTAATTTTTGTAGGCGACGCATTGGCCGGGAGAAATATACGTCCGCTGATATTGAATCTCTTGAGTCCATAAGCCACAGCCATCCCGTGGTTGCCGGAGGAGGCCGTGACAATACCCTTGCTTCTCTCATTCTCAGAAAGAGAGAGCAGTTTATTGAGAGCTCCACGCAGTTTGAAGGAGCCAGTGATCTGTATGTTTTCCAGTTTGAGATAGACATGGCCCTTTCCGATTCGGCTCAAGAAAGGAGAATAATCCAGAGGAGTTTCACGGATAAACCTTCGAATTCTACCTTCCGCTTCTTCGGCTTCCTTAACTATGTTTATCGTTTCTTCTTTTGCCATGGTTTCAAGGATACCAAATTAGAATAAATAATGGAAAAAAGGGGTAATGGAATGTTTTATTTGAGGAAGAGTTTTAATATGTTCCAGAGTCCAAGGACCGAAACGATCAGGATAATCATTCCACCGATAATGTTTTGGCGCAGAGTGTTGGCCAGCATTCCCATCTGTCTGCGGTTATTCAAGACTACAAGAAGAAAAATGGAAGCCACAGGAAGAATAATACCATTAGCGACCTGGGCAAAAACGATGACAGAAATTGGTTTAAGATTGAGGAGTGAAACGGCCATTCCAGCCAGAAGAACGCTCATCCAAACAGCTCTAAAACCTTTTGAATTCTGCCCTTCCTTCCAGTTTAAAATACCAGAGGATGCGTAGGCTGCCGCAAAGGGAGCGGTGATGGCTGAGCTTATCCCGGCAGCAAAAAATCCTATCCCAAACATTATGTTTGTAAAATTTCCAAATAAGGGTTTGAGCTGCTGGGCCATTTGGATTCCATTTTCTAAAGGAATGCCTTCAGCATGGAATGCAACCGCAGATGTGACAACAATAGAAATGGAAATAAAACCGCCAAGACAAACTGCGATAAAAAGATCTCTGTTCACATCCTTGAGCTGTTCTTTTGTTTTCCACTTTTCTTTTACGGCTGCGGAATGGAGAAAAAGATTATAGGGGACAACCGTCGTCCCGATAAGTGCCAGGATAATGAAGAGTGAATTTTTTGGAAAAGTCGGAATAAATCCTTGGAGGATGGCAAAAATATCCGGTTTAATAATAATCAGCGTCGTAATAAACGAGAGACTCATAATGAAAACAAGAAAAACGAGAACCTTTTCAACAAGGTGGTACTTTTTTGCGCCGAGGACAAGCATGGCGGCGAATGTGATTAAAACGACCCAAATTTTTTGCGGGACAGGAGTGATGAGATCCAATCCAAGTGAACCGCCAATAATATTCCCGGCTTCATAGGCAGCACAGCCTATTGTGATGGAAGAAATAGTGAGAACAATAAAAAGGATTCGGATCCAGCGATTTTGAGAATGTTCCCTTAAAGATTGGGCAAGGTCCAAGCCCGAGCCCAGGCTCAAACGACCAGTCATACCCTGAAGAATGACTGTGGTGATCACGGCGAACACTAGAGCAAAAATGAGGGCATAACCAAAATTTGCTCCGGCCAGAGAACATGTCGTGACTGTTCCAGGTCCTATAAAGGCCGCTGTGACCAAAAAACCCGGTCCAAACAAAGCTTTTCTATTTTTTCTGGCCATATCCTCCTCCCCCAGGTGTTTCAATCCGGAGACGTTCATGCGGCTTTATTTTAAAATTGGCTTTCCCGCCTAGCACAGATTTTTTGTTCATGGTGGAAGAGAACAGAATATTCCGGCCCTTGCGACCGTTCTGTCCGCCCAAAATTCCATAGGGTGCAAACTTTCTTCGTTCAGAGATGATGGAAACTTGGGCCGGCTCTAAAAATTCATATTCGCGGATAATTCCCTCTCCGCCTTTTTTGGCACCTGATCCTCCCGATCCTCGGCGAAGAGCATACGTCGTGATTTTTATGGGGAGATAATTTTCTAAGGCTTCGAGAGGAGTATTCAAAGAATTGGTCATATGTGTATGAACTCCACTGAGCCCATCAAGATTAGAATTTGCTCCCATTCCCCCTCCTACAGTTTCATAGTAGGCAAAACTTGACTTACGGATTCGATCATAGCCTCCAAAAGCGATGTTGTTCATGGTTCCTGAACTTGCCGCAGGAATTTTCCCAGGCATCGCTTTGGCCAGAGCTCCTAGGAGGACATCGACAATTCTTTGTGAGGTCTCAACATTACCTCCGGCAGTGGCCGCAGGATATTGAGCATTTACAATCGATCCAATTGGAGCGATGATGTTCAATGGGTTTAACAGCCCTGTATTAAAGGGGATGTCTTCTTTAATTAAGGACCGGAACACATAGAGGACTGCGGAAGATGTGACGGCAAAATTGGCATTAACCCCGCCCTCAGTTTGAGAATCAGATGATGAGAAGTCAATTTTCGCTTCGTTTTTCCGGATGCTAATTTCAACAGCGATTCGAATGGGTTTATTGGTGATTCCATCATCATCGAGAAAATCACTGAACGTATAAGAACCATCAGGGATGTCCTGAATCGTCTGTCTCAGGATTATTTCTGCATACTCCTGAATGAAACGTCCGTACTTGGCTATCTTTCTTATCCCATGTTTTTTTACTGTTTCAACCAAACGCTGCTTGCCGGTCTGATTGGCGGCAACCTGAGCAAGAAGGTCGCCCTTCCTCTCATCCGGAGTCCTGACGTTGGCCAAAATCATGTTTAAAACCGCTTGATTGAATTTGCCTTTTTGTTTGAGTTTAACAGGTGGAATAATAAGGCCTTCCTGAAAAATCTCTGTGGCTAAAGGCATTGAACCAGGGGACATGCCTCCGATATCTGAATGATGGGCTCTGTTGGCCACAAAAAATTCAAGTTCTTTCTCTATAAAGACCGGAGAGATACAAGTGAGGTCGGGCAGATGAGTGCCGCCTCTGTATGGATCGTTGAGGATAAGGATATCCCCATCCTCGAATTCGTTTGTTTTTAGGGCCTCTTGGACTGACAGGGGCATGGCTCCGAGATGGACTGGAATGTGCGATCCTTGTGCAAATGTTTCTCCTTTTTTGTTAAAAAGAGCACAGGAGAAATCTTTCCTCTCTTTTATATTTGGAGACAGAGATGTTCGACCGAGAACAGCGCCCATCTCTTCAGAAATGGAGACGAATATGTTCTTGAAGAGCTCAAGCTCTATCGGATCAAATGTGGGGATTTTCATTCCTTTTCCTTTGGATATGAATATTAAGATATCCATCAACTGTCAGCCGCCAGCCCGGCGGCAGCAGTGTTGTGGACTCATCATCCACAATTAAGGCCGGGCCAAGAAGACTATTTCCTGTTTTAAGTAGAGAGCGTTTATACAGTTTGGCCTTAAATGTTTTCTGGCCGTAAATGATGACTTGCTCACCAAACAAGGCTTTTTGTGGATTTGGAGATTGTTGTGGAAATTTCTTGAATCGGACTTTCTCTGTCGTGCCGACAGCTTTAATGCGGATGTTGACGATTTCCACAGGACGATTGGGATGGAAGTAGGAATAAAGCTTTCGATGAACGGAATGGAAATTGGATTCAATAGGGCTATTATCTTTGAAGGGAATTGAGATTTCATAAGATTGTCCCAAATATCTGAGATCAAGAGAAGGAAAGATCTTAATCTTGTGTTCAGCAAATCCTTCTTTTTTCATGTCTATAAAACTTTTTCTACTCAGCCTTGAGAAGAGACCGTTCAGCTCTTCGTTTGTGGTTTTAGCCACCATCTTTAAGACAGACATTGAGTAGTCTTTTATCGAATCGGCCAAGAGTAATCCCACTGCAGAGAGGACGCCTGCATTTTTAGGTACGATCACTTTTGACATGCTAAGATGGGAGGCCACATCCACGGCATGCATCCCGCCTGCTCCGCCAAATGAAAACAGACAGAAATTTCTTGGATCGAATCCCCGTTCAATTGAAATCACGCGAATAGCTTTTTCCATAGTTGCATTGGCAATTTCGATAATTCCCTCAGCCGTACTCTCTGTGGATTTTCCGATAGCAACTGCTATTTTTTTAACAGCCCTGTGACTTCGCTTGGGATAAATTTTCATCTTTCCCCCAAGGAAAAAATCAGGCACGAGTCTGCCAAGGACGAGGTTTGCGTCTGTTACTGTGGGTTCTTTCCCCAATCCGTAGCAGGCCGGGCCGGGCTTGGCTCCGGCGCTCCGGGGGCCGACTTTGAGAGACCCTCCACGGTCCAAATGTGCAATGGAACCACCTCCGGCTCCTACGGAGTGGATATCGATCATAGGCATCCGAATCGGAAAATCTCCAATGAAACTTTCATTGGTCCGCCGGATCTGTCCATCTAAAAGAGACACATCTGAGGACGTCCCTCCCATGTCAAATGTGATGAGGTTCTGTATACTGGCCGCTTTTGCCAGATGGAAGGCAGCGACCACTCCTCCGGCAGGACCTGAAAGGGAGGTTCTAATGGGTTCAGATTTTGCAATAGACGGCGAGATATATCCCTCATTAGACTGCATAATTTTCAAATTGGCCCGATTGAGATTTTTTTCCAAATTGGACAGATAGCGGCTGATCACAGGGATGAGGTAGGCGTTAACAGCTGTAATGGAGGTTCTTTCGTATTCACGATATTCTGGGAGTATCTCACTCGAAATGGAGAACAGCATTTGACTCTTTTCCAGAGCTTTTTTGATGAAACGTTCGTTAGAAGCATTTGCATAAGAATTGATGAGAGAAACGGCAACGGCTTCAGTTTTATTTCTGCTTATTTTCTTGAGTGTTTTTTCGAGAGAGTCTGTTCGTATTGTCTTTTCGACTTTTCCACCAGCTGTTGTTCTTTCTAAAACACCGAAACATCTTTTGCGGGGGAGGAGAGCGCGCCGCTGCTCTCCCTCAAAACTGTAGAGGTTTTTGCGTGTTTGTCTACCGATGAACAGGATGTCCTCGAAGCCTTTAGTCGTGATGAGTGAAATCTGGCCTCCTTTTCTCTCTAGGAGGGTATTGGTTGCAACGGTTGTGCCATGAATGATGAAAAGCGAGAGTGCCTTTTTTAAGTCATCTCCAATTCCGTCTAAAATGGCTTCAGAAGGATTGTGTGGAGTGGATGGATTTTTTTTTACAAAGAGCTGGCCATCGATAAAAAAAACAAAATCAGTAAATGTCCCCCCTGTATCAATCCCAATCCGTATGGTTTTGTTCATATCGAGTCACTCTTAAAACTATCTGCAGGTTTCACAGGATGTGGCGGAACATGAGGAACATGAGGATGATGTGGAGCGGGTTCTATGGCTTCCTCCACCGATGCCAAAAGCAGAGAAGAGCTTTTGAATATCCTTACTGCCGCAGCTGGAGCAGGTTACTTTTTTTTCGCCTCCTAGTGAGACAATGACTTCGAAGGCCAAATCACACTTGTGGCAAACAAACTCGTATATCGGCATGAACTCTGAATATTGACTATTTGATAGCGATGGCTTCGATTTCGACTTTCACATCTTTTGGAAGACGTGCGACCTGCACGGCTGCACGTGCGGGATAGGGGGAATTGAAAAATTCTGCATAGACGCCGTTCATCTTAGTGAAATCGTCCATGTCCTCGAGAAAAACAGAACATTTCACAACTTTGTCTAAAGAGCTCCCTCCGGCCTCTAGAACGGCTTGAAGATTATTTAAAGCCAGGCGGGTTTGTTCTTCGATCGTTCCCATCACAAGTTCGTTTGTGGCAGGATCGATGGGAATCTGACCAGAGGCAAAGATAAATCCATTGGCCTCGATGGCCTGGGAATAGGGACCAATGGCCTCGGGTGCATTTTTGGTTTTGATTTCATTTTTCATAGTGTGTAATCCTTTCTTACATGAGATTAAGCTAGGTCCGGCAAGGGCCAGGCTTCCTAGCGCCAGCAGAGCTTCTCGTCTTTTCATAGTCAGCTCCTAAAATTAATTCTTACAATACGTTAATAATAACGGAAGGGCTTTTTATCACTCCGTTCTTGTCTCTTGCAAGAACAGTAATTGTATACAATCCGGGTTGAAGTTTCCAGAAGTATGGAAATTGGGTCTCTGTCTCGGATTCTTTATGGCCGTTTATCCACCATTCCAGCTTGTCGAAGTGAGATCCTTCTGGCATAGAGGCCGTAAACCGGAGTTTCTGATATCCAGGCCTCAGGATTGGATCAATTTTGAAGACGTCTCCATTCCTAGGAAATGTGATGATCAGATCCTGATTAGGGAGCTTCACTAAACGAGAGTTTGAGTCTGACGGATTTGGGATTTGTCCCTCACTATGAAGAGCGCATTTTTTTATTGGTTCGGTTCCTTGAATGAAAATTTCTCTTATGGCTCCCGGACAGTTCTTGTTAACGAGATGTCCAGTTTCAGGGCAAATAGCAATTTCGATAAGACCCCCGGTTTTTTTAAAATCTCTGCTGGGATTTTTGGTTCCCAATGTCAGCATGATATCTCGAAAAAGAGGCCCGCATCCCGTCACGCCTGAGACATTCAACATCGGACGTCCATCGAAGTTCCCTACCCAGACGCCCACCGTATAGTCTGGTGTGTATCCAATTGTCCAATTATCTCTAAAATCCTTGGATGTTCCAGTTTTGACTGCACAGGGAAAAGGGAGAGATAGAGATGAATTGTATCCAAAAGACGGGATCCGCGCGTCTTGGTCAGACAGGATATGTGTGAGAATGTAAGCCACTTGAGGGGAAAACACCTGTCGGGTTTTTCCGGAAATTTGAGATATTTTGGGACTGTTTTCTGAATCATAGACTTGAAGAATTGGTTTGGATTCCAGCCATTCTCCGGCTCTAGCCAATGAGGAGTAAGCTTGGGTGAGCTCGAGGAGAGTGACTTCTCCGTTTCCTAAAGTCAGGCCGATTCCATAATAACCTGGACCTTGGTTTAAGCTGTTGAAACCCATGTCCTTAAGCAAATAGAAAAGGGCTTCAGGACCAAGTGACTCGAGAACACGGACTGCGGGAACATTGTATGAGCAAGCTAGCGCTGTTCTTATTCTAACAGGACCATGAAATTTTTTATCGTAATTTCGAGGCCTGTATGTGCCTTCAGGCGTTGAATATTGAACGGGGCTGTCATCAATAATCTCTGCGGCTGTCATCCCCCTTTCTAAAGCTAAACCGTAGGTGAAGGGTTTAAGTGCCGAACCGGGTTGGCGAAGTGATAAAGCACCGTTGACCTGTCCATCATTTTGACTGTCAAAAAAATCCTTGGAACCGACCAAACTTAGAATTTCACCAGACAAGTTATCGAGAACGACCACAGAAGCATTGGTGATTCCCCTGTCCTCTAAACCGCTGATGTGATTTTTAGCCAGAATTTCTACTTTTCTCTGAAGGGTATAATCACACGTCGTACGGATAAAACTCATCTTTTGTTTTTCTGCGTTGGAATACAAACCGAGAATAAAATCACAGAAATGAGGAGCTCTAAATTTTTTTGAGTCTGGAATTATTTTCAGCTGTTCATTCAAACTCCGATTGAGTTTCGGAAGATCTACAAATCCCAGGGCAAACATTTGATGGAGGATCAACCGCTGTCTCTGAAGAGAAAGATGAGGTGTAGAATAAGGATTTAGAATAGAGGGAGATCGGGGAATTCCGGCAAGAAATGCTGATTCGGCCAAGCTGAGCATCTCTGCGGATTTATCGAAGTAGAGCTGAGCCGCAGCTTCGATCCCATAAGCTTGGTTTCCATAGCTGATGCGGTTCAAGTATTGCACAAGGATTTCATTTTTTGAAAGAGTGTTCTCGAGACGTAAGGCCAACCATGCTTCAAGTATTTTCGAAAAAATATTTCGTGGAAAATGATAGATGTTCCTAATGAGCTGCTGAGAGATGGTCGAGGCTCCTGAAACAATTTGACCAGACTTGATATTCTGGAAGGTTGCTCTGGCAATTGCAGGAAAACTGATTCCCCTATGTCGGAAGAAACGCCGGTCCTCAGCTGTAATTGTGGCTTTAATGAGGTCTGCTGAAACTTCCGTGAAATCCACCCATCGGCATCGCCCTCCTTCATCCGACAAAACCTCTCTCAACAGATTGTCTTCTCTGTCCAGAATTCGCAAGGAGAGGATTGGAGCAGGATTGAGTTTTTGTCTTGGAATAGGGAGATAGAGAGAACACATAAAGAGGAGACAGAGTGTCAGGGAACTCACCGTGATTTTTTTTTTCATGAAAGCTATTTTTTTACTTCAATAAGTGTTTCCGAACTCCGTCCGAATACCTCGGGTGAATACATCTCTTCAATATGTGTGCCAGGTGCCTGGAAATATCCCGGAGTCAAAGCCCTTGCTAAATAGCGGTGTGTGTGAATTCCAGGGAGCAGTGAATTTGCGAAGAGGAGAATTCTGTCATCAAACATTTCAATGTGGTTAAAACCCCGCCACCATCCGGGACCTTGTTGCCCTGTTTCTATCTGACCGAGTCGCCTCTGTTGTTCTTCACTCTCTGTTAAATATGTCGGATTTACAGCTTCCAAACCAGCCGGAAGGGGATCTTTCACAACAACGAAGAGGCTCTCTCTCGGAACAATGATTTGAAGCGAAACCACAACGAGTGATCCTGCTTTTACAGATGATAGGGGTGAACCGTCCATGGACGTGATCTTTTTATAAATCGTAAAACCCTCATCACGTGCAGCCAGCTGTTTTTGTGGTGCATAAGTCAAACGTGTTTCATAAAAAAGTTTTCCTTGTCCTTCCATAGAAATCCTTAATGGGATTGTGCTGCCGGGATAGAATTGACTCAATGATATTTTCGCTTTCTCTATATCTTGTATGGGTTCCGTAAAAACAACATTCATGAGTTTTTTATCGGCCAATGAAATATCGAGTTTAAATTCAGGAAAAACGTCTTCATATTTTTTGTAATATTCATTGAGGGCATAGAAGGCATAAAAATTCTCTTGAGTTGTGGCCCATCTTCCTGCTTGTCTGCGCTTGACCAGCCATTGGGCTATTTTTGCGACAAGGGGATTGTCCGAACCGATCAAAATCATGCTTTGGAGAATAACGGCAGAAGTCCTAAGATTCGACGAATATATCCATGGATCTGACCGTCCACTTTCTTCCTCAAAATGTGCTTCAGTGGGACTGATTTTTATTTTGTTGAGCATGTCCTGGAGCAAAGAATTTTGTGCGGCCAAGGAACCTGTGCCCTTGTGTAACGCTTTTAGGAGGAATGCCTTCCCTAACAGTGAAAGCTGATCTTTTTCTGAATAAAGTCTTTCTGCAAAGGCTGGTTCGGGTTTATTGAGAAGGGCCAGACAGTAGAGAGCGAATGCCTGGATTGTATGCCAACTTCCATCGGAATAAGGATAACTTGTCCGTTCGAGTCTTCCTCTGACCAGGTTTTTTAAATAGTTGGTCACCTGGTCCATCCTATATCTATCAACAAGATAGTTTGCTTGTTGGGCTTGTATGAGGGCAAATGCAGCAAAACAGGAGTTAAAAGCAGTGTCCTTAAGAGATTCAGGCCAAAGCCCGAATCCGCCATTTGGTCTTTGATACGAATAGATGTCTTTAATCGCCTTCTGCACATAATCCCGGACTTCTTTTCTGTTCATCTCGCTGAGTTGAAAATCGATGATAAGATCTTCAGCCAATATATAAGGGAGAATACGGGAGAGACACTGCTCGAGGCAGAGGTAAGGATAATTCGTAAGAAAATCTACACTGCCTTTAAGGCCGGATAGCGCACTGGAGGATGCCAGGAGTTGGATAAAACTATCGAAAGGATAGATGTCTTCAGGAATCTTGATGTGTTCTTCCAGAGATTCGGTTGTACTGTTAAGCAAAGCGACTGTTTCTGTTGGACGAGGGATCATGAGGGGGAGTTCAGTTTCTAAGCCATCTGATTCCTGTCCCATCTGGGCTCGGAACACAATATTTGCCTGGCCAGGAGATTCCACACGAAATTCAAACAGAATTTCCTTCCCCTCTCCTGAATCGAGGACAAATTTGCGTTCACTGCTCTGTCCCAAACGAATTCCTTCAGCCTCACAGTTTAAGGTGACTTGTCCTTTTTCAGACGAATAATTGTGAACCACCACACCTCCTTCAAATGTATCTCCAACACGAGCAAATCGGGGGAGAGAGGGTTGGAGGAGGAGTTGTTTGGACACTTTAAAAGTCTTTTCATCACGGCCAAACTGAGAATCCTGTGTTTGTGCGACGGCCATGATTCGGAAAGTCGTCAGATTATCTGGGAGTTTGAAATTCACTATAGCGTTCCCATCGTCATCAGTGAGGACAGAAGGATTCCAGTACGCCGTAAGTTTAAAATTACCTCGAAGCTCGACTTCGTTGAGTGCGCGGGCAAAAGTGGCCATTTTTTCCTCTCCTGCACCGCCGCCAACCTCATCTCCTTTTTCTCCGTATGTCTGTTGAGCAACAATATGCTGTCTCAACTCTGATGTTTGAACAGAGAGAAGTTTGCGGCTGTAGAAGAGAGAAAACGGATCTGGAGTTTCATATCCGATAAGATTGAGCACGCCCACATCTACGACTGCCACCATAATACTCGACCTGGTTCCAATCCCATCTTGATTTTTCGTTTCGAGAGTTAAGGTCACGTTTTCCCCGGGCAAAAAATTTGGCTTATTTGTCTGGATATCTACATCCAGTCGTTTTTCTGAGGGATCGACAACAAGTTCTGTATAACCGATTTTAAATGAGGGCTTCCCTATATCACCTTTGGCATCAGAATCTTGTGCGGACACTCGGCCTTGCACTAAAAGAACGGAAACAAATACGTTCGGAATGTGTTCGGAAACGATGGGAATTTCAATTGTTTCTGAGCTGCCCTGGAGCTCGACAACTTGGCTGTGAATAATATGTTCTCTCTCTATTGTGAAAAGCGCTTTGGCGGATTCATAAGGGGACTTGATAAGGATTTTGGCCACATCTCCTGGATTGTAAACGGTGTTGTCAGGAATGAGTTCAACGACATCTTCGTCCAACCTTTCCCATGGGATATAGTCTTTTCCAGTCACATAAAAATAGGTTGTTGTGGTGATGTCATTGCCTATCCGGTCCCTTCCTGTGGCCCTCAGAATGTAAAAACCTGATTTTTCAGGAAGAAATGTAACTGTTACTGCCTCTTCTTTAGTTTGAATTGTTCGTGTTTCAAGTTCAATGTCTTTTTTCTCGGTGATCCATCTAAAGCGGCCTCCGAATTCAGATTTTCTTACGGAATGCCATTCTCTTTTAAAAAGAGTGAGCCGAATTTTTTTATTTGAGAGCAGGTTTCCTTTTGGTTCGACCGCAATGAGATTGACGTCTATACTGTCTCCATCGGATAGGAATGTTGAATTGGGTTTAAGGCCAATGTAAAAATTTCCTCGATGAACAATCGTTTGAATCCGATTTGTGATTGCCGTTCGGTTTGGGCTGCGAACAGTAGCCTCAAGTGCAGCAAGGACAGAATTACTTTCATTTGCAGATTCAAGTTTGGCTGATATGTTTATTTGTCCATCTTCATCCAGAGAAGATTCTCCAGAGGACAGGAGCCGGCTTTTTTCTTCATCATAGGTTTCCCAGCGGCTGATTTGATCTCCGAAAACAAAACCCGTATGTCCTGGAGGTGTAAAATTTGTGGGATTCAGTCGAAGATACCATGAGACGCCCTGACCGGACATCCCCCCACCAAAAAGATAGGATGCTCTCAGCTCTCCCGTGTATGTTTCCCCAAATGTGAAACTTTCCCTAGCTGTACGAAGATGGATTTCAAATTCTGCGGGCCTGAACGCCTCTACTCTAAAGGAAGAAAACACTTTGAATGGATCATCTCCTTCCACTTGAGAGGGAATAGAGGTTTGAATTTGATATTCTCCCAAAGAAAAATCTTGAGCTGTTGTGAAGTCAAAATGAATTGATCCGAACGAATCCACAAAAAGATTCTCTTTGAAAACACTTTTCTGGAAGGGATCAAGGATCTCACAAGCCACATCTTTAAACTTGGGAATTATCCACTCTCCTATTTTTTGTTCCCTGAAGATCCCCTTAATATGAACAGTTTCTCCGGTTCTGTATATCCCTCTTTCTGTGAAAACATGCCCTTGATATTGGATGGGTTGAGGATTCCAGTCATACTGGATATTGAAATAATAGGGATATACACCAGTTCCCCACTCAGATGAAAGAAATGTGGTGTCCTTCCCTCTGGAGGCAAAAATCCATTGCCGTGGTTTGCTCCATCTGTCCTGGCTTTGTATTTTAAGAGGGCCCCATCCTGGAGTTTCGACCATTCCATCCTTGTCTGTTGTTCCGCGCCAGTAGATTCTATTGTCATCATCTCTAATTTCGATTTGTGCATTAGGGGCCGGATGACCTGTTTTGAGTTCGGTCACCCAGATCGTGTTGTTTTCTCGAGAAAATTTACCTGAAATCCCCAGTTCTGTGATCTGTAAAAAAGCTTTTGGGAAGCGTTCCCACTTGTCCTCAGAAAGTGTGTCCATTTGAATGAAAACAAATCCATATTTTTCATTCATAAATTCTTTAATTTCAATAGGAAAGACACCACGTGTATTGCGTGGAGGATTGAGTTTCATAAATTTTTCAACAGAAAATAATCCTCGTTTTGTTATTTTTTCGCTTGTCCAAAATATTTTTTGAGTTCTTAAAAGAGGGATGACATCCTTTTTGGCCACAGATCCACCATGAATAAATACGTCGTCAGCATTAACAGCTGAGACCGGATATTTGAGATCCGAGTAAGCTTCAAGAACACCGTGCCCAGTGTTCATGCTGATGGAGAGTGGATATGGAGGGGTAGAGAATGCCAGATTGATCTCTTTTTCCAGTGTGTTTTCGAAGTCATCCTTTAACTCGGCATCAATCCACAGTTTGTATGTCGTTTCCGGTAAAAAAGCGAGTGAAAGCCAAAGAGTAGAATTTGTCTGATCCCATTCTGAATAGTAATCCGGAATGGATACCTCAGGTTCGAAGCGAATTTTTTGAACGAACTCTTTATATTCAACAGGATTGGAAAACTGGAATTTAAGTGGCTGATAGACATCGTACCCTTGTTGAAGTTCAAACGACTCAAACTGGAAGCTATTAAAAGTGGAGAATTCGAATATCCGGCTTTTCTCCATCCCCAATAATCCTTCTTTACTCCGAAGTCCAGAAAGAATTTCTATATAATAGGTTAAATTTGGTTCCAAAGGCTCGGCGGGTTCGAGTATCAGAACTTCAGAAGTCTGGGCTTGAATGCCATTGTCCTTAAGCAGTTTGGCAGTTGGATGTTTGAGATTAAAATCTATTAATGATTCAATGGACTCTTTATCGAGACCAACCATTTGAATGAATTCCTTGTTTTCAGCGGCTTGTATGGATTGATTAAAAATAAGGACTATTTTATCTTCGAGCCGGATCCATTTCTGTTTGTTTTGGGGGAAATTCTGTATCAATAGAGGCCGGACAGTTGTGAATGACCATCGGTGGTCGTCTTTAAGGATAAATCCATCATAAGTTTTGGTCCCAGCTTCAATGGTTATCTCCACATCAGTCGAGTATGGGAACCGATCCTTGGGAGAAAAGGCTAAAGTTTTAGGATTTAACCAATGGAATGTCCCTGGAATTTCAGGCGAGATTTTCATGATATTTCGTTTTGGCTGTTCATCGAAAGAAGATAGAGGGAACATCGGTTGATCAAAAATCACTACAACTGTGTCTGACTCGTGTCGTTCTGTGGTTTGTCCCAGGGGACTGGAATAAGTGACCTGCAGTTCACCCTTTTCTGCAATTGTCTCTGTGGATCGAATGGTTTTAGAGTCCTCCTTTTTTTTGCATCCAGACATGCTAAAAAATCCCAAAAT
>CAZLLG010000009.1:0-27608 GCA_964560275.1 uncultured Eubacteriales bacterium | reverse complement strand
ATACTCTTGACAAATATAGGAGAGATACAGTTCGAACTTCAAAACTATAAAGATGCAGAAATAGAGTACTTGCATGCTCTTAAAATAGGGGAAAAACTGAAATCTTCTTCCATTTTACAGAGGGCCAATTTTGGTCTCGCAATAACGAATGAAAACTTAAAAAAATATGATTCCGCTATTTCATATTATCTGAAAGCGATAGAAGAAATAGAACGAGTGAGAAACAAACTTGTTCTTGATGACCATAAATCCGGATATATTTATTCAAAACTCGATGTCTACGGTCACTTGCTGAATTTATATTTTACATTGTTCTCACAGGAATCTATGAGCGGATATGGATCTGAAATGTTCCTCACATCAGAAAAAAGAAAGGCCAGTTCCTTTCTTGAAAATTTGGAGAATTCTGAAATCATTATCAGTGAAAAAATATCAGCGGAATACGAAGCGAGAGAATTAGAAATTACGAATAGGATTTCAGAAATTTTAGAACAACTATCCTTAAGCGATAATGCCTCTGCAAGTGAAGTTAAAAGAAGTGAAAAAGAACTGCTTCAAGCAGAGGATGATTACACAAATTTGTTGAATCAGATGCTTCTGGATAAAGCCAGTTTGTCTAAAATCATCTCGCCAAAACCGTTTAATCTGGATTACTTGCAGGACCGTTACCTAGATCCAGAAACAGTCCTCATTGAATATTCCTTGGGAGAACATAAATCTTTTATGTTCTTTCTTTCGAAAAATATTTTTAAAATATTTGAACTGCCCTCACAATCGGAAATAAAGGATTCCGTTTTGTTTTTCTTGAAAGTCTTAAGGGATCCATCTCAAGAAAATTATATCGTTCAGAAATCAAGCAGACGGTTATATCTCGAGCTGTTTGCGCCACTGGATAAATTTTTGCCTAAAGATGTGACGAATCTGATTATTATTCCGGATGGAATACTCTATTATCTTCCCTTCGAAACGCTGATGTCTCCCTCTAAAGACAAACTGGATGGTGAAAACTATTTAATTTCCCGGTTTGCGATATCCTATATGCCCTCTGCCTCTTCACTTCTATTTTTGGATAGCAAAAAAAGCAGAACACCCTTTTCAAAAGAACTCCTTGTGTTTGGCGATCCAGATTATTCTTTACAAAATTTGTCGAGCAAGAGAGGTCAAAAGAATCCGATAGAAATGCTCTATGAAATCTATGAAAATCAAGGGTATCAATTCCAGCCTCTTTCATACAGCAGAAAGGAGATAAATAAAATTGCTGGATATTTTCCGAAAAAGAAAACGGATATTTTTTTGAGTAGAGATGCGAGTGAGAATACAATCAAGAGCTTGTCCCTACGAGACTATAGAGTTATTCATTTTGCATGTCACAGTTTTTTGGATGAAACATTCCCGATGCGATCGGCTCTGGTCTTATCCCCTGATGAAAGTTTTAAAGAAGATGGTTTTCTCAAAGTACGCGAAATATATAATTTTGACATTAATTCAGAATTGGTCGTGCTTTCTGCCTGCCGCACCGGGCAGAGGAAAATGGAAGGTTCTGATGGCGTTTTAGGATTGCCGCGGATATTTTTTTATGCAGGCGCCAAATCGGTGGTTTCCACTTTATGGGGGATTAATGATAAATCCTCTGTCGATTTCATGAATTATTTTTATCGGGGTCTTTCAGAGGGGATAAGTAAAGTTCAGGCACTGCAAATAGCCAAACTCAGAATGATAAAATCAAAATATTCACATCCCTATTATTGGGGGGCCTTTATTTTGAATGGAGACTACCGGTCGACGATCACTTCACAATGAATTTTGCTAAATTGGATTCAATCTGTCTTCCTGATTTTAAATATGCAGTGACCATCCAAAGATAGGTTTTTTCCCTTTTTAACAATTCTTTTAATTCTGCAGAAGGAATTAACTTATTGTGAAGAATTTTTTCACTCCTCCAGACGATTTTTGAGGAGTCATCAGATATCACTACGATGTTATATTCAGTTTCAGGAATATTGTTCCATTCGAAGTAAAGCTCCGAAAGTGTGCGAGAAATATTGTCGGGTGATATGAGGTTTAAATGAAAAGAGGAATCTCTTTCTATAGCTGTTTTATTTGTTTTGTTAAGAAAAAATATGGATGAAAATAGAATAATAGTCGTCAATGCAGCAACAACACTCAATGAGCGCCAAGATAACTTCGGAAAAGGAGATTTTACTATTGTTCCTCTTTTGCGGGAAGCAGGATTTCTATTCGTAACAATCTGAGCGGCCTCTTTGTCAAAATTTTTCTCTGCCGCCAGTACCTCATTTATAAATTGGATTTCTTTTGCGCAGGTGCTGCAGACAACAAGATGGTCTATAACTTTTCTTCTTTTTTTATCTGACAGTTCGGACCGCTGGAGCGAGACGAGGTTTTTTGGTGTGGGACACTTTCTTTTCTTTTGGGATATTTGTTCAAAAGGAACATATTCAATGATTTTTTTTAGTTCCATGTGATTAATCTTCATATTTAATCCCCCTAGATTTTAAAATATTCTTTAAATCCTTTAATCCTCGGTACAGTAAATTTTTGGTTTTTGTTTCATCTATATCGAGTATTTTTGAAATTTCATCGATGTTTAATCCGAATAAAGACCACCTTACTACTGTGCGCCTGGATTCGATAAGCGAATCAAAGGCCAGACTGACATCTTTTCTTATCCTTTCGGGAACATTATTAATTCCTTGCTCCTGCAAGTTTCTCTGTTTTTCCAGGCCTATAATCTTTTCATATCTTCTTGAGACTCTGATCTGATCGATGATGATAGAATTAATGACCCTCTTTATATAAGACGAATAATTTTGGATTTTTTTATCACTTTTAAAAATCTTCCACAGTTTTATTCTGATTTCCTGAATGAGATCTTCCGGATCTATCCCCAGTTTTTGGGGATGATATGATTGAACACTTGTTTGAATGGTGATAGATAAATTTTTAATGAGAGCTTCGAATCCATCGTCACCGGATCTGTTTTTTTCCATGTATTTATATGAAAACCCATCCAATCGGTCTTTAAAATATCTATTTTATCAGAACTACTCCCGAAAACCAAAAAAGGGATATTCGAGATAATGGAAATAGTTTAGCAATAATTGATAAAAACGGTCCCTATCTTTCGTCTAATAATATGGAGCCTTTTAAGGAGGATTATACTATGAAGAAACAGAAAAAGTATCAAGTGACTGCGTCCGTTCTCCTCATTTTTTCCATTTTTGTATTTACGGAGATCAAAGCGGAATCACATCCAGGTGGAAAGGATCGAATCATTGAGGTTTGCAGTGAAGGAGTGGTTTATGTTCCACCAGGAACAAAAATTGTTAAGTGCAAGGGGAAAATAAAGAAAATTATCAAAGTCTCATCCTTTGATCCGAATAAACGTGAAGGAGAGAATTGTCTTTGTCCCAATTGCTGCGATGGTATATGTGGTGTGATTATCTCATGCGATGGTGAGCCGGGAGAATTTTCCTTTTCCGATTCTGATTCTACATCACAAGGGAGTTTGTGCGTATTATGGCTGGATTGTGAATAAATGAACAGAAACTTTGAATTAGTGAAAGTCAAATGTGAGGAGTGTGCTGGCACAGGGATTTGTGTCGATTGTAAAGGAAAAAAAAAGTCAAACATCGGTGCACTAGGCGAAGTAGGGGTCCAATGCTCTTTCTGTCATGGTTCAGGAAAATGTTCGATTTGCCGTGGAGCGGGTGATATTTGGGTGCAGGATAATGAGCCCCTCTGGTAAAAGCAGAAATCATTCAAGGATAATAAGCAACCTTTTAGAACATAAATCTAATTTTGCTCGCTTTTATATCCAAGCCTGTTGTTTGATATCCAAAGATCAAATAAGAAATAGGAGAGCCCTAGGAATATCAACATTCGGCTGAGATAAGAGATATATAGCGTGAGTTTTCCGGACAGCTCAAATACGAAGTTGTTGATTGATTGGAAAAAATCATAGTTTATTGGAGAGAAGATCATAAAGGTCGTGTCACCTCCCCAGTTGAATAATGTAAAAATGTAGAGAACGGAGATCCATGTGAAAATTCTGAATCTTGTTGGACTTTTGTGGCTGTAGTATATCAGGAAGGGAACGGCCCAAGTGAAATACTGGGGATGCCAAAAGCAGAGTGTAATATATAGGATGATGCACAAGGATGAGTATTTGATGAACACTGTAAAGCTTTTATCTTTCTCTTTGATAATCATATAGAGAAGGAAAAGATAGACTATAAGAAAAAGTGGGAGTTCTATTTTTATGTGCAAAAAGGTTCTCAAATACAAAAAAAATTGAGATTGGAACAATTCAACTATATTATTTCTGACAAAATAAAGGAAAAGAAATCCTGCCGGCCATACGATGTAATTTAACTTACTTTTTTTCTTTAGGAGTGTAGTGAGGAAAAAAGGGACCAAGAGAAGAAAAAAAGGTCTTGATATCAGTAGAAATGCAAAAGCAATAAGCCCGAGATGTTGTTTGTCTTTCAGGAAAAAGTAAATGGCCAACAACAGAAAAAAGAGCGGGATGGTTTCGAACCGGCCGAACATATAAACGGTGTATATCAAGGGAATATTGATCATCCATAATTTTTGAAAAAGAGAATTCTTTTTAAAATACTTGTAGATGAGATACAGGATACCAAACTCAAAAAAAAGGTAGGGAAGCTTGAATAGAAAAATATAGCGATTGATATGGGGATCAGAAATCATCGAGATAAATACTTCAGGGTGTCCTTCAAGGGTAGAAACCTGGTGGTTAAAAAAATTGTTGAAAGTCGGCATAAAAGGTCTGATAATTTTTAACCACAAAGTCTGAACCAAATGAGGAATGGCATGGAACAAATCGATATATAAGGGTTCCCCAAAAAATATTTTGCTGCTCCGAAGGTAGGTCGAGAACAGATCGCGGTGGACTGAAATGGGGCTTAAGACGATCCTGACCAAAGTGCCGGTTATCACCCAAAACCAAAGGCTTTTTTTATTTAATAAACCTAATATTCCAGCTGCTGACGGCACGAACAGAAAGTATCAAATGTGAGTGGGGATGTCAAAAACTCACCCGTACACTAAATTGGAACAGCCCGGGATTGAAAATACGCTCTATATCACCCTGGGTTGATCCAATTAGAGGATTGACCTGAAGTGTAGTTTTGTTATTTGTGATGTTGTATCCATCGACAAAAAGTGTACATGTTGTCGTGTCCGAAACCTTAAATGTTTTTTCTAGTCCCAGATTCAACATCCAGAAAGTGGGCAGCCTGTCGTCTCCGGCCTTTTTCTTTCCCTCATACATATTTTGATATCCCTGTTTGAACCGGTAGGTCTCGTGATATGGTATGATGTAACCTTCTCTGGCTTGGAATAATCCTGTGACGTTAATCCCCCAGGCAAGCTGGGTGAGGCCTGAAACCTTAAACTGCCACCGGGAATTCACATAGATGCCTGGAATTTGTGACTGTGGAAAGGTGTAAAAGGCGGCACCTTCGTCAAAATAATCGTAATTGTTCATATTTAATCTTTCATCTTCATCTAAAAAACGCTTCCAATTCGAGAGGGTGAAGGATCCATTTATCATCCAATCATTGTAAAGACTTTTTGAAAATCTAAACTGTAATGCCTTATAGACATCATATGTATCGTCTAAATTATAGTAATACCATCCGAAAGGATCCTGGATTCTTGTATAAAAAGGAACAATTGTGTCTCCGACTGGAAAATCTCCAAGATATTCCCAATTGTCTTTTCCCTCAAGTGTTCCATCTAAAAATATGCCTCTGTTGACTGGGACGATTCCTCCAGTCTGTCCGACAGTGTAGGCTTGATTATGCGTCCGAGTCCGCTTGTAGTTGATGTCAAAAGTGTAGATATCCAAAAAATTCCATTCGTAGCCTAATATCCACTCACAGAGGTAGGGTGTTTTGAAGTCCGTATCCCACTCCACATTTGGCGGGCCGACAGAAGGCCACGAGTAGATAGGATATTGGGGATATTGGTAGATGAGAGCACCTAATTCGCCGTATTGAGGGATACCGTCTGTATTGGAATCATTCCAGCCGAGGTCAGCGTACCTTTGGGGAAAATAGGGATTGAAAAAGGACTCGTTGCTCTGCTGCATGTACCTTCCGGCACTCACTCTGACGACATGTTTTCCATCTCCAGTGATATCATAATTCAAGGAAACTCGAGGCGAGATAAGCTCCCATGAATTGGGTACGTTAAAAGGCTTGATAAGGCTTAAGGGGGGAAAGGCCATGATTTCTCCGTGAAAAGGAGAACCAGGTTCGTACCAGGTAAAATTCGGTTGATCGAAGGGATTGATTCTTCCCTGCTCACTATCGTAACGCAGCCCAAAATTTCCCGATAAATTTTTCCAATTGATAATGTCCTCAATGTAGACCGATGTCCGAGTAAGGTTAACGTCTTCCAGGTGATCGGGAAAAACAGTGAGAGAATTCAAGGAGGGAGAATTGGGATAGACATAGGCCAATCTTTGGTTGGGTGCCTTTGACATATCTATCGAATTTGCTGTGAAATAGTCAATACCAAATCTGATCTCATGATCTCCTCCCAAGGCCCCGTCAAGGAAATAATTTCCGTCCAGATTGACATTAAAAAAGTTCCGGTCAGTCTGTTGATAAAATCCGGGGCCATTAAAAGTTAATCCTCCATCTGCATCGAAGATCAATTGCGATTCATTCCCCTCAAAATGGTCTCCCTTCGAACTGATTTCTGCCCCGAGTGGATCGAGTTCAAAAAGACTCCATCTGTAGTTAATATCCACGTTCAAAGTGAGTTCACCGAAAGAATGATCTATCTTTCCGGATAAAAAGTTGAACCTGTCTTTTTGATCGCTCGGAGTTTGAAGGAATTGTTGGCCGGGCCAATATCCCGTTTCCCCATTTTTTCCATCAAAAAAGAAATTCATGGTTCCCTGTCCATTCCCCCATTTTGTGTTGAAGTCGGTGTCAAGTTTAAAAAAACCTGTTGACTGAAAGGATATATCCTCCAAACCATATTCCGTGGTCCCCTTTTTCAAATGGCCGCCAAAACTCCCAAAAAACCATAATTTGTCTTTTAAAATAGGGCCGCCATAATTAAATGCTGTATATACGTTACGGGTAGAATCAGGCGGATTCCATTCCCCTTCCTTGTAGAATGAGGGAGTTGAAATATCACCCTTCGGGAAGTTAAACAGTTGAGATCGAGCCGTAACAGATCCATGGAAATGATTTGTGCCTTTTTTTGGATGAATATTGATGATCGCACCGTTAGTCTGAGATTGAGCTCCCGCACCCCCTGTCGTAATATGGATATCTTCAACGAGATCAGGACTAATATAAGCTGGTGGAGTGAATGTATTTAAAGAATCTGTCATTTGAAAACCATCAAAATAATATTGATTATAATTTCCGGAACTGCCGGGGCCCATATAATTCGTTTGCAAAATGGATTCACTGCCTCCGACATCGACTCTATCAGCGAGGACTCCGGGAACTAGCTGCACGATTGACCAAGGATCTCTGGCAGTAGGAATAGACTCAAGAAAATCATTATTCACAACATATTTTCCAGCCTTCCCGGCTGATCGAATACTTGGATTTTTATTGGCATAGGGAAAATAGGATTGTTGCTTTTGTTCTGGATCATTTGAAGAGATAGTGGCCTGCCCTGAAGTGACTATGGTTATCTCCTCTAATTTTTCCATCTCGATAACCTTATTTGTGTTCCGGTTTGGATTTATCATCACCTTATCTTCTTTTGTATCAAAGGATTCCAGTTCCACTATCAAATCATATTCGCCAGGAGGCAAATTAGGGAATTTAAACCGCCCTTGTTGATCAGTGAAGACGGGCTGATACCTTCCTGAACCGATAAGACTCACAACAGCCCCTGGAACTGGAGAACCTGCTTTAGTTTTGACGACTCCGTAGAGGCTGCCTTTTTGGCTTTGAGAGAAGGAAAAAGAAAAAATAATAAAAAGTGCCGCAATAAATATAATTGCTTTTTTCATCAGCCCTCCTTGAACTGATCTTATTTTCGGGGCTTTTTTTGGCCACTCGATCCCCGTCTAACGCAAGAAAAAAGGATATGTATCTAAAAATAGAATGTCAAACAAAATTGTCACTTTATTTAATTGAAAATAGGGGGTGGCGGGAAGGTGTGGGAGTTGAACCCACCCAGGGCTTCTTACGGCCCCATACTGGTTTTGAAGACCAGAAGGCCCACCGGGACCTATACCCTCCCGTGTGTCAGGCTAGTATATGTCTGTCGTCCTTCCTTTTTGTCAGGCCGGACGCATCAAAATATTCCAGGATGGCCTGGGCATATTTGCGTGAAAACTGGAGCAAGTCGCGCAGCTCTGCAATTGTTATCGACTGATTCTTTTTGATGAAATTTTCGACCAATTCTTTTACTTCTGCTGCGACTTCCTTGTGATAAATCACATTCTTGGAGAGTCTAACCAATCTGTTTTGATTTAGCAACCCTGTGAGGATATTCTTGAATTCCGGAGGCGAGAGGCCGACTTTTGTTCTGACATCTTCCTCTATGGGAGTTTTATATTTTGCCGATTTAAAGATCTGCTCAATTTTGTCAGCCGCAGTCTGCTCGCGGGAAGTCATCTGGACCTCATGGTCGGGTAGACCGATTTTCCCATCTCGTTCGATAATGGTTTTATCGGCTATCAATTCTGTCAGAAGATATCTGAAAACACGGTCGTCGCTCAATTTTAAAAATTCCGACCGGAGTACGCTGCTTGGAGCCATCGACTCATAAGGATTTTTTTTAAAATAATGCAGCAAGATTCCCTTAAGTTTGTCCTTCAGATTGACGTAGGGTGTCTGATGAAGATACCGGATGTCTTTACCTGTGGCTTTAGACGATTTTATGGATATAATTTTTCCGCCAGATAGTTTACTCGATATAGCGTCTACAATATCTTGCTCTTCTTTTCCAATTTTTATGGCCACTTCTCCAGCACTTTGAGGAGAAAAAGCGCCTTTTAAAAACATTTGTTCGACAGTGTCTTCGAGTTTCCCATCCAGCATCCCCAATTCCTCGACCGTTCGAGAAGAAAATCGTTTATGTTTGTGCGGGGAAGCATCCAGGATGATTCCTCCCCCAATAGTCAAAAGTGGAGAAAATGTCCTGACCACAAAACGGTCCTGAGGCACAGCTACATTCGGCGATTCGAGAACGAATTGAACATAAGCTGTCTCGCCAGGTGCAAGTTGGTCATGGTCGAGCAGCACCAGCCGGCAGATGATTTCTGAAGTACCCGTATGAAGTCTCAGCCGTTCTCTATTTTTGAGTGTCTTCTCATAACTCTTAAGCAGGTGAAGTTTGGCGTCAAATCTGTTTGTTGGTGTCAGGCTTCCCGGAGCCGCAGCAGTTTGCCCACGTCCGAGTTTTTCCTTCTCGATGTCGGGCAAATTGATGGCTGTCCGTTTTCCGATATGCGATTGGTTTGTTTTCGAGTGGTGGACCTGAACTCCACGGACACGTGAGATCAATCCTTCAGGGAAGATCTCAACTTTGTCCCCTTCCTTTACTGTCCCGGAAAGCACTGTTCCGGCAGTGACAGTCCCGAACCCGCGCATAGTAAAGACTCTGTCGATTGGCATGCGGAATAGACCTCTATCGACTCGGGGAGTGATCTCTTCTACGATCCGGTAAAGAGAATCTTTAAGATCTTCAATGCCGATTTCTGAAATAGAAGAGACTGGGAGTATTGGTGCGTCCTCCAAGAATGTACCCTGCACGTAGTTTTTCACTTCTGTTTTAAGTGCCTGGATATGAGGCTCATCCACTAGATCAGCTTTTGTGAGGGCTAAAATGCCTTTTTGTATGTCTAATAATTTGAGGATATCAAAGTGCTCCCGTGTTTGAACGTTGATGCCCTCATCGGCGGCGACAACAAGTACAGCTGCATCGATGTTGCTGGCTCCGGCAACCATGGTTTTAACCAGTTTTTCGTGACCAGGAACATCGATGAATACAATCTGTTTGTTTGGAGAAGGAGTGTCCATAAACACAAAACCGAGTTCGATCGTGATTCCTCGTCGTTTTTCTTCTTCAAGAGTATCGGCATCTCTGCCTGTCAAAGCCTTGACTAGGGCCGTCTTCCCATGATCGATATGGCCCGCTGTGCCAATGATCACATGATCTTTTTCAAGGATTTGGTCGTTCATTTATTTTTGAGAATTATTTGTCCGTCAGATTTTGAGACCACACGTCCAATGACTGTAGAGTGTATGATTCCTTTGTTCTTGAGTCTTGAGACGAGCTCTTTGATATCCTTGGGATGAATGGCTATCAAAAGTCCTCCCGATGTTTGCGGGTCATAAAGAATGGTTTCCCTTTCCTCGCTCACTCCGGGAGATGTGGTCACATACAAAGAAGCAAACTCCTTGTTTCGCTCGATGGCTCCTGAGATCATTCCCTGTTTGATATAGTCGAAAACTCCATCGAAAACTGGCACTTGATCCACAAAAATTTCGACCGTCACTTTGCTCTGAGCGGCAATTTCGCTGAGATGGCCCAAAAGGCCAAATCCTGTCACATCGGTGGCGGTTTTAACTCCCATATCCACCAAAATTTCCGCAGGGATCTTGTTGAGTTCAGCCATAGATTGGCTGATCACCTTGAGCGATTCGGCCGAGGCTTTTCCGATTTGACTGACAAAACCGATAACTCCTGTCCCAAGGGGTTTGGTCAGAACCAGAATATCTCCGGGTTGTGCTTCATCGTTTGTGATTATTTTCTCAGGATGGATTGTGCCGGTTACGGCAAATCCGAATTTGATTTCTTTGTCCTTGATACTGTGTCCGCCGACAATAGATACGCCGGCTTCTTCCATCTTGTCGACGCCTCCTCTGAGGATCTGGTTCATGACGCGGTGACTCATGGTCTCGATAGGAAATCCAATGATAGAAAGAGCTGTGAGCGGCGTGCCACCCATGGCATAGATGTCTGAGACCGAGTTGGCGGCAGCGATTTGACCGAAGGTGTAGGGATCATCCACACTGGGTGTGAAGACATCTACGGATTGGACAAGGGCTAGGTCTTCGCTGACCTTGAACACTCCTGCGTCATCGCATGTGTCGGAACTAACAAGCACTCTAGGATCATCTGTCTTAGGCAGCCCGGCCAGAACGATCTTGAGGTCGTTCTGGTTGATTTTGGAAGCGCAGCCGGCATTCTCGACAAATCTTGTAAGTTCGATCTTTTCGCCCGTGTCTTCCAACCGTTCTCCGGCGCAGAGGCACACGTTTTTATCTTTGAACAGGTCACATGGACAGGGCTCTTTGGGATTGCAGATGCAGTGCCCCAATTTGATGGATCGCTGCATGATGCGCTTTCGTTTTTCGAGATCGGTCATTGAGTGTCCTCTTAGTTTTTAAAAATGGTCAACAGTGCATCGACGACAATTTTGTCTTGATGTTTTTGTAGGGTGCGTAAATCCAATAGGACAAAATCCTTTTGGACACGGACGCAGATAGGAGGAGTGTAGTACCGGAGTTTTTTTGCGAGATTGTCCACAGTCTCTACGATGGGCCGGATTTTTAAGAGCTTGGTCGGTATCAGCTCAGTAGGGACGGAGCCGCTTCCTACCTGAGAATCTCCATCTCCAACAGATATCTTGACTTCGGCCTTGAGTTCTGCGCGGAGTTTACGCTGTATGCGCAGTGCTCTTTTGTTAAGATCTTCTAGACTCAACGACAGCATCTGGTAGAATGGATGATTTAAAGTGAGTTTTTCTGGTGTAAGAAAGAGTTTGAGAGTGGCTTCTAATCCGGCTATCGTCATTTTTCCTACCCTCAATGCCCGAGTTAATGAATTTTTCTTAATTTTTTTTATGGCCGCTGTCTTTCCTACGATGATCCCGGACTGCGGTCCCCCTATGAGTTTGTCGCCTGAAAAACAGACCACATCCGCACCGGCTTTTATGCTCGCCTTGATCAGCGGTTCGTCCGTGAGCCCGAACTCTTTCAAGTTGACCAGAGCACCGCTGCCGATATCGTCGATAATGGTCAAGTGGTTTGCATTAGCCAGTTCTGCCAATTCCCCGATAGAAGGTTCTTCGGCAAAACCCATGATTCTGTAATTGCTGTGGTGGACCCGCATGATGGCACCTGTGTTTTCTCCTATGGCGTCTTTATAATCGCTCAGGTGGGTTTTATTGGTTGTCCCGACTTCTCTTAATATGGCTCCGCTGACGGCCATGATATCCGGCATCCGGAAAGAGCCTCCGATTTCGACCAATTGGCCTCTTGAGAGGATGACCTCTTTTCCCTTTGCCAAGGTATTGAGGATGAGCACTGTGGCGGCGGCATTGTTGTTGACGACTAAGGCGGATTGTGCACCGGTCAGTTCGCAGAGAAGGTTGTTGAGATGTGTGTCACGGTGGCCTCTTCTACCTGAGTCAAGGTCAACAGCTAGTGTGCTGTATCCCTTAGAGATGTCCTGGATATTCTGCCGCGCTGCTTCAGGCAGCACGGCTCGTCCAAGGCCGGTGTGGAGGATAACACCCGCTGCGTTTACGGCTTCTTTGAGTGAATAGGAAAATTTGTCCTCTAATAAATTCCTCATTCTTTCGAGAACAAGTTCTTGAGATACATCGATGTCTATAAATGGATCCTCCTGTCTGTCGAGGATTTCGGAACGGAGATTCTTTAAAACGATTCGTGCCGCCGAGACGACCTGTTTGCGGTTAAATCTATCGATGAGTGTTTTGGCCTCGTCGGACAGAATCAATCTGTCTACGGAAGGAAGCTGTCGGAGAAGTTTATTTGTCATGATTTTATCCTCTTAGATTGAACATATTCACCGTGTTCCACACGGGAGATATAATAGTACAATACTTTTCTCGAAATCAATTCTTGTTTTGAGGGAGAAAAAAAAGGTCAGCCCCTATGAAAGGGACTGGCCCGTAGAATACTAAAAATAGATTAAATTCTCAGAATTTACCGCTTACCTCATATGATGCATCAAAATAGCGGCACCAGCCTTGCCCGTCGTTACAGATCCAGGCTTGAGGTATCGCTTCGAACTTGATTTCTTTCGATCCGGGTTCGAGCCTAAAACCTACAGACAGGACACGTTGGTCCGCATCTTCGGCGTCTTTGCGATCACCGGCTTTAATCAGTTTTTTATCAAGCTTGATGCCTTCGACAGCAATTATGGCGATTTCAGGAGCAGCTGCAAGGTTATTCCATTTGTGTCCGGTCCTGTCGTCCACATTAAGGATAAAATAGATTTTTCCTTTTTGTGGATTGTTTGGATCGAGTTCAATTCGTGATTCCATACTCATAGGGACAGTATTATCGCTAGCTGTTCTCATTCTGAGCTTTTCAAGTTGAGAGACGGCTTGATACTGAATGGCTGGAACTTCGTCGGCTTCGGCTTCGCCGATAGGGATCGGTCCTGTGATTAGAAATTTGGCCGTTTTCTCAGCTAATTCCTGTCCTTCTGTGCCAAGCTTGGCTTTGACTGCAACTGTAAATTCCATATCCTCTGCCCCTTCTTCGGCCGTCCAGATGACTCCGAGAGAATGGGGAAAGGTGTCTGTGTCTCTTCGAGCCTTTCCAGAGACAAGCTGGTCTTTACCGAAGGATACACCTTTTGCACCTGAGAGTTGGATGTTGATGGGCGGATCTTCCCTGTCAAAGATGATGTCTTTGTCAGGTCGGATAGTGAGATAGAGTCGGCTTTTTCCTTCAGCTGTCACACCGGATGGAAGTGTTCCTGCTTCGATACTGAAAGGAAGGGTGTCATTTCCATTGAGGCCTTTGACCTCGAGGGGTGTCATAGCTAAACGGGGGACTTCCATCTGAGGAACTTCATCGTTGTTCCCCGTGAACGCCGTCCCTCCTTGACCGAGCTCTTCCCACTTTTCGTCGGAAATGCCGGATGGTCCGAAACGATCTTCGAGAAATTCCTTCACCTTGTTGGGATCTGCCCACTCGTTGGACATGAGAAGGGTTCCGTCGGAATCGATAATGAAATCCGCATTTGGCATTCTTCCATAGGTCTTCTGTAAAGTGTTGTCCATGTCGTCGATAATCCATGGAATCTCAGACTGCAGCTCCGCACGGGCGAAACCGGTGTACTCCTGACGCATATCAAGGCTGTCGGGTTGGACAAAGCCGTAGAAACCGGGGTGAGGTTCACGACTCAGGACATAGTAGAACGACACACCTTTTGTACTGTAAGCGTTGTGAAGAGCCTCCACACGGGAGATCTTTCTGCGCCAGGGCGGTCACGTGCAGCCGCCCCACTGAACGATCAGCAGGGTGTTCTCGTAGAGATTGGAAAACGGAATGTTGTTGAGATTTTCGTCATAGATCTTGACGTCAGGGACAATTTTTCCTACTTTAGGAGACCTCTCTTCCCATGGGGGGCGCTGTCGGCGCTGTGTTGCCGCGCACAGGACTCCGGCCACAAGCACGAAGACGACTACCCAGAGGAAGATGGGTGATCTGAGTTTTTTCATAAACTCCTCCTTGTTAGGATTCCCTGAAAAAGAAATTATAGTAGAACGAATTTGCATTGGCAAATATTATTTCTATAAGTTTTCTTTGTGTCTGTTAAAATCCAGTGTCCACTTGTTTTGAAAATATCTGATACTATCGATGTTCATATCAAATTGTTTTCCATCCGTCTCTATGATCAGATCGGCGAAATTTTTGACACGTTGGGCTGACTCTTTCATTCTTTTTTTGGGATTGATCAGCATCAAAAAAAAACCGGGTTGAACCGCCAGCCGGAAGCGGTTAGATTCGGCGACGATAACCGAATCCGCGGGGATAATGTCGAGTAGTGCTCGGGCTCCTTCATCGAGTTTGTCTTCCAGTACGATGAGCCAATAAACCTTTTTGGCTCCGGCCTTAAGAAGAAGAGATGTGTCTTTTTCAAGATTCCCGTCTTTTTCTTCCCGGATAAGATAGTTACCTTCGATCTCTGTACACACGCTGCAGTCCTCATTGCCGTGGGGGCAGGTTTGGGTTTTTTCTTCGATGGTGGTGATTTTAAGGCCGATAATGTCCGTAATGGAGCGGTTCTTTTTTATTATTGATGTGGCCAGATGTGTTTTACCGATGTGTCTTGTAGATGAACCGATCAGCAGCATGTGGGGAAAGGAGATGAGCATTAGGGGAAACATCCCAACTGGCAGTTGATAATTTTTATACCTTCAGAATTGCAGATATTTCCAATATCTTTTATGGAAAGTTCGAGCTCTTCTGCCAGTTGAAATGCTCTCTTGCAGGAGAGTTTTTCTGCACCGTCAATTTCAGTTGCTGCATTTTTAATCCGGATTAAAACATCTTCTGTCATTCGATTTGTCCTCCTGCGGTCATTATATCACCAAAAAATCATGTTTCCTATTTTATGGATGTCATCAACCAGAGCAAAACAATGATGAAACCCACGAGTATCCAGCTTCCTCCAAAACCAAGGGCATCCATTTTCGTTGGCTTGAGGATCTCCCATTGAGATTTCGGGAACAGTTTCTGGTGCCTGTACTTATCTGGATTTTTATAGGCGGACTCCAGGGCTTTGTCCTCTTCCTCCTGATTTTTTTGGACCGGAGTGTGCATCTTGGCGAAAAATCTATCCAGGTATTTTTTAGGAAGCGGCTTGCTGATAATTGAGAGGACAAAAAGGAGCAAAAAAGGAAAAAAGGCGTCGAAAAAGAAACGGATGGCCACAAGCTGCGATTTTTTCAGCTTAGAAAAATCCGGTCCGAACCAGCTTAAAACCCAGATTTCGGCATGGAATCTCCCCAGTCCCACTTTGGGAGAGTTTGGATCAGCCGGATTTGTCCGGGCAATATTGTCAAAAAATATTCCTGTTGGCGCGATGACGTGAAACTTTTCGATGGATTGGCCGATAAATTCAGCCTGTCCGGCTTCAACATCTTCGGTCAGAGCTGTGGTTGTGACTCGAACAGTCTTTGTTTTGGTTTCGACCAGGAAAGAAGGATTGTGTTTGGCCCAGTTAAGCGACTGAAAGAGGTTTGGGATAACGGCATAGATGAAGATGCAGATGATAACCTGGATAAACACAGCCTTTTTTGTCAGCCTGCGCCAGACAAATCCCAGCCATATTGAAGCACCAAAAATTGCGGGGATAGAGATGATGTATTTAAACAATTCGAGAAGATTGTTGATTAAGAGAGCGACGGCAATTCCGCCCAGGAGTGTTATCGCGATGATGATTCTTCCGATAAACAAATAGTGTTTTTCCGATTTTCCGGGCCTGAACGGCTGGTAGAGATTCTTTATAAAAAGCGCCGAATAGGATACGGCTCCGGCATCCAGTGTAGACATGTTGGCAGCTAAAATCCCCACCAGCATGAGGCCGATGGCGCCTGGAAAGAGCAGGTCTTTTGCCATAAATCCCCAGATAAGATCGGGGTCGCTGATTTTTCCAAAATAGAGGCCTATGGCCAAAAGTCCGGCCAGTGCCCAAAAGATCATGATAAATCTTTTAAAAAACATGCCTGCGATCATGCCGAAACGGGCGGTCATCTCATTTTTCGCAGATCCGGCTGTTTGCATGCCCGGGGCAACGGCGATGATAGAGACAAGATTAGCCATCACCATGGCCAGAATCGTGTACCAGGCATATTCACTCATAGTGACCGATCCGAATAGCTCAAACATCCAATCCGGAACCGATGCATGAAGGCCGGAAAATCCGCCGATTTTGGCCAGGCCGATGGGGATAAGGATAAGAGAGAAAATGATGATGAGCACCCCTTGTATGGCGTCCGTGATGGCTGCAGCCCTGAATCCCCCCATCATGGTGTAGATTCCCACGATGACGGCGTAGATAAAATAGAAGAGAAGGGGATTGGTGTAAGAGACAAATGAGTGAAGCTCTCCGCGTTTGTTCTTTTCATTGAGCATTTCATATCGAGCTTGTTCTTCAGCGGTAAGAATGTCTGTGGATTGGTCTCTCAGCTCCCGGAATTCACGGAATTGTTCGATAGACAACCGCTCTTCATTTGTGCATTTTTCCAATGGTTTGGGAGTCATTGCCATCATAGTCTTTGCTGCGATCATGTAGCCGACACCGCCGCCCAAGAGAGACATCAGGAGGATAAACATCGCATAACTGGCTCCGAGGGATTTGCTGTTGAACCGATCGGTGAAAAAATCTCCGATGGTCGTCAGGCGCACGCGGCGGAAAAAATATGTGGAATACCAGTAGAACGGGGTTAGAAAAAGAACGAGGTACTGGATCCACATTCCTCCGATACCCTGGCGGTAGATTTCTCTGGAGACGGCCACTGCCTGGTCCGCATTTGTGGAGCAGCCAAAATTGAGAAAAAACTGATAAAATTTTCCGAGCCCTCGTCCCGCAAGATAAAAATCTCCCGTATCCTTGGTTTTTTGTCCCGCTCTTTTCCCTAACCAGAGGATGACGGCGATATAGATGGCGATGATTCCCAGATCGAGAATATTTAATCCCCATATGTACATGTTGTGGTTCTCTCTTTCTTGTCCCTTGTTTTTTACATAGCAAATATCTTAAAGTCAAATTCTTTCTCTTTCATGAAAGTATTACTATCAAGGGGCGGTACCCGGCACGGAGTATCTTTCTCTTCGCGAAGACCCTCCCACCTCACCACCATCCGCTACGAGATAAGATACTACCGTGCCATCCACCCCTCTTACAAAGAACTTCACTATAGTAATACTCTTATTGACTTAGCGGTGTCTCTGTGCAAAAATCCGTGTTTCATGTTGAACCATAAAATAAGGATATTATTTTCCCAAAGGAAGTTTTGGAGTGTCTTTTTACTGGGGATTTTTCTTTGGTTTGGTATGATTACACCGGTTTTTTCAAACGGAAGAGACGGTGTTCCGGAAGCCCAAGCCCACATGATGTCTTCCAATGACTCGATTCGATTGGATGGACTGCTGGAAGAGTCTCTTTGGAAAAATGCTGTTCCTATAGGGCCTTTCCGTATGGTGGAGCCGGATGAGGATGCCGAGCCGAGCGAAAAAACCGAAGTCCGGATAGCGGTCACAGTGGACGCCCTCTACTTTGGTATCATTTGTTACGACAGTCATCCCGAGAAGATCATCAGCTTCACTATGCAGAGAGATGCGGAACTTCGGGGAGAAGACCATGTCAAAATTGTCCTCGATACATTCTTGAATGGCCGGACGGGATATGTGTTTGCCTTAAATCCCAACGGTGCCAGGATGGACGGGTTGATCGCTCGTGAGGGGGAAGGAGAGGATAGAGATTGGGATGGTATATGGGAGGCTTCAGTTCAGCGAATAAATGAAGGGTGGAGCGCTGAGATTTATATCCCCATCAAAACTCTCCGTTTTAAGGCTGGATTGGACCGATGGGGATTTAACGTGGAACGGAGAATACAGAGACACCTGGAAACTGACCGTTGGGCCACGCCGATCCGGAATTATAAAGTGACTCATATCAGTCAGGGAGGGCTCTTAACGTCAATACCCGAATTCCAGCAGGGATTAGGTTTGACTGTGCGTCCCTATGTGACAGGAAGCCAGACCAGGGATGATCCTACAGTTTCCAGGATTTATGATGTTCAGCCCGGATTGGATGTTTTGAAAAATTTTGGCGGAAACGTAACTGGCCTGTTGAGCATAAACACAGACTTTGCAGAGACTGAAGTCGATACACGCCGGGTGAATTTGACGCGATTTCCCTTGTTTTTTCCGGAGAAAAGGACATTTTTTCTGGAGGGTTCGGACATTTTTAACTTTGGCCTTGGGATGGGATTTCATCGTGATCGCGATGTCGTTCCCTTTTTTAGCCGGCGCATCGGCCTGTTGGAAGGTGAAGTCGTTCCGCTCGATCTTTCCATTAAGGCGACAGGAAGTTTGGGCGGGCTGAATTTTGGAATTATGGATTCTCTGACCCGCCGGGTGGACAGTCTAACACCAGGTAATAATCTTTTTGCGGCAAGGGTTAATCAGAATCTGTTTGCCGAATCACGAGTGGGATTTATTGCCACGGTCGGGGATCCCCTTGGACGGGACAATTCGTGGTTAATCGGAGGAGACTTTGTCTACAAGACGTCCCAACTCAAAGGAAATAAGAACCTGATGTTTGGCGCCTGGGGGCTTGTCGCTAATCGAGAAGGGATTGGATCTGATAAAACCGCATTTGGAGTGGCCCTTGATTATCCGAATGACCTTTGGGACATATCGTTTAATGTCAAAAGGATCGGAGCCGATTTTGATCCCTCTCTAGGGTTTGTCCCCTGGGCTGGTATATACAAGGGGAATTTGAATTTTATGTACATGCCGCGTCCGAAATGGTCCTGGTTGCGCCAGATGCGTAATGAACTGTTCACACAGATCGTGACCGACTTGGATGGGAAAGTGTACCAGTGGCGGATTTTTACAGCCCCTATTAACTGGAGTTTGGAGAGCGGCGACAGAATCGAGTTTAATATCGTCCCCTATATGGAGCGTGTGCCCGAGCGGTTTGACCTGACGGATGATGTCTATGTGGAGGCAGGAACATATCACTGGACACGATACAGGATTGAGTGGGCCTCTTCATCCAAACGGAGGTTTACCGGCAAAATGTCCTGGTGGTTTGGAAGTTTTTATGACGGACATATGAACCAGTACCAGGCCGATGTGACATGGCGGCTCTCCCACAGATTTAATATTGCCCTTCAAGGTGAAAAAAATAAGGGGAGCCTTCCCTCTGGACCGACCGATATTCTGCTTGTCAGGGGAAAGCTCAACGTATTTATCAATCCCGATTTCCAGATCATAAGCTACCTGCAGTACGACAACCAGAGCCGTTCACTGGGGATGAACACGCGGATTCGCTGGACGTACCGGAGCCTGCTGGATGTGTTTCTTGTTTACAACCGGAACTGGCTGGAAGTAGACAACCGATTCTCCCCCATGCTCAACCAATTCTTTATAAAGGTTCAATACTCCTGGCGAAGATAATTTTTTTACGTAAACCAAATTCAATATAAGCCCATTTTTATTATGGAATGATTTTGTATTTACATTAAAAGACTTTCTTGATAATATGGCAGCGAAAAAATGAGGGGGTCTCATGCCAGATCCAAGAAAAGTTGCTATCTATAAAGTCATCACCATTTTTTTATGTATCTTTATGGCCATTGAAGCTCATTATCTTATGGCTTTCCAGATGTCCGGTAATCCAGGCGAACAATTGGAAAAAGCGAAGGAAGCCTATTTTGCAGGTGATTATGAGCTGGCAAAAACCACACTTGAGGAGTCTATCGTTCAGCTAGAGACACTCGAGGGCTCTGAATCTTTAAAGGGAGAGACCTATCTTCTTCTTGGAGCCACTTATGAGGCGCTTAAAGATAAAGAGTTATCCATAAAAAACTACTGTCTGGCTAAAGATCTTTTGGGCCAAGGGACTACAATCGAAGGCATCAAACTTGAAAAGCTGAGATGGTATTGGGCCAAGTGCAAGAAGAAGGTGGCTGGTGTTGCCGGAAAACGTAAGAGAAGGTCCACAGGAGCCTTCATCGGAACCCTTGTAGGTGTTGGGATTATTATCGGTTTCTTCTGGTATTTTTTCTTCTCTGGAAAGTCCCCTCTTAAATTTTCCGATAAAGACGACGATTTGGATGAAGATTATGTTTTTACAAGCCAGTGTTTTTCGACAGAGTGGACCTTTAATCTTACCTCTAATTTCGAGGGCGGGCCAGGAAAGGTCACTGTTACGCCCTGGCCGGTTACAGGTCCCATCCCCAATGAAAATAATGAATGGTTTGATTACAAGACAGTCCTCATCGAAGTGACGGAGGGAATCGAGTTCTTTAAGTCCCTTGAATTGACTGCGGCTCTTAAGATAGGCGGCGGTGACGGATGGACACGGAAGGACACTATCCGGCTTAATGGAGAAGTCGTTTTTGATCCAGAGAATACTTTTGATAATCCTTGCAGTGACCAAGAAAAAATAGATCTCGGTGTTATCTTCACGATGACAACAGAGGGTGTGCATGACATCGAAATAGGAACAGAATTTGAGAAATAGATTGTTTGTTAAATAAAAGCTAATTCGATTTTCTGTTCTTAAATCCGGAAGGCAATCCCACCGCGGAAAATGAATCCATTGAATATCCCTGTCTCGAGGATTAGGTAGAAATTGCGATTGATCTCTCCTTTTAACCCAAAATTTAATTGGATAAATGGAAGGGTTGCCGGTAAAAAGGCCTCTTCACCTTCGGCAATGGCATCGTCTTCGATTTCTTTAAGGGTTTTATTTACGGATTCATCGAAGTGTTCCGTCTCTTCACCTTCGATCTGAAGTTCCCCCGATAGAGAGGCAGTGAGTAAAGCGTTCTGTACAGGTTTTAGGCCGGCAATACCCACACCAAAAGTGAAAAAAGGGCGGATTCTCGCCAGAGGAAAAATGTCCCAGCGGAAGTGAAAATGAAAAGATGTTGGTTTAATCTCAAACTGTCCCTCAGAATCAATATTAAATGTGGCATCTCTTTCTTCACCCTGGTCAAAGACCATCATTTCTAACCGGGCGGATAACTCTGAGCTTATCAGTATCGATGTTCTTTCGACCGAAAAACCTAGACTGAAGGATCGTCCCCACCCTCCTGGGTACCATCGGACTTCGATTCCCCAGTTGCTTTTCCCGGAATTGAAAGAAAAATCATCGAGATAGAAGTCCATATCTTGAAGGTTATCATCGTGCTCCTGAGCGAGATCAGTCAGGATATCTGGCAGAGTGTCTTCCAACCCACTGCTGAGAATGGATTCGGCGAAGTTGATCCCCCAGCGTCCCAAATGGAAGCCGAACTCAAAATTTCCCTGGGCAAACAGGCTTGGTGATAGGAAAAGAAAGATTAGACTAAAAAGCAAAATTATTCTCTGAGGCTTTCGCTTTTGCATAAGGACTCCTTTAATACGTCCATTCAGTCTGATTAACCCACAATAAGATGTATAATAGTCTCCCTGCAAAGTCAATGTCCTATCTTTTTTTCTTAAAATATGATATTTATTCTTCAGGGATTAAAGAAGCTTTATCTCCTATGAAAAAGCTTGGGATTTTTCAATCTTCAAGTATAAAAAGATGGTATTTTATTTTAATTCTGATCATTTGTTTGGTTCTGTTATAAGTAACTACGGAAACAATTATGAATGTGATTGCATAATCTAATAAATAGAGGGGAAATAAATGGTAAAGCGCAAAAAAGTTAAATTCTTTTTGATTTTTTATGTAATCTTATGGACATTCCTCACACCAAGAATTTTTGCGGATCAAACCGATCCCTATTCAAGAAGACTCTCTGAAAAAGAAGCAGAAAAGCTGATCCTAGAGGCCGCTAAAAAGCTGGGCTTAACATCCAAACCAAAGGGAGATGAAGAAAGTGAGGTAGGTTTCTGTTTGGATCACTGGGAGTGGGAAGATTTTTGTTCAATGGGATACTATCATAGAGATACATGGGAGGTCCGGATTAGCGATCGGGTCATCGATCGAACGGATATAGGCAGAACGATCATGCTTGAATATGCAAAGGATACCCAAGGACAGGTTGAAGCTACAAAGTTATTATTCTCCAGATATTTGGAGCAACCCGAAGTTAGAGTCACCGATACGGAGTTTCGGGGCTATCCTGCGTTTTACTGTATTGATAAGGTCAAGGATCCTACCTATGAATACTCTTTTAAGGCGGCCGTACTTATTGGAAATTATTTGCTGTGGATCGATGAGTGTGATTCTAGAGATAGTTGGAACAATTTGGGAATATTTGTCGACACATTTAATAAATATTTTCCAGAGAGTGACAAAACTCCGGATTTTCAAAAAGCAGAAAAAGACCTTCCGGATAAAAGTGACGAAACTCCGGATTTTTTAAAAGTTGAAAAAGTTCTTCCGGACAAAAATGAAATCAATGTTCCTTTTGAAGGTTTTTTAGGGGAAGTACATTTTAGTGGCAAGTTGGACAAAGAGAAGATAAAGGATTTTGGAATTAGTTTTTTTCTCAGCTACAAAGATGATCAAGGAATGAGTGTTAAAGTGGAAGGGATAAAAGGAGGCTACAGACAAAGTGGAAATATGCTGATTTTTCGATTCGAGAGTACTACAAACCTGATGGATGGCGTTAAATATCAAGCAAACATTCGTTGGGGCGACAAAAAAAATGGAACCCAAACATTTAATTGGACCTTTTCAACGGCTCCCGATCTCGAAATAAAAGTAAGAACCGTTCAAGTTCTAGAAGGCCAGCCCTTAGTCATGAATAAAGATACGGTTGTCAGGGTGTGGGCAAAATGGAAAAATCCTAATCCTCCCGTGCACCCTGACTGGCAGGTTTCCGAAGCTCATCTGGGAATCAATCTGGAATTAGAAGATTCTTCCGGTTTTCAAAAAAATGGTAGGAAAGTGATTGGGGCTTGGGACAGTAGATATCCTAAGAAATATTTTCCCGAGGTTCAGGGCCCAAAAAAGAATACAGGCGAGATAATAGTGCCTCAAAGACAGTACGATAAAGAATTAGTCAATTCTGGTTTGGATTCCATAGATTTCTTTACTTACACCCCAGATCGAACAGGTGAAGGAAGGATCACTGCAGTGGTGGCACCTGTCCCGGAATCCCCATTCAGACTCATCCGCTACTACGGAACTGAAGATATTGAAATAAGAAAACAGATAAGACCTCTTCGTTTTAAATACGTAGCCGTAGCCGTTGGAAAATGGAGGGATAAAACACCGCAGGATTTATCCCAATTGGTTAATGGACACCATCGTTATTTGAAGGCCCTATTTCCGGTAGAGGATATATTTCTTGTTGAGACAGATCCTTCAAAGCTTGAGGTATTTGAAACGACTAGAAAAGCCGATCTGAATGGCTCAATTGCTCTTCTGCAGTTGGGGGAATACCTGAAAGAGTATAATGAAGCGACTGTTGGTGAGAAAATCGATCGAGTCATTGGAATCGTGCCTAAAGATTATTTTTTTAGTGGAAGAGGGGTTTCACTTCCTGAGCGAAGATTCTTTCTCATTGATGTAAAGGTTCCTTTGATCGGTAAATGGGGAAGGTTGGCCACAAAATATGCGGTTTTAGTGGAAAATGAAACTGCACCTTATATTACCGCTCACGAGATCGGTCATACCTATGGAATGGCCTATGAACCATTCAAAAACGAACATTCGAATGGACTGTATATAAAACGGGAAATAATTGGGTATGACGTTCCAGATTGGAGATCCAAACACCGTGCTGTGGGTATTATTGGGTACAAGTGGTATTATGAGGATTTCATGGAGTCGCATCCACAAACAAATGTCTGGATTTCACCTAAAAGCTATAAATATCTTTTAGAATTATTTACAGAAAAATAAGAGTCTAAAGCCTCTTAGAAGGCGGGAAAATGATTGTTCAACGGAGATACGAACCGGAAAACCTCATCTATAAAGATCCAGTATTCCCGGCGCCACTAGGGTATATTCTTCATAAAATAGAGCTACCAGCTGATTGAAAATTGTAGCCGCTCACCCTGGGCTATTCCGTAATTGTCAACAAATAGGGTGGGTATGGCAATCAGGTAATTCGTTGCCTTTTGGTACTCCCTGCCTCGGGCTGTGTTGATATATTTCCCCTTTGGAACATCGAATGCGTTATAAGGAATCCAGGTCACCCAGGTCGTGCGGAGCCCTTGGGGAGGAATATCGTAGACTGCGGTTCCACAGGCCACGTACCCATCTGGATCCATATAGTGTTGGTCCACGCTGAAAACAGAGTTTCCCTGCCTGCCTCCTCCTAAGTCAAAATAGAAATGGATGGCCACTTGGTTCTTGTAACCCGAATTGGGAGGGATGAATAGGGTGCCGTTAAACTTCATGAAGAATCCCAATTCTGGCTGGTCGGGATAGTTGGTGTTGTGCTCTACATTTGTGACAGTCAAGACAGCTTGCTGGGGCTGGGGGGTTGGCCGCGGCCGTTGATCGGGCTTGGGAGTCGGGATATTCAGGGCGTCCTTGATGACATAACCCTCATTGGCCGCTCTGTGGAAATGCGTGTAGTCCACCCAGCAGAATCCACTATCACCCCAGTCCTGGCCCCATGAATTGAGGAGTCGGAATGCCTGGTACCGTTCGTCGTAGCCCACAACGACCATAGCATGTCCACCGATAGCCTCCCCCATGGAATTCCAGATCGTCCGAGCAGGGAGATTTATAAAAGCTCTGTCTACCTTCACACCGACCAGGACCGGGTATCCTGCGTGAAGATGGGCCTTGATCTCCTTTGTGTCCAATATGTTGACTTGTCGCCAGAAGTCGATCCTGTACTTGCGGGCTTTCTCTCTGAGAGAAGCGGGTGGTTTTGAGGTGAAGTCGCTCTGATTGTAAGGCATATCCGCCCAGGGCACAGCCCCTTGATTGGACAATATATTGAATGCATCGATGAAATAAGTGGGGACATTTTGACCGTTATTGATCTGGTTGTAGATGAATGAGGGGCTGAACACTCTGTACGCAGATATTCGGCCGTCCTGCATATAGGGAATCCCTTCTTCCATTCGTTCCTGGTAGCTTTTAACTGCATAGGCAACAGCCCAGGCTACACAGGAATTCTGTTTTCCTTGGTGTCCAGGTGGGGGCATGTACTGAGAGAGGTCAACTGAGTCCGGCAGTTCATCTCCGGAATAGGGGGTAAATGCAAGGGGAACTCCGCGCAGTTGGTCTGGCGTTGCCAGTTTCAGTCCCATGAATTGTTCTTCTTCGATCTGTCCAGAACCGGGGATTATTAAGAAAAAGGCCATTGTCAGAAGACATACACATGTGAATTTGGATTTATTGATCACGCTTCATCTCCTTCGGTTTTAAGGTTCATCCTGGATGAATATCAAGTAGCACAAGGGAAAATGATTGTCAAATGGACATTGCAGCCCGTTATCTATACCACAGGAAAGAGTCTCTCTGTCAAAAAAGTTGCTCCAAGTTATCGATCTGTTATATAAAGACATCAACAGCCTGATATGAATGATAGGACATTTATAAAAACCGGTTTTGCCGAGTTCGATTCGTTTTATCCAAAAATCAAATCCTTTCTCGAAAAGAATGCTTTGGATGTTGTCATCGATGGACAAAAGATTCGGGGATACAGGACACCGGATACAAAATCCATATGGATCAGAGATTACAGTGATATGCTGCGCGGAGTGAAGTACTTTGAGGAAGACCTGAAAAGTACAGTCGAGCATTTTGCTGAAACGCAGGCGGAGAGCGGACGGATCTTTGATTATTTTACAACCTTCCCCGAGAAGCTGCCGTGTGAAAAAGAAAATTGGACCAAATATGTCCGGGTCCCCGTAGAAGCCGATGTTGAATTCCGGTTTGTGAAAGCCGCTTTTTTGGCATGGCAGGCAACAGGAGATGATACCTGGATGAGGAGGCTTCTTCCCAGTTTGGATAGAGCTCTCCGTTATGTGCTCACACATCCATGGCGATGGGATGAGAAATTTAAACTCATAAAAAGAGCCTATACGATCGACACCTGGGATTTTGCCTACACGGCAGGTTTGCATGATTGGCTCCAGTTCCAGATTGATGAAAGTACTTTTTGGGGCATTATGCATGGGGATAACAGCGGATATTTTGAGGCCTTTCAAAAATTGGCATGTCTGTACGATTATTTTGGAAAATCTGACTTAGCCCGCAGCAGTAGGCGGCGTGCGGAGAGCCTAAAAACTCAGATGAACAAGATTTGTTGGGGCGGTAATTTTTATACCCATTTTGTGAAATTAACACCTGTGGATATTCCTGGAGTCAATGAAGCCGAACAGTTGAGCCTCAGCAATCCGATGGACATCAATCGAGAAGCGGCCACGCATGAAATGGCCGCTTCGATTTTACGTGAATATCAACAGAGAAAAAGCCACTCTTCTGCCTTTGCAGAGTGGTTTTCCATCGATCCACCTTTTCCGGATGGAATTTTTGGAGATGAAAAACTAAAAAAAGGCGCATATATCAACGGCGGTATCATGCCGCTTGTCGGCGGAGAGCTGGCCAAAGCCGCCTTTGACCATGGATTCGAAGAATACGGCGTGGATATTTTGCGGAGGTATTTCGAGATGATAAACCGGAGAAAGGAAACCTATCTCTGGTATTTTCCTGATGGGACTCCCTCCAGTCAAGAGACAAGCACGAGTCCCGAGGCAACTCCTACCGATGGATGGGGCTCGAGTGCCATGCTCTATGCATTATTTGAAGGACTGGCTGGGATTGAGGATAGATTGAAACTCTTCGAAGCCGCTAATCTGACTCCTCGCTGGACTGCTGCCGGTGTTAAAGAAGCCGAAGTCCGTTTGGGCTATGCAAATTCAGGTGCGGAGATCCGATATTTATACCGGATCAACGCCGACTGCCTCTCTCTCGATGTGGAGTGTGCCCGGAGTGAGCTGGATTTTCATATCTTACTTCCTAAACAAACTGCAGCCAAAGCGGTTATGGTGGACGGCGCTGATATCGAGTTTAAGTCTTCTCGAATCGAAAAAAGCTTCTATGTCGATTTTTCTCTATCTACTGCAGGTCAAACCTCCATTCAAGTGCTGTTGTTCCATGGAAAT
>CAZLLG010000008.1:0-29052 GCA_964560275.1 uncultured Eubacteriales bacterium | reverse complement strand
CACCTGTTATTTTGTTGTTTTTGCTGGTCAACAAAATTTGGAAAGCGTCGTTAAAACCGAAGCCGATCGATTCATCAACCTCTATTATACTGAAGACATGATCAAGTCTGAAGCTCCTGTTATCGAAGGCGAATACTACGCCAGTGTTTCCAATCCCTCCCGACGTCTCTATGAAACTCTGAGGGACACAGCCTATGATTCGCATTCTTACAAGCACACCACTCTGGGATACCTGGAGGATATTTTAGATATGCCCAATCAGTTCGAGTACAGCCAGCTCTACCAAAAACGTTTTTATGCCCCGGATAATTCCATTCTACTAGTTGTGGGTGATTTTGACCATGACAAACTGATGGAATACGCACGGAAATATTACGGTCCGTGGGAGGAGTCCAACTACACGCTCGTCACTCCAACAGAAAAACCTCAGACTAAACAGAAGCGTGCTCGCTATGCTTGGCCATCGCCAACTCTGCCCAGATTGACCATCGGATTTCACGGCCCTGCTTTTTCCGATGAAGTCATCGATATGGCGGCAATGGATCTACTGGCCTCTGTTGCTTTTTCCAATTCCTCGCCATTCTACCAGAAATTAGTCATCGAAGAACAGAAGTGCCAATCGTTCTTTACAAGTTTCTCTGACCACCGAGATCCTTTTTTGCTGATATTCAATGCCACGGTTAAGCAGGAAAAAGATCTACCCGACATAGAAGAAGAAATATTTAAAGAATTAGAACGATTGAAGAATGAACCAGTTGACGCAGAAATTTTGGCTAAAGTGAAATCCAACCTCAAATACTCCTTTGCCAATTCACTGGGAACAACCGACGGGATTGCAGGCAGCCTAGTTCATTTTATCAATCTGACCGGAGATCCGAATACAGTGAACAAAGTGTTTGATCTCTACGAAAAAATCACCCCTGAAGATATTCAAGAAATGACACGGAAATATTTCAAGATTACAAACAGCACTGTGGTCACTCTCACGGAGGGGAAAGGACAATGAAAAAAAACACCTTTTATCTTCCAAGTGTCCTCATACTAGGATCGCTGTTATTTTTTACTTTTTGCTCTCAGAAAAGTTCAGACCGGCTTAATTCCGAACTTCTCCCTATAGAAGGCAATCCTCTAGTGGGTTTTCGGATACTTATAAACATCGGCTCGGCCAACGATCCTAGTGAAAAAGAAGGTCTATGCCAGCTAACTTGGAGCATGCTGGCAAACGGCGGAAGTCAAGATCTCTCATTCAAGGAAATCTCTCAGATGTTTTACCCGATGTCGGCAAATGTGGGACTGAGTGTGGATAAGGAAATGTCGGTTTTTACGGGACAAATTCATGTCGACAATCTGGAAGGCTATTATTTAATACTAAAGGACATGCTTCTCAATCCCGGGTTTCGAGAAGAAGATTTTATTCGCATCAAGACCAATCAGCTAAATTTTCTTGAGAAAAGTCTTGTCTCAGACATGGACGAACAGTTCGGCAAGGAGATGCTCAATCTGGCCATGTATGAAGGACATCCCTATGGACATACAGAAGCCGGCACTGTTGAAAGCGTTAAAAGTCTTACGCTTGAAGATGTCCGGGCTTTTTATTCAGAGCATTTTGTTCAGGGAAATATCACACTTGGCCTCGTGGGAGGATATCCCATCGATTTTCCTGGGAGAATAAAAAGCGATTTTTCAGCAATTTCAACTGGCCACACACCAAAGATAGTGCTCCCAGAACAAAAGATGCCCGATGGCTTTGAGTTTGTAATTTCCGAGAAACAAACTCCGGCAACCGCCATGTCCATGGGATTCCCAGTCTCTCTCTCTAAAAAAGACAGCGACTATTTTGCGCTCTGGATTGCTGTTTCGCATTTTGGCGAGCACAGACAGCATGTGTCTCATCTTTTTCAGAAAATCCGCGAGGAAAGAGGACAAAATTACGGAGACTATGCCTACGCAGATCATTTTATCCAGGGGAGGAGTAAATTCCCTGCACTAAATTACGGCCGTCAACAGCAGTATTTTTCCATCTGGATACGTCCTCTGGCCAACTCCAACAGACATTTTGCCCTTCGGCAGGCGCTGCTCGAGCTGAAAAAGCTTATTCAAGAGGGAATTCCAGAGGAACGATTCGAGCTGGTTAGGACTTATCTTATCAATTATACAAAGCTCTACGCCCAGACACTCGGAGAGCGGCTCGGATGGCAGATGGATTCCAAGTATTACGGATATAAAGATTTTTTGGCAGAGGCTCAAGAGAGACTTCCGAATATCACACGAGAACAGGTCAATAGTGCCATTAGGAAATACCTGAATTTTGAAAATCTTTACATCACAATAATCACACAAGACGCCCAAGCTTTTAGAGATGCCCTGGTCGCCGATACTCCGTCTCCTATTGTATACGCAGGCCCTAAATCCCAGGAAATTCTGAATGAGGATATGATCTATGAAGTGTTTTCTCTTAATGTGAAATCAAAAAATATCCGAGTCGTTCTGGCAACAAAATTCTTTCAGAAAACAGGAATTCCGGAATCGGAATAGTTTGCTTCAGGCAAAAGCCATCGGATTTTTCTTCATTAAATGAAGGTTGCTTTTTTCGGAGACAGTCTCACAGAAGGCTTTCCTGGAGTGTCATATGTCTCGCTCCTTCAACAGAAATTTCCTGAGTTCGAGCTTTTCAATTGTGGCAAGGGTGGAGACACCGTCATCAGCCTATTGGAACGGATTAAATCCCTAAACTTTTCCGCACAATTTGATCTCGCATTTATTTGGATTGGAGTTAACGATGTGTTTGTCAAAGTCTCGAGGATGTATCCTTTTTTAAAAAAACTCCGTAGGCAGCCCTGGGCAAAAAATCATGATGTCTTCACCTCATACTACCAAAACATTCTTAATTTTTTAGCAGCAAAAGCAGAGTGGCTGTTTACAGTTCCCGCTGTGTTCATTGGAGAAGATCTCGACAATCCCTGGAACAGAGAATTATTGGTCCTGAACACAATTATTAAAGATCTGTCATTTCACCAAAAAAATTGTGAGTTTATCGATTTGAGAGAGATTTTTATACAGAGATTGGAGAGGCAACATCCATCACCGTATATTCCGAGAAGTTCCATGCGCATTTTAAAAGATGCGCTTGCCTTAAGAACTTCCGGGACAGGTGACAAGGAATCTTCAGAGAGAGGCCTCCGCTTAACGTTGGATGGCGTTCACCTAAACAATAAGGGAGCAAGTCTTACTGCAGAAATTTTTGAGGGGGCTATAAAAAAATGGAAAAGAACTCATTATGAAGGAGATTGATATCTAAAAAAAACACCTGTGTATCTCCTCCACAAAATCTGCGGACGAGTGCACTCAAATCTTCAGCCGCAGACTGGATGTCAATTCGTCTCACTGGTGGCAGGCCCTCCAAAACCAGGGCCGCACGTTTAGTTTCGAACGTCATCTTAGTCTTGTCACATTCCCTCCAATTCCACCTCCTGCATAAAACCTCTTTCTCATCCGAATAGATGACTTCTCCTTTTTTCACCGCTTCGTTATCCAGAGAATTCAAGGCCGTGAAGGATTCATCGCCGTGTGCAATACGCAACGCAATGTCCCCATCCACTTTGTCCAGATCATCACCACCAAGTGGGATCATATGTTTAAGAGACACATAATTGTAGATGTCGACAAGTGTATTGATCGATCTCAATTCAATCCCTTTAAGCACCATCCTGTACAGGTTTTCGATAGAACTTTTATATTTTTTGGGTTTGGCGCCAAATGTCGAATACGCTTGGCGCCATGCCTGGATATTTGGATGGGCCGAAAGAGTTTCTAACAAAAAATTCTGTTTGATTTCTTCTTCCTTCTCTCGAATTTTTCGCCGTAGATTTTCATCTTGTCCGTGATTGTCTATCCTGGAAACAATAACAATCCCCAGGATTAATCCAGGGAATCGATCGAAGATATCCGGATGGATAGAAAATTTCACAGGCAAAAATCTCTGGCTGTTTTAATCATCAACTCCCATGCCTCCCGCACATTTCTCTCGCTTGTCATTCGTGCACCAATGGCTAAACGCAGCACGTATTTTCCTCGAAGAGAAGTATGGCTGAGAAATACTTTTTCTGTCTTGTTCAATTCCTCTTCAAATTTTTTGTTCAACTCTGTCAGCTGTTCTTCATCACTGCCATTATTCAGCCGGAAACACACAACACTCAAATTGACAGGAGCCAAAACCTCAAATACTTCTTCATTTTTGACCCAGCCTTCAAACAACTTTGCCAGCCGGATATGCTCACGAATCATGGCTTGAAGACCCTGTGTACCATAGCTTCTCAAAACAAACCAGAGTTTTAACGCCCGGAATCGTCTTCCCAGCTGGATTCCCCAGTCACGGTAATTTTTAACCTCTGCGTCCATTCCGGTTTTTAAGTACTCGGGATAGATCTCGAATGTTTGAATCAAGGCTCCGGGATCCCTTACAAAATAAGCTGAACAATCAAAGTTTGTCAGCATCCACTTATGAGGATTGAACACAAAAGAGTCAACAAACTCCACTCCTTCGAGCATCCACCTCATCTCTGGTAGGATTGCCGCAGTTCCGGCAAAGGCGGCATCCACATGAAGCCAGAGTCCATGTTCTTGGCAGATGTGACCAATGGGCGATAAGGGATCGATGGCGGTCGAAGAGGTTGTCCCCACTGTGGCCACCACACATGTAGGGATGAATCCCTTTTCAGTATCGGCTTTTACCGCCTCTTCCAGTTTTTTGGGAATCATGGCGAACGAGTCATCGGTTGAAATCCGGCGGATATTTTCGGATCCGTACCCGGCAATTTTGGCCCCCTTATCTACACTAGAATGTGCTTCTTCAGAGATATAAATGACCAGCGGTTCTTTCAATCCCTTCTTATTGGATTCAAAGTCTGTAGCTTTTTCTCTGGCTGTGAGTAGAGCCACAAGAGTTGCGGTGGATGCCGTGTCCTGAATCACACCCTCCATTCCTGCGGGAAGGCCAAGCAGCTGCCGCAGCCATTCCAGCACACGCTCTTCAAGCTCTGCTGCTGCCGGCGATGTCTGCCAAACCATGCATTGTGCTCCCAGGCCTGCCGTTAATAATTCTGCAAGCACCGAGGGAGGGCTGTTGTTGGCCGGGAAATAGGCAAACCAGGAAGGATGCTGCCAATGAGTGATCCCGGGGAGAATGATTGTTTTAAAATCTTCAAATATGGTCTCTAGTGACTCACCTTCAAACGGAGGATTCTCCGGAAGTTGATTGAGTACAGATCCAGGTTTTTCAGGAGAGAGGACCGGGTACCGTTCGATCTCATCGAAATAGTCCGCCAACCAATCGACAAATTTGTACCCATACTGCCTGAACATTTCTTTTTCCATCGTCTTATCCTTAAATGTGTCTAACTCATTCTAGCTGAATATATATGAACAAATCATCGCAACTTTTCACCTTTTAGGCAAGCCCATATCACCTCGAATTTCACTATCCTCAAAAACAGGCTAAAAACAAGGAATTAAAGCGAAAATTATGCAAAAAACACTACACTTTCGAGGAATTTAAGAAATTTAAAAAAAAAGCTTGAAATTGGGTCCATTTGTATGGTATAATAAAAAGAACGAGTCAGTAGAGGAACTCAAACAGTCTTTAAAAATTGTTTTTTTTGTATATATTTCTTTTTTTATCAATAAGTTACATTTCTTCATTCCACTTTTTTCACTTAAGGCTGTTCCAACTGAATAAAAAAAAACACCCATCTTCTTTTGTAAAAAAGTAACGATTTTCTCGATTTCCTGGAAATCTTCTTAAATATCAAAAAAAACTCAAAAAACCGCAACTTTTTATTCATTTCAGGCGTATTTATATATGTAATGAAAATTTTAAGAGACTTTGAACGATCACCAAAAAGGCGTTCCCTCCTTTTTTCCCCTTCTTTTGTTGAAGGATTAACCATAGATCCCCTAATCTTTTAATCCATCCCCTAAGGCTGCCCAGTTCATTCATTTGAACGGGCAGCCTTTTCTTTTTTGGGGACATAAAATGGGGACAGTCCCCAATTTTTGTGGAATAATTTAAAAATTGGGGACTGTCCCCATTTTATGTCCCCATTTTTTTCCTTGACTATAAGAGTGGGGAAATGATAGGCTGAAATTTCTTTGACAATTTAGAATGCGGTTTGAGGAGCAGGGAAGTTCGTGAAATTCGAACACAGCCCCCGCTACTGTAATCGGCGACGACTTCCGGAGAAACCACTGTCTTCTGATAAGAAGATGGGAAGGCCTGGAAGAAGCATGACCCGAAAGTCAGGAGACCTCCCTTAAACCGAACTAAACCCATCTTCGGGTGGAAGGTCGGGTTCATTTTTTTTATCCTTCCTTCCCATATAGAACGGGGGCAATTGAACATGGAGAATCAAGTATGACAAAAAGTATTCTTACGGCTGCCCTTGTTTTTGCACTTTTGATTGTGCCGCTCTTTGCAGAGCAGAAACTTGAGAATCAAAAACAAAAGAAAACGAATCCCCCCATTCAACACGAAATCACGGTTACAACCACACGTATTGATACCCCGACCAGAGAAATCGCCAGCTCAGTGACCGTCCTAAGCCGCGAAGATATCGTTCGTTCCAGAAAAACAACCGTTCTCGAAATCCTTCGAGATATCATGGGAATCACTCTCATCCAAAATGGCCCAGTTGGCTCCACGGCTTCTGTTCACATCAGGGGAGGAAACGCCGAACACACTTTAGTGATGATGGACGGCGTGGAACTCAATGACCCGATTACACCATCACGCTCTATCGATCTCGCTCACTATTCCTTAGATAATGTGGAGAGGATAGAAGTCCTTCGCGGACCTCAAAGCACACTTTATGGCTCGGATGCCATCAGCGGAGTCATCAACATTATCACTAGAAAGGGCGAGGGCAGTCCCACAATCACATTTTCTTCCCAAGGGGGATCATTTGGCACTTTCTCTGGTGGCACATCACTCAATGGAAGCTCAAAAAAATTCTTTTACTCTGTTGGTGCGGCCTTCCTACAAAGTTCTGGCTTTTCGGCAGCCAATGAGGCCTATGAAGGCAACTCGGAGAAGGATGGATATCAAAACTTAACACTGTCCAGCCGTCTTGGTTACCGAATTAGCGATAATCTGGAGTTTGACTTTGTAGTCCGACGGATCGAGACAGAAATCGACATCGACAATTTTGGCGGGGCCTTTGGAGACGATCCGAACAATCTCCAGACATACAATTCTCTTTTCCTTAAAGGGCAGGCCAGGTGGCATCTCTGGAATAACCGCTGGGAGCAAAAACTGAATCTGTCTGTCGTAGATTATGACCGATCTTATAAAAATCCCTCAGATGAACTGCATCCCTTTGACAGCGACCAGGCGTTCTATTCCAGTCGTTTTTACAAACTCGACTGGCAGAACAACCTCTACGTGCACGAAACAAATACTGTGACTATCGGAATCGATTACCAGCAAGAGCACGGGGAATCAGAGTATACATCTGAAGGACTGTGGGGACCTTTTCAGAGTCTGTTTCCCCATCAGAGGGCCAGCACAACCGGCCTCTATATTCAAGATCAGCTCCGATTCAATGGACGATTTTTTGCTACGCTGGGTACACGCCTTGACATTCACAGCCAGTTTGGATCGTCCCTCACATTCCGTCTGGCCCCGGCCTATTTTTTTGAAAACACAGGGACGAAGATCAAGGGCACCATAGGCACTGGATTCAAATCTCCTTCCCTTTACCAGCTCTATGCACCGGGAACTTTCTGGGGACCCATCGGGAATAAGACATTAGCACCCGAAAAATCAACAGGCTGGGACATCGGCATGGAACAGACCTTTCTCAGCGAAAAAATCACACTTTTTGCTCAGTATTTTTCTCAAACATACATCAACCTCATTGATTTTGATTTTTTGATAGGATATATCAATATTGCCGAAGCCAAATCTAAAGGATTTGAGTTCGGTTTTGATGGACAACTGACAAAGTCTCTCTCTCTTCATGCCAGTTACACGACGGCCAGTCACATAGACAAAGATACTGGTGACTCTCTCTTGAGGCGTCCTAACAGCCATTTTCAAAGCAGAATAAACATCAATTTCTTGACAAAAGGCAACATCGAGTTTTCTTTACTGTCGATCGGACGGCGAGATGATACGGAATTTGTAGGATTCACCTCAGAACGGGTCACAATGCCGGCCTATACTCTTGTCAACAGCATTGTTTCCTATGACATCCTCTCCTCGACACAGATCTTTCTCCGACTAGATAATATCTTCAATACGTACTATGAAACTGTCAAAGGGTACGGCACCCCAGGTTTATCAATCTATGGAGGATTCAGGCTGGAATTCTAGAAGTGATCGGCCAGAATTTTTATCCCAATCGAAATCAACAGACACCCTCCGATGAGCTGGCCCTCTTGCCCATCAAAAGTCCAAAGAAAGGACCGATTCTTGTAGCCTGTCTCCACCATTTCTCCTATAATAGAACATTAAAAACAATGGACAAAATCATCAAACTCCGAGGGATCAGGGTTCACAACCTGAAAAATATCGATCTCGATATCCCTTTAAATAAGCAGATCATCATCACAGGCGTCTCGGGTTCAGGCAAGTCCTCGCTTGCCTTTGACACACTCTATGCTGAAGGGCAGCGCCGCTTTATCGAATCTCTTTCTGCCTATGCACGCCAGTTCTTGGAGCGCATGGAGAAACCCGACTCCGATCTCATCGAAGGGATCACTCCTGCCATCGCCATCCAGCAGAAAGCCGTAACAAAAAATCCCCGTTCGACAGTAGCCACAGTCACCGAAATCCACGATTTTTCCAGAATCCTCTATGCCCGGATCGGCACCATTCACTGCAGCTCTTGCGGAAAACCAGTTATTCGGGACACAATCGATGCCATCGTCGAAGAACTCCTTAAACTTCCAGCTCACTCAAAAATTCTCATCTCTTTTTCCAGGCCTTTTCTAAACGGATGGGATGACCTGAAAAAAGATGGATTCCACCGCATCATCCAGGCAGACAAAATCGTTGATCTAGAAAAGGCTGAACTCGAAAAAGAAAAATCCCTCAATGTCTTTGTGGACCGGATAATCATAGATCCTGATGATAGAGAGCGTCTTGTGGATTCTCTAGAACTCGGATTAAAAAAAGGCGGAGGAAGAGTCAAAGTTCAAAGCGAGGGCCATAAGGAATTTATCTTTTCCGACAAACTGGAGTGCAAGCCTTGTAATCTGATCTATGAAGAGCCTGTCCCTAATCTTTTTTCTTTTAACAGCCCACAGGGGGCCTGCCCTCTCTGCCATGGTTTTGGAGACCTGGCCGTTATCGATGAGGACAAGATTATTCCCGACCATAATAAATCCATAGAAAAAGGTGCGGTAGAGCCCTGGAGCAGGGGCGTGTCCCGGCACCGTATGCGACGGCTCATCACTGAAGCCCAAACTAGAGGTATCCCGACGGATGTTCCCTACAAGGATTTGAAAGAGGACTGGCAGCGTTTTATCTTCAAAGGAGAGGGGCGCTACAAAGGTGTACAAGGATTTTTCGACAGGCTGCAGCGCAAAAAATATAAGGTCCAGGTCAGGGTCTTTATCGCCCGCTACAGGAAATACATCCCCTGCCCGGAATGCCATCAGCTGCGGCTCAACAAAAAAGCTCTGAGTGTCCAGATCGACAGCACCAATATCGGCCAATTCGTTCATAAGACAGTTAGGGATGCCTATGATTTTCTTAACAGCTTGGTTCTCTCCCCTTTCCAAAAACAGGTCGCTGCACGTCTCATAGTTGAAATCAAAAACAGATTAAAATTCCTCCTGGAAGTGGGGCTGGATTACATCACCCTGGACAGGATCACCTTTACTCTGAGCGGAGGCGAAGCCCAGCGGATCAACCTGGCCGCCGCCCTGAGCGCGTCCCTCGTCAGCACCCTGTTTGTTCTCGACGAGCCCAGCATCGGTCTCCACCCCCGGGACAATCAACGATTGATTGAAATTCTCAAATCTCTCAAAGATATTGGCAACACCGTCATTGTAGTCGAGCACGATCCCGAAATCATTCGTTCGGCGGACTATTTAATCGACCTCGGACCGAAGGCCGGACGATATGGCGGAGAAGTGATGTATGCGGGTTCTATGGACAATTTCCTCAAATCTTCGGATACCCTCACAGCCCGGTATATGCGCGGAGAGGAAAAAATCAAGGTTCTTAAAAAAAGGCGCACGCCCAAAAGATTCATCACCATCACCAAAGCACACAAACACAATCTTAAAAATCTGGACGTCAAAATACCTGTAAACATTTTCACCTGCATCACAGGCGTTTCAGGATCAGGCAAAAGCACTCTTCTTCATGATGTCCTTTACAGCGGATGGAAGGGGGAGCGGACAGACGGATACTTGGACATCATTGGAAAGGACAATGTCGATAAAATTGTTTTGGTAGACCAGGCACCAATCAGCACTTCTCCCCGGTCCATTCCAGCCACCTACACAAAGGCCATGGACGACATCCGCGACATATTCAGCCGTACACGAGAAGCCAAATCATTGGGTTTTAAGCCGGGGTATTTCTCGTTTAACACGGCAGGGGGCAGATGTGAAGAATGCAAGGGGGCCGGCATTCAGATTGTGGAGATGCAGTTTCTCTCCGATGTCGTTCTCACCTGTGAATCCTGCAAGGGAAAGAGGTTCCAAAAGGACATTCTCGAAATCAAACACCAAGGGAAAAATATCGACGACATCCTTCAGATGAGTATCGAAGAAGCCTGTGATTTTTTTGCGGACATTACAAAAATTCAGAAAAAGCTCTCCCCCCTTTTGGATGTGGGTTTAGGATATGTCAAGCTTGGACAGCCCACGACCACTCTTTCAGGAGGAGAGCTCCAAAGGATCAAACTCGCTTACAATCTTGTCCATAAAAAGAAAGATAAAACACTCTATCTTTTTGACGAGCCTACAATCGGTCTCCACCAAGATGACATTCAGGTTCTCCTCAGGACTTTCCAAACACTCGTAAAAGAAGGGCACACCGTTGTTGTCATCGAGCACAATTTGGACATGATTAAGTGTGCCGATTACGTCATCGATCTCGGTCCTGAAGGCGGAGAGCGAGGCGGACAGATCGTAGTTCAGGGAACGCCGGAAGAAATCATCCAATCCAAAACCTCCCACACCTCCCGTTTCTTGAAGTCACACCTTTGAGTCTACTGTTCAGTCGTGAGAATTCCTGAAATTCCTAACTGGGAGTCAAGTTTTTTCCCGAAACAATAACTCAAAGTTAGTCCACTCTGTTTCCATTTTTTACAACCTTTTGTTATCTCAAGACGTATTACTACTAAAACCCATGGAATTAGGAGCCGCTCTATAAAGGAGGCCTTATCGTGTGGAAAAATTATCTCATCACGACGATCCGTAATCTCAAAAAACACATGGGACATTCTCTCATCAATATATTGGGATTGGCGATCGGAATGGCTACAAGCCTTCTGATCTTTCTCTACGTGAACAATGAGCTGTCGTATGACATGTTTCACAGTAAGGCCGGCCGGATCCAGAGAGTGCTGCTTCTCGATAAATCCATGGGCGTGACTAACACCTATGCCGGCATCACCTTTGTTGCCATGGGACCAGAAATTCCCAAGGATATTCCCGAAGTCGAAGAAGCCGTCCGGATCATGGGCCGCGGGCGCCAGCCGCTTAAAATTGGAGACAGGCGAATCTACACACAGGATATGGCACTGGTCGATCCTTCCATCTTCAAGATCTTTGATTTCAAGCTCACTGAAGGAAGCCCAGATTCAGCACTCCAGGAATCCTTTACCGCTGTGCTGACTAGAGAGATGGCCAAAACCCTCTTTGGAGAGGACGATCCCATGGGAAAAACTTTCGTCTGGGGGGAGGATGACGTCCGGGTCACCGGAATCCTGGCCGATATACCGCAAGCGTCCCATCTTCAGTTTGATGTGCTGATCTCTCTCAACTTCCCAGATGAAGAAGGCAGCCTTGGTCAAAATCTGCGTTCATGGGGCTGGATCTCCGCGCCAACCTATGTTCTGCTCCGAGAGGGCGCAGACATCGCCAATTTGGAGGAAAAGCTGATTGGTGTACTTAGAAAAAACGGTGTCGAGGAAAATTTCGCGGTCATCAACCAAGCACTTAAGGATGTTCACCTTCGTTCAAAAAATGTCGTTTTCGATGGATACAACAGGAACAAAGGCGACCTCAGCAATGTCTATTCTATGGCGGCCGTGGCCTTTTTTATCCTGCTGATCGCCATCTTTAATTTTATGAATCTCTCGACAGCCCGTTCTCACAGCCGTTCCAGAGAAGTCGGGATGCGTAAAGTGGTCGGGGCCAGGCGCAGACAGCTGATCGGACAATTTTTATGTGAATCTCTTTTCATGTGTGTCTTCGGGTTGGTGATCGCTTTAGGCCTCGTTTCCCTGGCTCTTACTTATCTTAAATCAGCATTCGACCTGCATCTAAATCTCGGCATCCTTTTGTCTCCTCCAATCGCCGCTGGAATTCTTATCGGCACACTTTTGACAGGCCTGCTGGCGGGAAGCTGGCCGTCCTTTGTGCTTTCATCCTTTCGGCCCACGCAGGTCTTAAAAGGAGCCTCTAAAAGCGGGAGCAAGGGCATGGGTATGAGGCGCGTGCTTGTTGTGTTTCAGTTCGCCATCTCCATTGCTCTGATCATTGGAAGCGGTATCGTCTACCAGCAGATTAAGTTTATCAAAACCAGGAACATGGGATATGACCGCGAACAGATCTTGTTCTTTTCTTTCAATCAGGAAACAGGCGCCCAGTCTGACACAATGGCGGAAAAACTCGCACAGTCCCCGGCAATACTATCTCTTTCGTCATCAGGAAATCTCCCGGGCCGCACTATGGGCCGTTATGTTATCGATCCAGATGGCATCGATAAAACAGATCCTTGGGTTGTTTCAGGCATGTCCATGGACGAACAATTCATCGAAACACTGGGACTTGAGCTGGTTGAAGGGCGAAATTTTTCCCGTGAATTCGGAACGGAAGCCGAAGAAGCTGTGATCATCAATCAGGCGGCGGCTGCTGCAATAGGATGGAATGAACCCCTCAATAAAACTTTTCAAGATGGCCAGCTGAAAGTTGTCGGTGTCATCCGGGACTTTCATTTCGCCACGCTCCGCCATGTTGTAGAACCGCTCGTGATTCGATTCCGGCCTGGGGCCAACGGATTTCTCTCTCTCAAGCTTCAGGCAGGAGCCATTCCTGACGCAATCGCCCACCTCAGGGCTGTCTGGAACGAGCTGCTCCCGGGCCATCCATTGGAATTTACTTTTCTAGATGATGAGTTCAATATGCAGTACCGCAGAGAGCAGTCTTTTGGTTCGCTGACCCGCGGATTCACGGTGCTAGCTATCTTTATTGCCTGTCTGGGGCTTTTCGGATTGGCTTCTCACACAGTCGAACAGCGTACCAAAGAGATCGGGATCCGCAAGGTCCTTGGAGCCGGGATCGGAAGCCTGGTGACACTTCTCGCAAAGACCTATCTGAAATTCGTACTCTTGGCCAATCTTATCGCCTGGCCTGCCGCATATTTTTTAATGAAAAGGTGGCTGGCCGATTTTGTCTACCGGATTGAGCTGGGAATCGGGATTTTTTTGATCTCTATGGTATCAGCCGCTGTTATATCATTGATTACAGTCAGCTACCACTCCATTCGCGCGGCAAACACCGATCCTGTCCGGGCGCTGCGCTACGAATAATTTCATTAGAACAACTTAAAAAGTTTAGGTATAATGGCAAGAACGCCTCACTAGGGAGCCCGGCCCGTTGGACAAACGAAAAACATATCCTGACTCTCTCAAAATTGCTCTTCATCAAAACAAGTTCGAAAATATCGCAGATTCAAATATATTTTCTGCGTTTATCCCCGAAGATCTCCCTATACCCCAGGTCAAAGATCCTCGCAAAAATCAAGCTCCCCAATCAGGGCTTCCCAGGCATCCGGGCTATATGCATGCGGATTTCATCAATCAGGTATTCAGCTATATCGGCTATATCAAGCGTTCCAAAAATGAAAAATTTAAAGAGCACCTCCCCATTCTGTTTTCTGCCTTAGACCGATTTATCCGTATCCTAGTCGATATCGTCTATAAACCAGATCTTATCACAACTGAGGACATCTTTATGGAGCAGCAGTCCGGTCTCAAAAATTTTTTAAACATGTTCCACCACCGCAAACAACACAAAGAGCAATGGATTGAAAGCATCTGGAATCACCAAAAACTTTTTCTTGATAACATCGACCGTGTGCTGAATAGCCTCAAAAGGAGAGGAAAGATCTTTGATTATAAGAATGATCCTTTCCACGAGACAATTGTGTCCTCATGCCGATTATATTTTCAAGAACATCACGCCGAGTTGCCTGGAGATACGGATCTAAACTTTGTGGCCAACTGCTGCTTAAAGGCTGCTCATGATGGCCGTCCAAAAACAATATGGTCCGGGGACAGACACATAGAAAGAATTCTAAAATCCATTTTTTCTCAACCTCATCTTTCAAACGATATTCCCCAGATCTACCAACGAGCCAATTATTTTCCACATAGTTATAGTCAGATCTTTCCTGACCCTTCTTAAGATTAAAGCTTTACCTCTCTCCTCCAGTTTATCGGCAATTTGACATCTCTCGTTCTCAGTGATATATCTCCCCTCGCATTCGCCATGGAGACATACGGCTGGTTATCCATTCTTCCGCCTCTCCTGGCCATTTTTCTTGCTATCAAAACAAAACATGTTTACATCTCCTTAAGCCTGGGAATCTGGCTGGGATGGACTATTATTCACGGCTGGAATCCTCTGACTGGTCTTATTCAGGCAGTTAACGCACTTGTCTCAGTATTCCAGGATGCCGACAACACCAGAGTTGTGCTGTTTTCCGCTATGATCGGAGCCATCATCACCTTTACCCAGTATTCGGGTGGCATGAAGGGATTTGTCAACTGGGTAACGGGGAAGGGATTGGTCAAGACCAGGAAATCAGCAGGTCTCCTAGCATGGTTTCTAGGATTTGTGATTTTTATTGAGTCCAGTATCTGTGTGCTTGTATCTGGAGCGGTCTCTAGGCCAATTTTTGACAGGCTCAAGGTTTCCCGAGAGAAACTGAGTTATATTCTTGACTCGACATCCGCGCCAAAATGTGTCCTTATTCCCCTCAATGCCTGGGGCGCATTTGTCATCGGGCTCCTGGCGACACAAGGTGTTGTCAATCCCGTACGGATGCTGGTGTCCTCGATGCCTTTTAATTTTTACGCCATAATTGCACTTCTTATCGTCCTTGTGGTTGTGCTGACAGGCAGAGACATCGGTCCCATGAAAAATGCCGAAAAAAGAGTCCTCGAAAAAGACAAGCTGCTTCGTGACGGTGCAGAACCGCTGATCTCCGAAGATGTTGTGATGATGGATGAAAAGAAAGGCATACCCGCCCGGGCCATCAACATGATTCTCCCAGTAGGTGTCATGGTGACGATGATGCCTGTAGTCCTGCTCATCACAGGAAAAGGGAACATCATGGAAGGGTCCGGCTCCCTTTCAGTTCTCTGGTCGGTAATAGCCGGATTGGCCGCAGGAGCAGTCGCTTATCGGGCGCAAAATATTATGCGCACAAAGGAAATCACGGATATATTTATGAAAGGAATTGGCGGTCTTATTCCTCTGGCCAGCTTGATGATACTTGCCTTTGCCATCGGGGACACATGTGAAGCCCTAGGCACAGGGCCTTTTGTGGCTCAAGCAGCCAATTCCGCCCTCCCTACAGGCATAATACCTGCCGTGTTGTTCCTTGTGTCCTGTTTTATCGCTTTCTCGACAGGTACATCCTGGGGAACGTTTGCCATCATGATCCCTATCGCCGTGCCCATGATCAACCTCATCGGGCTTAATCCCGGATTGGTGATCGCAACCGTGCTGGGAGGGGGTGTTTTCGGAGACCACTGCTCCCCCATATCAGATACAACCATCATCTCCTCAATGGCTTCAGCGACCGACCACATCGATCATGTGCGCACACAGCTTCCCTACGCGCTGATTGCGGGCGGGCTAGCCTTAGGCCTCTTCCTTATTTTTGGTTTCGTCTTCTAGGCGAACTGTTTTAGTCGATCTCTTCAAACTCGTCGTCAGCTTCAACTTCGTTTGGCCTCTGATTCCTGGTTCTCCTTTTTATTTTGACTGCCAAGCCCAAAAAAAATCCAATCAGGAGAACTACGGGTACAAGCAAAACTTGAGAGATGCTGAACTCCCAGAAAAAAATACGATAAGTGACAACCTGTTGATTTTGGAAAAGGAGAAAAACGAGCAGTCCCAGAAAAATCAATCCAGCAATCCATTTGGCTTTCATGTGTCCCTCCTTAACCTTTTATATTGCTTGAGTTCTCTTGTTCTCGGGATTCATTTTTTTTCAAACCGGATGTTTTTTACTCGGCCTGCATTGACGGTGAATGATGTCACTTTGCTGTAGTTATTGCGGTTAAAATTCAGAAGCAGGCCGCCCAAGGAAAAAGAGTCTTTATTCGTCTGGACAAGAATCCCTCTAGGGTAGAGTCTGTGGGGGTTTTCATGCTGAACCACCAGCTTGTCCTCCTTGAATAAAATTCGGTACATCACGCCCAGTTCTTCACTGGTATAGTCTCCGGTATAAGCCTTCAATTGTTCAGCCTCATGAGTTTCAAGCGGGGTCTTTTTGTCCGATTTTGTCTCAGACTTCCTTGTGGGAGCTTTGGGAGCCTTTGGCTTTTTTTCTAAGGGCTTGAATCGGTCTGCCAGATAAATATCGGCCACTTGCCTTGCGAGCCGGCTGGGATTGATATTTCCCAAATTGGCCAGCACAATCACCGAAAACTTCTGCTCGGGAAAGCGGATCATCTCGGCCCTGAAGCCAACAAAAGCACCTCCATGACTGACCATCTTTAGGCCTTTGTACTCGCTGATTCCAAGCCCAAAGGCATAGTCCAGTTTTTTTCCACTGTTGAGAACTCCTGGAGTCAACATCTTGTCTATTCGTTTCTGGTCGGCCTTTCCCAATTTATTGTCGTAAAAATTCAAATCCCATTGCAATAGATCGTCAATTGAAGTGAACACACCTCCGTCTCCGATCATGCCCAGAGTGGTCATATTGATCCAAAAATTCCCGTCTTTTTCGCGTCCATAGCCAGAAGCGCGGTTTTTCACAATTTGTGTGTGATCATTATGAAAATGAGTATGTGTCATCCCCAGGGGTTTAAAAATATTATCCTCGGCGTACACGGCCATGGAGTTTCCTGTCACTCTTTTTACAATCTCAGCCAGGAGAAAATAGCCAGAATTGCTATAGAGAAACTCATCCCCAGGGGCAAAGTTCAGCTCTTTCTGCCTGGTTATCAAGTCAACGACTTCCGGATCAGTATAAAAATCGTCTCCTCTGGCACCCGCAAGCCTCATGAGGGTCAGATAATCTCTTACCCCACTTGTGTGGTGGAGCAGATGTCGGATGGTGATCGATTTTGCATAATCGGGCATTTCAGGGAGGTACTTTATAAGTTTATCATCCACGGAAAGCCTGCCTTCCTCTTCCAGCAATAGGATGCACATGGCCGTAAACTGTTTTGAGGTCGAACCGATCCGGAACACCGACTGAGATGCCAGGGGAATGCCGTATTCCAGATTGGCCATTCCGTAACCACGTTTGTAAATGAAACGCCCGTCCTGAATGATCCCCAGTGCACATCCGGGGGTATCAGGTTTGTCCCAGCCGGCAAAGATTTTATCGACCTCATTTGTTTGGGGATCGGGAGAATTATTGCCTTGAATCAAACCATATGTCGTAAGGATTAAAGCCACAAGGACAATAAGAAAAACGATTCGATTTTTAGAACAACTCTTAAACATTATTCCTCCACTCTTGATTTACTGTGAATAAACCGAGACTCTTGCCTGAGATTCGGATCTGGGATGATGTTCTGTTCTATTCTTTTTTCTCGTTCTCAACAGTTTTTTCTTGAGGAATGAGCCCCGCTTTTTCTCGGACTTCCTGATTCAGCTCTTCAAAGACTTCAGGGTTTTCTTTTAGGAGTTTTTTGACATTCTCCCGCCCTTGACCCAATCTCTCTCCCTTGTAGGAGTACCAGGTTCCTGCCTTTTCAACAAGTCCGTAGTCGACACCGCAGTCGATTAAATCTCCTTCTTTTGAAATCCCCTCACCGTAGATAATATCGAACTGGGCAAGACGGAAAGGAGGAGCCATTTTGTTTTTTACGATCTTAACTTTGACCCTGTTGCCAATGACATGCTCTCCATCTTTTAATGTCGCAATTCTCCGCACATCGATTCTCAAGGAGGAATAAAATTTAAGGGCACGGCCTCCTGTGGTTGTTTCTGGACTGCCCAGAAAAAAACCGATTTTTTCTCGAATTTGGTTAACAAAAATAAAACATGTTTTAGAGCGGCTGACAATAGCTGTCAATTTCCTTAATGCCTGAGACATAAGCCTAGCTTGAAGCCCCATGTGGGCATCACCCATTTCCCCTTCCAACTCGGCCTTGGGAACAAGAGCTGCGACGGAATCAACGACAATAACATCTACGGCTCCGCTGCGCACAAGAACTTCAGCAATTTCCAAGGCCTGTTCACCATAATCTGGCTGAGAGATGAGGAGTTCATCAACATCGACGCCTATACTTGCCGCATATTTGGGATCCATGGCATGCTCGGCATCTATAAACGCGGCCTGGCCGCCCTGTTTCTGGGCTTCCGCGATAACATGAATAGCCAGAGTGGTTTTTCCTGTCGCCTCCGGACCAAAGATTTCAACAACACGACCACGGGGAAAACCGCCAATTCCAAGGCTGAGATCAAATGCAACAGATCCGGTGGGAATAGCCGGCACATCGATGCCCGCATCCTTCTGACCCATTTTCATCACAGAGCCTTTGCCGAACTGCTTTTCTATTTGAGTGAGAGCCGATTCAATGGCTCTACTTTTTACATTTTGTTTTTCCTCGTTATTTTCATTATTCATTCTTCTCTCCTTAAATTATGAGCTGTAGTCGTAAAAGCCTCTCCCTGTTTTTCTCCCAAGATATCCGGCGTCGACCATCTTCTTCAGCAGGGGACAAGGCCTGTATTTGCTGTCTTTAAATCCTTCATACAGAACCTCCATGATATCCAGGCAAACATCCAGTCCGATGAGATCGCCTAACGCTAACGGACCCATGGGATGGTTCATGCCCAGCTTCATCACACTATCGATGGCTTCTGCCGTACCCACACCCTCCATGAGCGCAAAAACAGCCTCATTGATCATCGGGATGAGGATGCGGTTAGAAATAAATCCGGGATAGTCGTTGGCTTCCACCGGTGTTTTCCCCATTTTCTCGGTGAGAGTTTTAACGGTATCAAAGGTCTCTTGATTTGTGGCAATGCCTCTAATCAACTCCACCAAAACCATCAGAGGGACCGGATTCATAAAATGCATCCCCATGAATAAAGAGGCCCGGCTTGTCAGGGCTCCCAATTTTGTAATGGAGATGGATGAAGTATTCGTGGCCAAAAGGATTTGAGGAGGAAGGATTTTGTCCAGCTTTTGGAGTACATCCTTTTTGACCCCGTAGTCCTCAAAAACGGCTTCGATCACAAAATCTGTGTCCTTTAAGCTCTCTATCTCCGAGGTTGTCTGGATCCGGCCCAAGATAGCATCTTTCTCCTCCTCGATCTTCCCTTTTTCTATAAGCTTAGACAGGCTTTTGTCGATTTTTTTTTTCGCCCGCTCGAGATATTCCGTCTCGATGTCATTTAGAACAACTTCAAAACCCTTTGAGGCTGCTGTCTGAGCAATCCCGGCCCCCATGGTTCCTGATCCCACAATACCTATTCTCTTGATATCCATAACTCCTCCTTAATCCACGTTCTCCACGGCCATTGCCACGGCATCTCCTCCTCCAAGGCAGAGAGAGGCGATGCCTTTCTTGAGCCCCCGATGTTTTAAGGCATAGATCAATGTGCAAAGGATTCTTGCTCCTGTTGCACCAATGGGATGGCCAAGGGATACGGCACCGCCGTGCACATTGACTCTGTCTCTGTCGAGTCCCAGCTCTTTGATTAGAACCACCAATTGAGATGAAAAGGCTTCGTTGATCTCAAAAAGATCGACATCCGAAACTGTCCATCCCACATTTTGAAGAAGCTTCTCGACAGCTCCCTTGGGTGCGTACATCACCATATGCGGTTCGACTGGATTAGTTGTAGTGGCTAAAATTTTGGCCATCGGTTTAAAAGTCTTTTCTTTGACGGCGTCAGCCGAAGCCAAAACCAAGGCCGCGGCCCCGTCATTTAAACTAGACGCATTTCCGGCCGTAACTGTCCCATCTTTTTTGAAAGCCGGCCGAAGTTTTGTTAATTTTTCTAGTGTCGCGTCCTTTCTTGGACCTTCATCCACTGAAAATATGCAAGGATCGCCTTTTCTTTGGGGAACCTCCACCGGAACAATCTCATCCTTGAGATATCCCTCTTCGATCGCATGAAGGGCCTTTTGATGGCTGCTGACAGCATAGGCATCCTGCTCTTCTCGAGAAGCCCCGAACTTTTCGGCAATAACCTCACCAGTTAATCCCATGTGCCGGTCATCAAAAGCGCACCAGAGACCGTCGAGGATCATCGAATCCTGTAGCTTCAGGTCACCAAACTTTATCCCCTCACGAACTCCCCAGGCAAGATGCGGAGCCTGACTCATGCTTTCCATACCGCCCGCGACAACAATCTCTTTTTCCTCCAACCAGATGGCCTGAGCTGCAAGCTGGACGGATTTTAAACCTGATCCGCAAACTTTGTTGACGGCAAAACAGCTGACTGTTGGTGGCAATCCTCCCCTGATGGACGCCTGTTTGGCCGGAGCTTGTCCAATGCCGGCAGAAACGACATTGCCCATAATGACTTCATCAATGGCTCCGACGGTCACTCCGGCTCTTTTGACAGCTTCTTTTATCGCAAATCCGCCAAGTTCAGAAGCTTTAAATCCCTTTAAAGTTCCTAAAAAATTGCCGATGGCTGTCCTGGCAGCCCCGATAACAAAAACTTCTCTGAGTTCACACATATGTAATTCCCTCTCTATAAAATAAGAAAATTAGGTCAATTCTTTTGTATCACAATTGAAATTGGCTGTAAACGTTTTATGAAAGTCCAGTGATTTCACCGTCTTTTGAAATGTCGATTTTCTCGGCAGAAGGGATTTTTGGCAGTCCGGGCATAGTCATGATATCGCCACAGTAAACGACAACAAAGCCCGCTCCTGAACTGAGAGAGGCATCTGTGACGATGAGGGTAAAATCTTCTGGTCTACCCAATGCCTTGTCATCATCGGAAAGAGAATATTGAGTTTTTGCGATGCAAACAGGGAGGTGGCCGAATCCGGCTTTTTCAATCCGACGGATTTTCCGTCTTGTTTTTCCCTCCATGGCTACACCGGAAGCCCCATAGATTTTTTTGGCTATGGTCTCGATTTTCTCGATTAGGGGCATGTCCTGAGGATATAAATATTGAAAATTGTTTTTATCCTTGTCAATGGCCGTGATCAATTGGCGAACCAGATCTTCTGCTCCTTCTCCTCCACGGCCATAAGCTTCACTTAACGCCACTCTGACTTTTGCTCTCTTACACAACGTTATAAATCGTTCGATCTCCGGTTCCGTGTCCGATGGAAACTTGTTGAGGGTTACGACAATAGGAATTCCAAAATGACCGAGATTTTCAATGTGTTTTTCCAGGTTAACAAATCCTTTCTCCAGAGCCGCAATGTTTTTCAATTCCAATTCGTCTTTAGCAACACCTCCATGAAATTTCAAGGCACGAACCGTTCCCACAAGCACACAGGCATCCGGAGGAGGAATGCCTTCGCTCCGGACTACGATATCAAAGAACTTTTCCGCACCCAAATCTGAACCGAATCCGCACTCTGTGACAACATAATCGGCAATTCCGAGGGCCAATCGAGTGGCAATAACAGAGTTGGTCCCATGAGCAATATTGGCGAATGGCCCGCCGTGGACAAAAACAGGGGTTCCCTCAAGTGTTTGAACGAGGTTCGGCTTGAGGGCCTCTTTAAGAAGTGCGGCCATCGCACCTTCGGCTTTGAGCTCCCTGGCAAAGACAGGCACATTATCAGGAGAATATCCCACCAAAATATTCCCCAATCTCTTTTTTAAGTCTTCGGCATTGTCCGCCAGACACAAAATTGCCATGACTTCTGAAGCAGCAGTGATATCGAATCCCGTTTCCCTGGCAATCCCGCGAAGTGGTCCTCCGATCCCGACCACCACTTCTCGGAGCACTCGGTCGTCCATATCCAGAACTCTCTTCCAAGTCACACGGCGGCAGTCGAGAAGTCCGTAGGATCCGCCAAAATGTAGCTGATTGTCCACAATCGCTGAAAGGAGATTATGGGCTGCTGTTACAGCATGGATATCGCCAGTAAAATGGAGATTGATCTCTTCTCTGGGCATGATTTGAGCATACCCGCCTCCAGTTGCACCCCCTTTCATTCCAAAGACAGGGCCAAGTGAGGGCTCCCTTAAGGCAGCTGTCGCCTTTTTTCCCAACCTGTTAAAAGCATCCGCCAGGCCAATGGATGTTGTCGTTTTCCCCTCACCGGCCGGTGTCGGACTCATGGCAGTCACTAAAATCAACCTTCCCTTCTCTTTTTTTAAATCTTTAATTTTTTCTGGAGAAAGTTTGGCTTTGTACAAACCATATTTTTCCAAATTGTCGGAGGCTATTCCCAGTTTGGCCGCAATCTCGTCGATCGGTTTGATCAAGAATTCACTCGCAATATTTTGATCATTTGGCATGGAACACCTCCTCATTAGATTTTATCTTCCTTAGATAGGAAATACAAATAGTGAAGTAAAATGGAATCCTCGTTTAAAGCAGCGAATCTCCTTGCCATCCGAAACTGATTGACGGCGTGTGAGAGGGGCTTTAGCTTGGATGGTAAGGGTATAAGCTCAATAGACGCGTGATTCATTTTATGTTTTTTTCATTTTGAGTTGAAAAGAGCTTTCGCACTCAGTAAGAAGCCCGCTGTCGGCAAAACTGAAATAAAGATTGTTCCCAATTATGAGGTGATCAAGAACTCTAATTTGAACCACATTAGCGGCAAAAACCAGCTCATTGGTGATCTTCTTATCGCTTTCTGATGGAGTGGGATCTCCAGAGGGATGATTGTGCACAAAAATCAGCGATGAGGCGTCGCACCAAAGGGCCTCCTTAATAATCTCCCTTGGATAGACAGCGCTGGAGTCGACAGTCCCCTCAAATATTGTTTTTTCCTCTAAAATTTGATTTTTTGCATCCAGAAAGAGCGCCTTAAATTTTTCTCTTTTTGAATCCCGGAGTGAATGATAAAGATAGTCGAAAACTTCCTTCGAGGAACGGCAGTAGGCCCGGGCCATCATCTTTTCCTTGAGAAACTTCCGCGACACCTCTTGAATGAGTTTGAGCCCAAAGACATTGTGAGCCCCGATGCCGTTAATCTCCAAAAGCAGCTCGGCAGGAGCCTCTAATACTCCTCTCAGTGTCCTGAACTTTTTAAGAGCGTCTTTCGCGGGTTTCTTGCAATCCTTTCTGGGCGTCCCCAGAGTTAGGAGGAGTTCGATGATTTCGTAGTTTAAAAATCCTTCCAAGCCTGCATTTGAAAATTTTTCTCTAAGCCGGGACCGATGCCCCTCCCGGGACTTAACAGCAGAGGAAAACCTGTTTTTTTTCTCATGTGAAATCATATTTCCATAGCATAAGACGGAGAAACACAGAAAAAATCGCACAATCCGACAGTTTTGCCTGAGAAATACCGGATTGTCTAAAAACAGATCTTTTAAGGATGAAAAAAAGCGACACACGGGAGGATATAGCCTTGCCGAGTTTTGTTCCTCGAGGGAAGCCAGCTGTGCAGACCGTTGAGTATGTTTGAGCACGAGGGGTATTGACAAAATTGGTACGCATCTTCTTGAGATTCTCTCTGTGGTGAGCTCAGTATATGGGTGGAGCTACGGAGGCACCACCTTTTTAAGGGGAAAAACCTGTAGCCATAAATAGATAGGTGGTGCGGTGGCGATTAAAATCCGAGTAGAGCGCATCCACCTCATATGATTTGTTTTTAGATAATTTGGTTAGTCTTTGTCTTCTGAGAAGTAACCGAGGTCGTGAAGCCGGTCGACCTCTTTGATTTTGAGACGAAGAAAAAAGATGAGGATCAGAATGGACAGCCAAATCCATCCTAAAAAAATATAGATGGCTGTGGCCTCTATGATGTCTTTGGGTGCCGGTACAATCGATTCTTCTTCTCCCACAGCTGACTCTCCCTGTTTATCCTGAGGAGAAGGCTCATTCTGGAAGATCAGCCATTCCGCCTGGAGAGAAGTGAAAATCAAAAGCAGAAGAACAATCACACACAAAACTGACGTTTGCCTTCTTTTCACATCAAACTCCAAACAGACAGGATCAAAGCATACAGGATAAAGAGATAAGCGCATGCCTGTACGATTTTCCCTTTCCTTTGTTCGGGTTTATTGTCTATCACAGGCAAAAAGAAGAAAAGGACAACTCCTGCCAGGATGAGGAGAACGGCCAAGGTTTCACCGCTTATAAATAAAATTTTTGCAGGAAAGATCTTTAATGTCTGAAAGAGGAATAAAAAGTACCATTCGGGTTTAATTCCCACTGGTGCCGGAGCCATTAAATCAGCAGATTTATGCAAGGAGGGAGGAAAAACAATGGCCACAGTGAGGCAAATGCCAAATAGGATCAACCACAGAATGGCCTCTCTGTAGACAAAGTTTGGCCAGAACGGGATCTCTCTTAATTTTTTTTGCGATTTTTCAGCCCCTAAAGGAATGCTCATTCCCAACTTTTGGATGAGATACACATGCACAGCCAAAAGAATCAATAGAAAAATTGGGAGGATACAAACATGAATTCCAAAGAAGCGGGTCAATGTATCCCCCGTTACGTCCTCACCTCCCCGTAGCAGTTTCGTCACCCACTCACCGACGATGGGGATGGCCCTTGGGATATCCGTTCCCACCTTTGTCGCCGAAAACGATAGATCGTCCCATGGCAGAAGATACCCTGTGAATCCAAAGAGCAAGGAGCAGACGAGAAGCAGAACACCGGTCATCCAAGTTAATTCCCGAGGCCGGCGGTAGGCTTTATTGATCCAGATGCTAAGGAGATGAACAAAAAGAATAGCTATCATAAACGTTGCAGACCAGCTGTGGATAGACCGGAGGATCCAACCCAGAGGGACTTCGGTCATGATCCGGCCCACACTGGCATTGGCCTCTTCCAGGATGGGTTTATAGTAAAAAATCAAGATAAAGCCGGTCAAAACCTGGATGACAAAAAAGAGAAGAACCGCACTCCCGGTGTAGGACCAGATGGTGTGCTTGTGCATAGGGATAGGTTTGTTTTTTAAAAAATTTGTAATAGTGGACAGACCGAACCGCTCATCCAGCCAGCTTCTCAACCACTTTCTGTCCTTTGTCTTTTTCACTCGACTCCTTCTTCTTTGCTGACAATCAGTTCTTCCCCTTCGATTGATATAAAGAGCTGACGGAGAGGTTTGGGAGGGGGGCCACTGATATTGGATCCGAATTCATCATACCATCCATCATGGCAAGCACAGAAAAATTTTCTCTGCTCGGACAGGTACTCGACATTGCAGTCTAAATGGGTGCACACACCGACAAAAGCCAAAAGCGAGCCGTCATCGTTTGTCTTTAAGATGCCCGGTTTGCTGCCCCAGGGGAATATTTTGGACGAGTTGGGGAGGAGATCCTGATAATCAGCTAAGAGAAGCCTGACTTCATCAGGCTCTTTGTATGGAGGAAAAACGAACCTCACAATCGGATACACGAGGGCAGCGAACATGGCCCCCAACCAGCCTCCGATGAGGCCATTGAGAAATTGACGGCGGCTAAAAAGAGAGTGTTTGAGTTTCATCGATTTATCCGCAATAGACTTTTGACTTTTTCAACGACCATTTTCCGTCTTAATGATTCAATCCCATCCGCAGGGCGGACATCTTTGGGGCATGCCTCATTGCATTTAAATATTGTGTGGCAGCCCCAAACTCCATCCTTGGTGCTGACTCCCGCATAGTCAGCGTAAAGTCGTTTGTCCCGGGGATCTTTGACAAATCTAAGGAGTTTAGCCAAGGCAGCAGGCCCCAGGTAATCTTCGTTTCTGGATACGACAGGACAGGCGCTGTAACAGGAGCCACACAAGATACAATTGACGAACTGAAATATTTTATCGATCTCACGGTCTTCGATTCTGTATCCATTTTTTGGAAAATCCCCGTTCGATTCCACATAGGGTTTTATAGCATGAAGTGCCTTCCAGAATGGATCCATGTCGACAACCAAGTCCTTCTGAATCTCCATATTTGCCAGAGGTTCGATGACTATCTGTGTTGAATTGAGTGATTGGATTTCAGTCCGGCAGGCCAGATCAAAACGGCCGTTGATCACCATGGCACATGATCCGCAGATGGCCTCACGACAGCTGTACCTGAAAGACAGTGACCCGTCCTGTTCATTGCGAAGAGTCATCAGGGCCTCTAGAATGGATTTGTTTAAATCTGACTCGAAAAGAAAATTTTGAAAATAGGGCCTTTCATCCGCTTGCGGATCAAAACGGAAAATCCTGAATGTGTATTCCATTTAATACGTTCTCGCAATGGGTTTGTATTTAGAGATATTCACGTCCTTGTAGCTAATCTCGGGCTTATGGTCTTTATTGATCACAAGAGTGTGCTTGAGCCAGTCTTTGTCGTTCCGCTCCTTAAAATCTAGCCGAAAATGAGACCCTCTGGTTTCTTCTCTGTTGAGGGCTCCACGAATGATCACCTCGGCAAGGTCCAGCATCGCTTCAAATTCAAAGATATTGACGATCTCCTGGCTGTATTTGATGCTATTTCCGGACAGATAGGTGTGACCATAGTCATCTTTTAAGCCTAGAATGATCTTCAAACCCTCAGTCAAATCTTCTTTTTTTCGGAAAACTCCTACCTTTTCACTCATCGCCAATTTCAATTTTTCCATCATCAGATGGATCTTGATCCCTGAATCCCGTTGGCTCCAGATTCCGATTTTTTCTTTGATCTTGAGCGTCTCATCATCAAGCGCCCTTTCACTTGAAAAAAGAGATCTTCCTCCTTTAACAAACTCTACAGCCCTGTCTCCGGCGATCTTGCCAAAAACCACTGTATCCAAAAGTGAATTCCCACCAAGCCGGTTGGCGCCATGCACACTCACACAGGCACATTCCCCGGCAGCAAAAAAACCGCTGACTTCAGTGGCGCAATTCACGTCCACATCGATCCCGCCCATGGAATAGTGCTGAGCAGGCTGGATAGGAATGGGCTTTTTGATCGGATCAAAACCGCCAAAATTGAGACAAATCTCCCGAATGCCGGGCAACCGCTTGTTGATCTTTTTCTCTCCAAGATGCCTGAGATCGAGATGCACATAATCGTCTTTAAAGCCGTTGCCATTGTCAATTTCAGTCTGAATCGCCCGAGCCACAATATCCCTGGGGGCCAGCTCCATGGCTTTGGGCGCATAGTCGGCCATAAACCGCTGTCCCTTATTGTTCAAAAGATACCCCCCCTCTCCTCGAGCTCCCTCAGTGATCAAGATGTTTTTCCCTATCATGGACGTGGGATGGAACTGGACAAACTCCATATCTTTAAGAGGCACACCGGCTTTATAGGCAATCCCAATACCACTTCCGTGATTGATAAAGGCGTTTGTGGTTTTAAAATAAACCCGTCCATATCCGCCTGTGGCAAAAATCACGGCCTTGGCTTTAACAGGGAGAATCTCTCCCGTAGTCATGTCGCATATCACCACACCCTGACATTTCCCTTGACTTACGACAAGCCTAGTGACCAACCATTCATTATAAAACTTGACCTTTCTTCTCAGAGATTGTTCAAAAAGCGTGTGGAGGATGACCAAACCCGTCCTGTCTGCAGCATAACAGGTGCGCGGAAATCCAGCTCCGCCAAAAGGCCTCTGCGCAATGACAGCCCCGGGAAATCGGCTGAACGGAACACCCAGATGTTCAAGTTCATAGATGGCTTGGATCGCTTTTTCACACATCAACTCCGCCGTGTCCTGATCGGCCAAATAATCGCTGCCTTTGATCGTGTCAAAGGCGTGTTTTTCCCAGCTGTCATCCCGTCCTTCCGGATTGTTGCCCAGGGCCGCATTTATTCCACCCTGTGCAGCCACGGAATGAGAGCGCAGGGGATGGACCTTCGAGATGACGGCCACGGAAAGTTTTGGATCAATAGTAAGGGCAGCGGCTAAACCGGCCAGCCCTCCTCCAACCACAAGGATGTCATGACTTATCATTCAGTAATTCCTGGTAAAGTAAACCACTAGTAGTGCGGCACTTAGAACAAAACCAAGGATAGAAAAAATCCAGAAGAGCAAATTTTCTTTTTTCATTCCAAGATCGATGAAAACAGTCCTCAAGCCGTAAAGAGCATGGTAGACCACAAGGACAATGAGGAGGGTATCGGAAAAGGCGTTCGTATGAAGGACAAGGGCCCAATCAGGCTTTTGCTGTTGAGTCATCAGAAAGAAGGATGTCAGAAACTTGATACCCAAAAGGAGGATAAGAAGAAGGCCTGAGACACGGTGAAAGATCCATACAAGCATAGGACAACCTCCATTTATGGAGCATATATTACATAAAAGTCTTTTCGAATTGTCAAGGAGAACCCAATAATCCAACAAATAAAGGAAATATTTTCGGTGATTTTCATAGAATTCTTTTCATTGTATCTAAAGGTAAAGTTATACAAAATTTCTATTTAATACAGAGGATAAAAAGATAGGGGGAGGAAAGAATGGATAAAAGAAACATCATTATTCTCTCGGTAGTCTTGATCCTTTTAATTGGGTCAAGGCCAGAACATCGCGGGAGATTGGGAAATCACCTTTGATGGCTATCAGG
>CAZLLG010000007.1:0-29094 GCA_964560275.1 uncultured Eubacteriales bacterium | reverse complement strand
GCTTGTGCTCATGCCCTTGAGAATAAAAAGAGCAAAAAAATATTTTGAATCAGAAATAAATAAAAACAATATAATTGTAAAGCTTTTTTATCAATGAACAATTATAAAAACCCTCATATCTTCTATCGATAAGGCAACTATGGACGGAAAAAAATCTCCTCATCACATTTTTGTCCTAGGTGCAGGGCTTTGCGGCCTCTATGCCGGAAGAGTATTGTCTAAGTCAGAGGCAAATGTAACTGTTTTAGAAAAAGAAAATGTCCTTGGCGGCCTCGTTGGAGGTCAAAAAATCAAGAATAATTCCTATGAATTAGGCGTACATCACCTGCATATGTCTGACCGTGAAATTTTTGAAGACATACAATTTATGATGGGAAATAATTTAATCCCTACAAAAAAAATTGGCTTGATCCGATTTGGATCTGGATATCGACGTTACCCACTAAAATTTCATGACCTATTGCTGGGAATTCCGCTATGGACCCTTTTTCTTTCTATTGTTGAATTCATAATTCAGCAAGTGAGAAATAAATTTGATCCACATGAACCACAAAATGCCGAACAAGCTCTCATAGAACTCTATGGTCGCCATTTGTACAAACTTTTCTTTCGTGATTTTACTCACCGGTATTGGGGAATTCATCCTCAAAATCTTTCACCCATCTTTATAAGCCAGAAGATGCCTCGCTTGAGTGCAATAGATTTTCTAAAAAAAGCCATATCTCAGATTGGATTGCGTAAAACAACCACCAAGGCAGTAGAAAGAGCCCTAACAGAGGAAACGCTTTATTATGCTAAGACTGGCGCCCAAGAAATTCCGCAATGCCTTGCCCATGACATAAAAAAAGAAGGAAACGATATTTTTCTATCAAGCCCTGTAGAACGAATATTTACCAAAAACAATTATATTACTGCCATTCAATACAGATCACACGGCAAACTTATGGTACAGTCGGCCGATTTTTGTATTTCTACAATTCCACTATCCAGTTTCGTGCACATGTTCGATCCTCCACCTCCTGAAGAAGTTTTGATATCCAGTCGACAATTGAAATATCTTCCTATTGCAGTGTATGGTTTTCTTGTTCAAAAGCCTAAGTTATTGAATGCCCTCTATTATTATTTTCTTAATAAAATCTTTCACAGGATTGGAGAACCTAAAAACAGCGGAATGGAAGTCAAGCCAAATGACCACACTATACTTCTTGTTGAGACAACATGTGTCTTGGGAGACGATCTCTGGAATGGATCCAGTCATGTAATCCAACAGATCATTAAAGAACTTGAAGAGGAAAAAATCCTTAATAAAGACGATATCGTTGAGACTCACCAGCTAAAAACTCAATACGGTTATCCTGTCTTCGATCTTGGGTTTGAGTCCCATCTCAATAAGGTTCTTGAATTCCTATCCAACTTTAAAAATCTTAAAACAACTGGACGACAGGGTTCATTCTGCTATCCAAATATGCATCTAGCGATGCGAATGGGAGCTAATGCAGCAGAAGAAATCCTAAAAATGTGACATTTTTCAATCCTGCCGGCCTCTTCTTTGTCTTTTCAAATTCTGGTCTGATTCTTCCTCACTAGTTGTCATGTCTCCGCGTCGGGCTCCGGTATTCAGCAATAAAGTCATACGAGCCTGAAATGATCTCATAAACAGCGCAGCCGTCTTCGTAACCCTTATACATTAAACCAGGGGAGTGTCTTGCTGGCCTGTTATTCTCCTGTACTTCTTCAGGATCATCAGTCGGAAGATAGACAACTCCACGAGTGTTGGGTGGGATGTGAATCTTAAGTCGAAAGAATCCATTCTCGAGCTTCCACCCGCTGTGTATACTCCCCCTAACCGATTGATATTCCGATTCAACCCAGTCGATCCCTTCGACTGGCTGGGGCCTGATTAAAATCTTGTTGAATCCAACAGCATCGGGTTGGGATTGAATCCCACCCAGCCATTTGAAAAACCATTCGCTGACAGATCCGAACATGGGGTGATTGTGAGAAAAGGTGTTGTCACTGAATTCCCAGTGTTCCCAAAGCGTTGTCGCTCCCTTTTCCAACATGTATCCCCAGCCAGGGAAGGTCTTTGTGCTGACGATTTCCCAAGCCACGTCACTCCTCCCGTATCTTGACAGCACATTGAGAAGGAACTTGGTCCCAAATATACCGGTGGAAAGATGCCCCTGATGCTCTCTGATTACTTTGTCTATCAGATACTCGAGAGCTGTTTTTTTATCATCTTCTGGAACAAGATCCAGATATAGAGCAAAAGCCTGGCTGGCCTGAGTATAAGGTTTGAACTTCCCTGTACCAGCAGTATGGAAATTTTCCAGATAAGTCTTTTTTATTTCTTCAGCCAGTTTAGAATATCTCTCCATGTCCTCAGTTTTTCCGAGTAGAGATGCAAGATTGGCGAGCATCCCTGCACTCTGATAGAAGAGAGGAGTCACCATTTCGGGGGAAGGCGCAGGCTCAAGCCCTTCATGGTCGCTTAATCCCTCACTAATGATCCTGTCCGGATTCTTCTCCATCACAAGCTCCATCCATGTCTTTGCTGTTTTGTACTCCTGTTCTATCAGACGCCGATTCCCATAGTATTGATAGAGCTGGAGCAGCAGATGGGGATGGGCCATGGCCCAAGGGATACCGCAGTACTGTATCCCAACAAAAGGAGCCGTATCAGTGAGCATGCCATCTGGCAATGCCGCGTCACTCCAGTCTCTTACGGCTTTAGGATAAAATGTGGCCATATCGAAATTCAGCATGAAGGCGTCGCTGGTCGTAGCCAAGTCCCCGCCATAACCGAATTTTTCCCTATGCGGACAGTCCGACTGAACACTAAAGATGTTGCTGAGAAAAGTCCTTCGTGTCATTTCTTGGATGTCGTTAACCAATTCATTCGAACATTCGAAACGGCCAGCCGATGGGACATCGGAGTTAAGCCTTAATCCTGTAAGCGTATTGAATTTAGGTTTTCTCGGTAAACCAGATATCTCTACAAACCGGAATCCACGAAAAGTGAATCGCGGAATATAGATATTTTTTCCTTTTCTTCCTGTTATGTAGACATCCTCCTGGACTGCAATCACAGGAGATCCCGGGCCTCCGATATTCTGCCCGTTCCGGCGTTTTCCTTTGATCTGACCGGCGACAGAAGTCATCGGATTCAATTGCCCATCCTCATAGAGAAGTTCTCCATAACGAAGAGTGATCCGGGTTCCGGAAGGAGCGCCTGTCCTCAGACGGACCGTTCCCGCAAAGTTCTGTCCAAAGTCAAAGATAAAAATCCCCGGCAGGGGCTCGGTGATCTCAACCGGCTTGAGTTCTTTAGTTATTCGTATCGGCGGCTGAAGCTGAGCCTGCAGAAGCCCTCCGGATGAATGGGCAGCCACGGCTGCTGTCCATTCTTGTTTGTCCAAACCTGGCCTGTCCCATCCCTCGATCTTCTGGCGGGCATCGAACACTTCCCCTAAATACACGTTGTTTCTGAGGATCGGACCGTCATGGACTCCCCAATCTGTATTTGAAAAAACAGTCTGTTGCGATCCATCGGTCAGTTCAATATTCAATTGAGCGATGAACCGGGGCCGGCCTGTCGGCAGATCCTCTCTCAGGTTACGTCTTCCCCACATGCGGAGCGGAAGCGGATTGTACCAGCCGTTTCCCAGGATGACACCTATGCAGTTTTTCCCGGCGTTAAGCATTTTAGTGACATCAAAACTGCTGTAGAATATCCTTTTTTCGTAGTTTGTCCAACCGGGATCGAGATAGAGGTCGCCCACTCTCTGTCCGTTGAGCCGAGCTTCATAATAACCTAGGCCGCTGATATACAGTCTGGCTTTTTTTATTTTACCCTTCAGATCAAATTCTTTTCTGAAGAGGGGCGAGGGATCATCCTGATAAAATTCTTCATCTTGATTTGGAGCGGCCTTTCCATCAGAGATCCATTCGCCCTTCCAATCATTTGGACTGAGGAGTCCCATCTCCCAGTAGGCAGATTTACTCCAGCGGGAAGGAGTTCCGTCCTTATCCCAGACCATGGCCTTCCAGTAGCAGCGCTGCCCACTTCTGAGAGAAGAACCTTCATAAGGAATTTGAAGCGCTTGTTGGGATTGGATTTTACCGCTGTCCCAAAGGTTTCCCGTTTCCTCCTTCAATTGTTTCTGATCATCTGAAACAAGAATCCTGTATGCTGTTTGATCTTGCCCTCTTTCTTCAGATCTGAGTTTCCAACCGAGACGGGGCTGTTTTTCCTGGATAGCCAGAGGATTAATTTTATATTCACAGCTTAATCCCTCAAGACAAAGACTCGAATAACGAGACGTGGTTTTGCAGCCAAGAATCTGGGAGAGGATAATCAGTAAGACGATCCCAAATATTTTAAAGCCATTGATATGTCTATTCATTTTTTTCAGAAATTTGCAGCAACGTGATGATTCAACCTAGCATAGTATGGATGGCAGCATCGTGTCAAAAGCAAATCCGTCAGTCTTTTTTGCCATGGCTGAGTGTTTATTTTAAAAGCCGGTTGCCCTTTTTCTTCTGAATCAATACAATCAAATCAAATAAGAAAAAGGAGCCTCAAATGACTTTCCCACTGAAATTTAATATGTTATTTATGATCTGTCTTGCCCTCGGTGTTCTTGGCACAGCCGTCTTGGCCTCAAATAATCTCGGACCTCTGCCGCCTCAGAACCTGCGCTGCGAATACCTTAAAAATCCACTTGGTGTTGATGTAAAAAATCCCCGCTTCTCCTGGATCCCCAAACACAGTGGCCGGGGCCAGAATCAAACCGCATATCAAATCATCGTTTCTTCTGCGCCCGACGCTATAGATGCTGATATCTGGGATTCGGATAAAGTCGTCTCCTCCTGCACAGCTCAGATTAATTTTAGCGGGAAGGAACTGGCGAATAATACATCCTACTACTGGAAGGTCCGCTATTGGGATGCAAAAGACACATCCAGTCCCTACAGCACAATCGCAAGGTTCGATACCGCATTTTTCGATCCGGAAAAATGGGAAGCCAAGTGGATCTCAAAACACAACCAAATGAGAAAGGAATTCGTTCTGGAGGAAATACCGGTCAGAGCTAAAGCTTTTGTTAGCGGGCTGGGTTATTACGAACTGCGGATAAACGGTAAAAAAATTGGCTGCAACGTTCTCGATCCGGGCTGGACCACTTACGATAAAAGAGTGTTGTATTCCACTTATGAGGTTACGGAAAATCTCCACCAGGGTAAAAACACAGTTTGTGCAGTTCTCGGCACAGGTTGGTATAAATCCCGCGCTTTTTTCCTCCAGCTTCATATTGAAACAGAGAAAGGAGATGAAATGGTTATTATCAGCGACAACAGCTGGAATTCCAAATCCGGCCCCATCGTTTCCGACAGCATCTACGATGGAGAAACGTACGACGCCCGGCTAGAAACTCCTGGGTGGGATCAATCCGGTTACGATGACAGCGGTTGGGAGGATGCTAGCCTGGCCAAAAGCCCCAAAGGACTTCTCCATTCTCAAATGATGCCCTCCATTCAGGTCGTCGATACAATAATCCCCCACGAAGTCACCAATCCGGAGCCAGGAGTCTTTGTCTTCGATATGGGACAGAACTTCAGCGGTTGGGCCCAGCTTCGAGTTAAAGGCAAAACAGGAATCAAAGTCCGGATGCGATTCGCCGAGCTTCTCTATCCCAATGGGCATATCAATCAAGAAAACCTGAGAAAAGCCAAAGCCGAAGATATATACATCCTGAAAGGCGGCAAGGAAGAAGTCTATGAGCCCCGGTTCACATACCATGGATTCCGGTATGTCGAGCTGACCGGATATCCCGGAGTTCCCACTTTGGACTCCTTGCGAGGCCGGGTTGTCCACACTGCAGTCAAACAAACTGGAAACTTTTCATCCTCCAATTCTCTGTTGAATCAAATGCAGCAGAATTTCCTCTGGGCATATAAGACAAATCTCCACAGCATTCCCACAGATTGTTCTCAGCGGGATGAGCGCATGGGCTGGCTTGGAGATGCCCATCTGACAGCCGAGGGGGGGATTATGAATTTTGACATGGCCGCCTTTTATACCAAATTCATCAACGATATCAGCGATGTTCAAGATAGGAAGGGAACTCTCACAGATACGGTTCCCCACATATGGGGTGGGAGACCGGCCGATCCCGCCTGGGGAACGGCCTACCCGCTTCTCTGCTGGTTTATGTATAAATTTTATGGAGACAAACGGATCCTAGAGAATCATTTTGAAGGACTGAAAAAATACGTAAATTCTCTCACGGCCATGGCTAAAAAAGACATCTTGAGTTTCAGCCGCTACGGGGATTGGATCGCCATCGATAAAACTCCAGGAAGTCTAGTCTCATCCTTCTATTATTTCTATGATGTGTCTCTGCTATCCCGTATCGCCGGGATTTTAGAGAAACAAGACGACGCCGACAACTATGCCAAATTGGCCGAAAAGATCAAATCTGCTTTTAATGACACCTTTTATTCGTCTGAACTGGGTGGCTATGGGCCCAATACTCAAACAGCCAATGTACTGCCGCTTTTCCTCGATCTGCCCACTCCCTCAGCCAGAGGAAGGGTTATTCGTAATCTGGTATCGGATATCCTTTACAAAAACAATACTCACTTGACTACAGGAATTATTGGGACAGGTTATCTCCTGGATGTTCTACTCAAAACCAACAATTCCATTTTGGCCTATGAACTGGCCACACAAACCACCTATCCCTCTTGGGGGTATATGATCGAAAGAGGCGCGACAACTCTTTGGGAATTGTGGCAGGAAAAAACAGGCCCTGGCATGAATTCACACAACCATCCCATGCTCGGAAGCTACGGCGCCTTTTTTTATAGGGCTCTGGCTGGAATCGACCAAAAATCCTCATCTTTGGGCTATGAGCACATACTCATTCGGCCCCAGATGGTTCGCGATCTCTTTTACGCCTCCGGTTCTTCAACTACGATCCGAGGGCAGATTTTGTCCGAGTGGAAGCGCCAAGATGGACAAATAGAGCTCAAAGTCTCTATCCCGGTCAACTGCACAGCAGAAATCACCATGCCCAAATTAAACTTGAACAATATTGCACTCAAGGAAAAAGGCTTGCAGATTTATTCAAGAGGACAATTTATAACCGAAATCGAAGGGATAGATTTGGTGGAGGAGACAGAATCATCCCTGATTATTCAAGTGGGTTCCGGGACATATTTTTTCGAGCTCTCCACTCATTCAAATTAAGGAGATCTATTTACTTTTTTTACTCCGCAGTTTTTCTTGGACTCCAGAGCCAAAGAGAGGCGCAGATAAACCATCCCAGTGAAGCGAAGAAGAAGAACGTCTTGAACAGCTGGATCTTTAGTTTTCCCAAAAAATGAAGAATTGGGAAAAACAGACAAGCCGCTAAAAACACTACAGACAGGATTATAACTACTCTTTGACGCATATCATTTCCTTTTGATGTATTGAAAACCTGTATAGAGAACAAGGGCCATAAAATATCCGGGAAGCCATCTGAAATAAAGATGAATTGGCATAATAAAGCAAGCCAGCCCTGTCACTAACCAGGTGGTCAGAACCCGCCAATTGAGGATTATACCCTCCTTCTCGGCACGATATTGCTTTAGGCCCAACTTTGGAATAATCCAGAATTCGGCAACAACCACTGCGCCCACAGGCATCAGGATCAATCCATAGATAGCCACATAATCCAACAGCTTCATGAAAAAAATCGGAAAACAAGACAAGACAGTTGTCACCAATCCCGCTGTTAGAGTGATTTTCCAACGGGGCCAGTTGGGAGTGACGGCCTGCAGGGCCAGACCCGCCCGGTAGAGGGTTGGATTGGCGGTCGTCCAACCTGCTATAAATACACCGATGGCACCTGCAAGTCCGAGCGCTTCAAAGGCCATAAGACCGGGATGCATATCCCGCCCGATAGCAGCCACCATCACACCCGAACAAATCCAGGCGACAAAATGTCCAAGATACATCCCAAATGCCGAATAGAATCCATAGGTCCATCTCTTTGCGTAACGAAAGAGTGCCATATCTGAAAGCCCGATATGCATGGCAAGGTTGCAGAACCAAGCAAAAAATAGGATATGCCACAGGCCAAACTTTTCCTGTCCAACTGCGGCGATCCCATTCCAGATCTTTGTGCGCGCCACCTCAAAAAGATTGCTCAGGTTAGGATGCACACCTAGTCTGGCAAGCATAACGACTGCGCCAGCAATAAAAACAACAAATATCCATGGCGAACAGATCTGAGCGAACCGGCTGAGCTTTTCAAAACCTAAAACAGCGAGAAGGGTGAACAGAAATCCTATCCCCATTGTCAGCACAACCCATCCCAAGCTCGGGGGAAGAATATCGGTAGGGGCTGGCAGAGCAACTCCGAAAATCAATCCTACTGCTGTCGCCGAAACAGCAATCATCGCTCCTGCCAGAATACAGTAGAGAATGGCGTTGGCGACATTGTAAATCAAATTGAGTCCTGGTCCGGCAATCTTTCGCAGATACCAATAGAGCGTCAGACGCGTTCTCACGGCTATCGGAGCACAGATGAAAGTCCATGACAATACAGCCAGCATATTTCCTATCAGAAGACCTAAGATCAAGTCCGAGAATGTGACTCCATGCAGAACAAAAAAAGCGCCGATTACAAATTCTGTGGCCGCCACATGCTCGCCTGCGAAAAGTCCCGCAAATTTGGAGCCACTCTGCAGCATATCCGCCCAAACAGGCTCTCTATCGAATTCATAGAGGCTGTCCATCCTTGAAACAATTCGGGAAACATCCATTTTATTACTTTAAAAGATTTGGGTTAATGACGTCGCTCTGTCTCCTATTTTTTCGTCAGTATATTACTGCTGACTAAAATGTCAAATCCTTGAAAGAAATAGCGACGGATAGCACCGTCCTCTTTATACTCTCCTTCTCCTGCCAAAATAGTCTGGAAGGCATCAGCCACCCGGGAGATGACTTCACTTTTTACCCAAGGATCATTGTGCCCTGAACAGAGATAATCGTACTCGTCCAGACGGTTTTTGAGTTTGTCAATCGAAGCGATGTAGTCTTCAATATGGACATCCTCCGAGTAAGCATAAAGAGGGCCGGGAAAGAAAACGTCACCAGTGAAAAGGATTCTATTTTCTTTGTCCAGCAGACATATGGAACCGGGTGAGTGACCGGGAGTGTGGATAACTTCAAGTGTCCGCCCACCTAGGTCGATAATATCCTTATCTTCCACAAGGGAAGTCGGTTCCACAGAAGGGATTTCCCATGTCTCGGGATCAAAATCCTTGGGTAAAGGTTTCCATAGTGAATCCCCCTCAAGGCTTTCTTTTAACCGTTCATTTTTCACGCCGGCTTGAAGTTTTTTAATACAATCCTCATTGTTGAAGCATATTATTTCAGAAAATTGATAATTGTCACCGATATGGTCCCAATGGGTGTGTGTATTGAGAACAAAGACTGGGAGTGAAGTCAATTCTTCTACAGCTTGTTTGAGGTCGCCAATCCCTGTACCCGTATCGATGAGTACAGCTTTTTCTTTCCCCCAGATGAGATAGCTCATGGCTTCTTCAAAATGAAAGGGTTCATAGATAGCTAGAGTATTTTCAGTAAGTTTGTAGATCTCGTACCAGTCTTGGCTGATTGAAATTTTTTCTAGAGTCTCGTAAACCGGCCGTGGCAATTTTTCCCACCATTTAGCTGGTTGGATAAGTTCAGAGCGCATTTCGTCGGTTTCAGAGACGTCCTGATTCTTACAGGACACAAATGATACGCCAAACATCACAGTCAGCAATGCTGGCAGTAAAAAGCAAAAAAAGAACACCTTTTTTGATTTTAGAAATGTCATTGTTCTACTCCTTTACTAAACATTTATTTCCAAGTGATTAGACCCGCTGATTTCAGAACTTCCAGATGATCCAGAATGGCTTGGAGGCCAGTTTCCTGTCTAAACTGGGTATCGACCATCTTCTTCATGTCCAAAGCGCTGTTTTGGCCATTACAGAGCAGCTGGATCTCATTTGCGGACCTGAAAAACCGCCTGGCAGGTTGATCCTTCTTCATCTCCTTCTGTGCTTTTGAGATCTCTTTTCGGTAGCCTTGATACCCGCTCTCTTCGACTTTTTCTGTCGGAATCGGAATCAAATTTGAGGCCTTTTCCTCTAACGGGGTCAAACTCAGCCGGACCGGTATGGTTTGCAGCCGTTCAGCTCTGACCTTCATTTGGGATTCCAATACCTGCAGGCATGATTTCTCAATTCCTTCAACAGCCGACTTAAGAGGATTGAGATCTTGTAGAAAGGCACTTCGATCACTCCCCAGTTCACCAACTGACTCCAGCGTAGCCTTTTCACAAATAGCAGCCGCCTCGATATATCCAAAGGCTTTTTTGTATATTTTAATGAGCTGTTCTTTTTCGGCTCTTTGAAGTTCTTCGATTCCACGAGCCAGCTGATGGCCAATACGTTTTGCGGCATTGCTCACTATTTCGGCGGCGATACGGAATGCCATAGGATCGTTGGCTGTGGCAATACTGTAGGAAGCAGCGGCTCCTATGACAACCACTCTCTTCAGTTGAGTGGGATCGATTTTATCTGGCCTGTCCTCTGAGGTGTGAAACCAAAAATCAGGCCAGGTATTCATAACGATCCCCGGCACTCCAACACCCCAATCATTAAAAACTTCATGGTCAGAGGATCCCATATGAGTGCCCATATAATAGGTGAAAGGATCTTCACTCCCGCTGGGAGATACAATCCTTTGGGGATATTTCTGATCCATGCTGTTTGTGACATTTGTTCGGTTGGTTTCACCAATAAAGCGGAAATAGTTTTCCAACACATCGTTGATATAATGGGCATTTCCAAAAGTTGTCCGCATCATTGTCATAAATGCCAGGCTTCGGGATAGTCCCAACCCAACCATGTCCAGGTTTATGTTGCACAGCGTTCTTTTCATGATCTCTGGATGGGCGTTTACCCAAGGTATTGTCCCTGAATATTCAGGAGCCCAGAGAAAACGGATGGTACGCTTTGGTGGAGGAACAGCACCCTTGTCAATCAAGACCTTCATTGTCCGGGCCATTTCCAGGATGGCCGCACAGCCAGAAATATTATCGTTGGCTCCCTGTTTGGCGTATCCTTCGAACAGATGGGCACTGAAAATCACTTCTTGTGCATTTTTATCGGTTCCGGGTATGGATGCAACAACATCCTGAAGCTCATAATCCTGCATGGTAGACTCGACGACGGCATGAACAACAATTTTTTCTCTTCCGAGAAGACGATCTCTCAGGATGTAACCTTCACGCGGTGGGATGTTAAATGCAAATTTGGCTGGATTTTCCCCCTGTCCTCGGATACCTCGCCAGGGAATTGCTAGAGGGTCTTGAAGTGGTCGTGGGGAGTTAAAAGATATAACACCAGCAGCCCCCATCCCAAGACATCCGATTTGGTGGACCGAACTCACAGAGCCTGAAGTGAGAAGGATTTTATTTTTGACTTCCAATCCTTCAAAATCTGCCCGACTCCCGCGGCCAACCCATACAAGTTCTGCCTTCACATCTGAAGTATTGCTTCCAGTTGCCAACATAGCCCTCAGATCTGTATAGGAAGCCAGTTTTTGCCGTAAAGGCGATATTTCCCAGAGTTCTCCCTTGATCCCATCCCAGGTTTTTCCTCCCTTGAACCGGGCTATTTCTGCATCTTTAAAACCATACTCTTTGAGCCGGTCATAGACATACCTGGCTTCCAGAAAGGTGTTTTTGTATTCATCCGGCTTTCGGTCTCTGTTGTATCCGGCCATAGCAAGGATGTGGTTAAATGCCGTCTCTCCAGAGGATTCTCCAATAATCTCATCCATCTGAGATCGAGGTAGAAATGTCCACTGGAACCAGGATGTCAGTTGGGCTGCTACAACCAAGGGCAAAATTAACACGGCAGATAAAAGAAAAATTCTTAACCAATATCTCATGAGTATCCTCCTAATTGGTCTAGATAATATTTTTATACTATACCCTATACCAATAGCAAAATATTTTTAATATATAATTGAATTGAGGTCCATGGTAATATGACATGTTAATTTTGGGAGGTGTAAGATGGCATTATTTCGCTGCAATTTTTGTAACGTCTATGACTATGATGATGAAAAGGGAGATCCAAGCATGGGCATTGAGCCTGGTACACAACCAGAAAATTTTCCTGATGGCTGGGTTTGCCCGATATGCAGCTCGGACAAGACTCATCTCGATCCTGTCTAAAAAAAACCAGATCTTAATTTCTTTCCAAAGACAGCGCTGTTTGGATCAGGTTATCAAAGAAAAGATCTATATCCCCGGTCGTCAATTCTGGATTTGTGATGACCAGACGAATAACAAGATCCTTGTCTAAAAAAGCATAGTTGACCATGGATTTTCCGCTTCGAGCCAATTCTTCTCTCAATTTTAGATTAAACTGATTGAGATCGTCGCCCTGGGAAGGAATGAATCGAAAGCAGATGTTGACTGAAGACCGGAAAACCATAAGTTCCAGTGCGGGATTTCTTTTGACGATCTCTTCGGCATAAGCAGCCAATTCAAAGAGGCGATTTATCCTTTGGGCGTATCCTTTTTCCCCGTAATACTTCCATGACAGCCATAGTTTCAGTGAATCCACTTTGCGCCCGCATTGTAGAGAAATTGAACCCAGATCATGATTCCCATAGACCTCATCGTGAAAAATATAATCCGCACCTTCAACAGAGTTTGTTCTAAACAGATGACCTTGTTCTCTTGTAAGAAATATTGAGCATACGATGGGGAGTCCCATTAACTTGTGGGCATTCCAAATAAAAGAATCGGCTTTTTCCAATCCCTTTAAAAGGATACGATGTTGAGGACTGAGAAGAACCGAGCCTCCAAAAGAACCATCGACATGAAACCAGAGATTGTAGGACTGTGTGATGGAAACGATCTCTTCAATGGGATCAAATGCCCCTTTAACAACGGTCCCAGCAGTGGCGCCCACAAAGAACGGGCGTTCACCTTGCTGAAGACTTTTTTCTATCGCACCGGCAAGCTTGGAAGGAATCATCTCCCCCCTGTCATTGGTTTTGATTTTTCGGACACTCTTTGTCCCCAAACCCAAGATGTTGGCACTTTTTTCAAAGGAGTAATGGCTTTCCTCAGAAACAAAGGCGGTGAGGTTTTGAGAAGAGGAAAATCCTTCCTTTTTCAAGTTGGGAAAGGTGCGGTTGCGCGCAATCAACATTGCTTGAAGATTGCCGTTGCTTCCTCCGGACAAAAGGAGTCCCTCGGGTTTTTCGAATCCGCAGATGGCCCCCATTTTTTTTATACACTCAGTTTCCATTAAAGTGGCCACAGGTGCCACTTCGTACGTATACATGGACGTGTTGGTCAAGCTTGTGAACAGTTCACCTAGAAGTCCGGGAAAAGAGAATCCTGACCACATCTGGTTCAAAAACTGAGGGTGGCCGGTGCTTACGGAAAAAGACAGGTATTGTTCGATGCTTTCAAGGAGTTCCTCAAATAAACACCCTTCCTCTGAAAGGGACAGGTCGATCCTTTGACGCAGTTCTTCGGGGGAGAGATGGTGTGTGACAGGAGTCTCGGGATTTTTGCTTTTTTTTAAATAATCATTGACCAGATCGATCACGCGTTGGTCAAAAACGGATTTCTTCTTATCCACGATTGTATCTGTCTTTTAACTCGAGTATAGTTTTATATTGGCAATTCTTGGCCTTCAGGTCAAGACCTGGATTGACATTGATCGAAAACCTGTCTAACATATCCCATCAAAATACAGAGAAAAATGAAACGATTTATTAAGGTTGTAATTCCCTCTTCGCTGCGCAGATTACTGCGAGTCTTTTGGATCTACGTCTCTGATCTGATCACGGGCAAACGCTTAAAATTCGTTAAGGATTCCGCCTCCAAAAGATCAAAAGGAGCGTCCTGGCCGGAAAGGATCACCATCTCACAAAGAATCAACGTCAGCGACTGGGCAGAAAACAAAAAACATAACCTGCTTCTGGCCATTTCAAAATTTCAAAACTTGCCTGTTTATCCTGGAAAAATCTTTTCATTTTGGCATTGTGTCGGAAATCCTACAAAAAAAGCAGGATACAAAGTTGGGATCAACATCATAAAGAACAAATTGGATTTTGATTATGGAGGGGGATTGTGCCAGCTCTCCGGACTTCTCTACCATCTCGCTCTGACAACAAGGCTTTCTATTATAGAAAGACATCCTCACTCAGTCGACCTCTACACCGATGAAACAAGATACTCGCCTTTAGGTGCGGATTCCACGACCGCGTATGGATATAAAGACCTGAGACTTTTGAATAATTTAAGAATTCCCCTATGCTTCCGGATGAAAATTGAAGGGAATCAGTTGATCGGATCTATCTGTGCCGCTCAAGCCCTTAAAGAATACGAGCTCAAATTTAATAAAACCGTTGTGGAAGAAAGAGAATATGTGGACACCCTGAGACAAAATGAATCAGGGAAGTTTGAATTGGTCACAAAACAGTCCTATCTCATTTCCGATCACGACCAAATCCTGTAGCTCATTATCGGTTTGTACGAATACGATCCCTGAACCAAGGGCGGTAAGTCAACATTTTTTCGATTTGATCAGCGGGAGCTCGACGTGAGCAGGAAGCCGACTCAGCGCTTCCCTGGGGAGCACCCCAACGGATTTCTAGGCAGTCGTTTGGGTTATATCCCATCTCAAGAGCTTTCATCCGGTCGATAATATCAGCTAAGGTGAGTTCTTGTCTCTCGCCATCGGATCGAGAATAGGAGATGGTGTACTCCTGAGCCAATTGAACGTGAAGTTTGTCCAGTTCGGTTTTTGTTTCATGAGGTGTTTTTTCTCCGTGAATCTGAAACGATTGAGGATTTCGCACTATTTTTTCCGGAAAATCGAGCAGAACATCGAGAGCTATGAGCAACCGCATGTCGCGTGAGGGTGTTGAGTAATCCTCCCAGGGGCCCACGGTCTGAAAGATACTTGATCCCGTTGGCATGGGAATAACGGCATAACCGGTTTTTTTCAAGAAGTCTTCGCCTTTTTCAATGGCGACCTGTCGGGATTTCAGCTGCTCGAAAACAGCCTCATGCAGTTCCTTGAAACCACCTGCCGGATCCAGAGGTTGAGGATTGATTAAACTATCTATGACGTCGTAGAACACATCTGGATCTAGGTTATTCTGCACCGTGGAGAAGTTTCCGTAATCCACATGATTAGTTATTTCCGTGTTGTTGAGAAGTCGAAGTGTACCTTTTTCTTCTACAATGGGCCTGAATGCCTTGAATCCCGGTTCTCCAATAACATTGCGGTTGGTGAACAGAAAGGTTCCCTGCCAAAATCGTTTTAAGGAGATGGTCCCGTTTGGCTGAGCATCCACGGCAAGTAGTTTGCCAGATTGATCAGGTGTCTGAGGAATCCAGCGAACCAGAGTTAAAGTGTGCCCATAGGGATCGGCAAACACGACACCAGGTCTAAGCTGCTTTTTTTTTAGTTCAACGGGGAAAAGATCTGTTGAATTATCGGCGAGTGCGGTCCTGGCAGTACCGGAGTGGACCGTATTCATTATGGACTGCAAAAAGGATTGAAAAGTTTGGATATCGCTGTCTCCATATTCACGAGGCTCCAGATTGGAAATCCACTCCCTACACAGAGGAACTCCCAGTCTCCCTCCCCAGTCACACTTAAAAAATCCAAAGGGGAGGCCCAGCTTCCAGGAAAAATAGGCCCTGAGAAAGTAGGGATTATCGGCACAATCAGGTTCCATCACCAATTTTGTATCTTCACTATGAGCTAAATGGTTGTAGAGGATATTTCTTTCCGAATCACGCACGACCTCCTGAAGACTTCCCCAATAGGCTCCCTCCTCTTCTCCAAGAAAGAGAAACTCCAGCCAAGCTGAATATAGGTTTTCGGTTTCCCGGTTCCACAGCTTTTTTATGCTCCAGATTGATGGACTCTGCTCTATGGGGATACGTACGGGTTCCACATTGAATGGCTTGGAAAGGAGCTCTTGGTCGTTTTGGGTAACAACAATTTTATACAATCCCGCTGATGGAAGGCTGTAGGTTTGAAATACCCACGAGGGAAAACCACCTCTCCTTCGTTCAAAGTTCGGAGTGAGAATTCCCTCTGGCGAGACCGCCTCAATTTTTATCCCTGCAAAATCATTCTCGAGGGCCACAAGAATCCTCACCTCTTCTCCAGGCACAACAATCTGAGGAGAGATTAAAATGGCTTGTGATTCCAAAGCTGCGCTGTCTGCATTTATACTGACAGCCAATAGAACAAAAAGAAACATCAACGGCCCAGCAAAATGTCGTTTTTTCATATTCCCTTTGTTTCATGATACTGTCGGTGGAGGCAGAATTCAAGTTGCCGCCTTATGATTGACCCATCTGCTTTCTCTATGGTATGAATGTGGCGTATCATTTAATAAAAAAACCACAATATGTTTAGTTTGTTTAGAACATTTATCCGTTGGCTGCGAGCTTCAAAAAAACACTGGTCTCGGGAGAAAGATAAAGACTATCATGACTCTATCTTTGCTGACCAGATTTATGATCCCTTCAGCGCTTCCTATCCGGGCAATATTACAATCCGTCGGTTTGCCGATCTCACAGAGCTCTACCTTTTAGATTTGAACACTGTTCTGGATCTTGGCTGTGGGGCAGGTGAAATCACCTGCGAACTGGCTAAACGTTTTCCCAATTTCTCATTTTTGGGTGTTGATCACAGTGAAGCCGGAATCAATCGTGCAAAGGGCAACGCCCAATCGTTGGGATTGGATAATATCTCATTTTTGGCCGCAGACATGGAAACCTATATCCCAGATTCAAAAATCGATATTGTTCTTATGTTTGATTCTTTTCATCATTTGACCAAACCCCAAGGATTTATTAATCGATTCGGGAAATTTTCAACCCGATTTCTTTTGATAGAACCCCAGGGAAACTGGAAGGGAAGCTGGCAAAAAGATATCGATTTTGATTGGCTTATCCTGGAGCTAGAGAAAATTCGGGCTCGTGTGGCCTTTTTGACCGGGGAAAAAGAACCGGCACTTAATGACGCTTCTGCTTTGCCTTTGACACATCAGGATTCACCCATCGAACACCGCTATACAATGGATGACTTTGAGACTTTTTTTTCAGGCTATGGGCTGGACATTCGAGGCACGGTTTCAGGCCTGGATGTCTATCCGCCGGATGCACTCCATCACAGCCCAAGCCGGGAACAATTCGGCAAACTTTCCTATGACCTGTACAAAGAGGTTGACGAACAGTTATATGAGAGGAATCTAGACCTTTTGGCCAAGCATTGGGTGATTTCTGCCAAACAAGGAGACAAAGGGAAAAAACGGAAGATGCCTGTTAAGGTTCCCGATTTTCCTTGGGATAGTCATACAAAAGGTCCGTACGATGTGGAGTATCTCCACTATATTGGTCCCCGAAGGGCAAATGCCAAAGAAACCATCAGGGCTGAGGTTGGCCTTCGAAATAACAGTTTTCGTGATTGGTCAAGCTTTGACAAAGACAGGCCTGATTTTCTCAGTTATCATTGGTTGAGCAAAAAAGAGATCGTTTTAATCCAGGATGGAGAACGCAGCCCTCTCCCCCGGCCAGTCGGTCCCGACGAAAAATGTGATGTATCCCTGCAGATCAAAATTCCGGATAAACCCGGCCGCTACGTGCTCGCCGTAGATCTTGTCCGCGAGAACACGACTTGGTTCAGCGAAGCAGGAAGCCCCACCCTCAAAATCCCATTTATCGTCCGCAAACAGTTATAAAAAGTAGAATTCAAATTTTCCGGATAGCTTATTTCACCTTCCATTCCAAAATACCCGCGGAGAAATCCTGCTGGAGTTGAATTTCCAGGCGGAGAGCTGAGGTTGTGATGGAATTAAATGATATGACATTGTATTTATCTTTGGCGACTCCAAAATCATTGAGATTGGAAACGGGTTTCCAGTTGCTGCCGGATTTATAGAATAGTCTCCAGGATTGAGGCACTCGACATTCCCCCTGTCCTGTATCGTCAAACCAGTAAACTTGAACTTCGGAAACAGTCGATGGTTTCTCAAACTCATATTCGACCCATTCCTCTGTTCCCTTGCTGGGCCACCAGTGGAGGTAGGGATGAGAATGGTCATTTGAGTCTTTGGGATTCCATAAATCATTAATAGACTCTCCGGATTTTCCCTGAGACACGCGTGAGCGGCTTGTCGAGGCGATGGTGGATTTGGGCAGAGGCCGGGCCGTTACTTCCTCTCGAGAAAGCCAGACGGCCATTTCACCAGGACCGCGGTGTGCCCAGGCATAGTAGGGAATCGCCACAAACTCTTGTTCATCACTGCGATAGGCGGCCTCATCCTCCTCACCGTACAGAGCCACAGCCTGTCCTTTAATTATAGTGACACCATTTAAAAGGTCGTCCCGACGTTCCAGTAAAAGTTGGCTGTCATCCGCTACAACCAGGTTGCTGACATGTCCTTCATTGTCAGGCCATTCTGCACAATAGACCAGTGGGCCTCTTACAAGAGCTATTTTTCCCTTATTTTCTTTGACTTCAGGATGGCTTTCGACACGCCGGACCGGCATGGGCAGGTTCATTTCGATCGTGTCCCCTCCTTTCCAGATTCTCTGAATGGGAACATACCCTTTCTTTGTGATAACGGGAATTGTTTCACCATTAACAAAAAGAGTTGGGCCCGCATTGACGTTATCAATAAAGTGATAGAGATCACTGGGAACAGGCTTCTCCTTTGCCCACCCGGGTATACGGACGTTGACTGTGAATTTTTTTTCTGATTCGGGCTCAAGCTTGATCCTGATCCGACCTTTCCATGGGTAATCCGTTTCTTGAACAACTGAGATTCTGATGTTATTCAAAAAAATGTCTGTCTGACTGTCCATAAAAAGGTTTACAAAAATTGCCTTTCCTCTCTGAGCGTAGACATAGCCCGGGATGGAAGGCATAAATCTTGAGATATTCGAGGGGCAGCAAGCACAGTTGAACCAGGAACTGCGTTCATGTTGCCCGAAGGATTCGAGAGGATTGGAATAAAAAAATAGATCCCCACTGAGGGCAACTCCCGAAAGCATCCCGTTATAGATCACTCTCTCTAGAACATCGATATATTTAGCATCACCATGAAGGAGAAACATCCTGTGATTCCAGAATGCATTGGCGATAGATGCACAGGTTTCTGCATAGGCGGACGCATTGGGAAGTTCATAGTTAGGGCCAAAGGCCTCCCCTCCTCCCCTGGCACCTATTCCTCCTGTAATGTACATTTTCTTAGACACAACATTCTCCCAGATCCGGTCAACCGTCTGGATATAACCGACATCTCCGGTCAATGCAGCCACATCGGCCATGCCTGAATACATATAAGCGGCGCGTACGGCATGGCCAACGGCCTCATCCTGTTCAAGAATAGGTTTATGATCCTGAGAATAGGGTCCAAAAAGTTCCCTGCCTTCTTCTCTTCCCCTCTGGTCAAGAAAGTGTTTTGCCAAATCCAGGTATTTTTGATTTCCTGTAATCCTGTAGAGTTTAACCAGGCCGATTTCAATCTCTTGATGACCTGGAACGCCGTTCTTTTTCCCTGGTCCAAACACACTTGTGATCATATCGGCGTTTTTTACAGCCAGATCAAGCATATTTCTCTTTCCTGTAGCCAGATGATGAGCCACGGCTGCTTCATAAAAATGACCCACATTGTAAAGTTCATGGCCAAGATTGAGGTTTGACCAGCGGTCGCCCTCTGTCCATTGAACGGGGGGATCTTGTTTAATCGTTCGTGCTGTGTAGAGATACCCGTCTTCCTCTTGGGCTGCCGCAATTTTTGCTATGAGCTCATCGAGGAAACCCTCCAATTCAGGATTGCGCTGGATGTTTAATGTGTAGGAAGCCCCTTCAATTATTTTATAGACATCGGAATCGTCAAAAGGATAAATACTGCAGAATTCTCCGTCTGCTGCCCCGCCAGCAATTTCGAAATTCCTGATGCGGCCCGTCTCTTCACTCTGCTCCAGAGCGAAAGGAATGGTCGTTTTTCTGTTTGTTTCGAGCCTCGGCAGCCAGAAATTGTCGCTAAAATGAACAGAGGTGAATGTGACCGGTTGATAGGGATAGTCTGCATGAGTTTGTTTTTGGCAGGATAAACTGAAAAGCAGAAAAACAGAACACCATACAGCTATAAAAAGGAAATATGCCTTCTTCATCCTTTCATCTCCTTTCTTTTCTAGGTTTCTGTCTATTCTATCATCAAAATTCTGGCAAAAAAAATAAATGAATGATATTTTTTATTTATTCAAAGAAAATGGCGAGGAGGGAAACGATGAGAATATGTTTTGCCTTGCTGGTTGTATTATTAATTTTGGGATTCATTCCTTTAATCGGAGATTATGACCAAGACGAGCAACCGAAAGAAAACTTGCTGGTACTTAATGCAGATCTCGGCAGTGAAACAATCAATAAAAATATCTATGGTCATTTTTCAGAACATCTGGGTCGATGCATTTACAGAGGATACTGGGTTGGAGAAGATAGCCCCATCCCCAACACCCGAGGCATACGAAACGATATCGTTGAAGCTCTCAAGAAAATTCAAATTCCCGTGCTGAGATGGCCGGGAGGATGTTTTGCGGATGAATATCACTGGAAGGATGGTGTCGGCCCACGTTCAGAACGTCCAACAATGATCAATACTCACTGGGGAGGGGTGACAGAAAATAATCACTTCGGCACTCATGAATTTATGGATCTGTGCACTCTGATTGGAGCAGAACCATATGTCTGTGGAAATGTCGGCAGCGGCACTGTCCAGGAAATGCAGGAATGGGTTGAATATATGACATTTGATGGCATCAGTCCTATGGCTGACCTCCGGAGAAAAAACGGACGAGAACGGCCTTGGGCACTCACTTACTTTGGTGTGGGGAATGAAAATTGGGGTTGCGGCGGAAATATGACGGCCGAATTTTATTCCGATGTCTACAGGCAGTACCAAACATATGTCCGTAATTTTTCAGGCAACAGGATGTACAAAATCGCCTGTGGAGGGTATGGAGATAACTACGAGTGGACAGATACCCTGATGAGGAAGGCCGGTCGGATGATGAACGGATTGAGCATCCACTACTATACCGGCCCTGACTACTCTCTCAGCCGCTCAGCGACTGACTTCGGTGAGGCGGAATGGTTCGATGTTCTCAATAAAGCCGGCCGGATCGATGGGATCATCGCACAACACACTCATATTATGGACAGGTATGACCCTCGAAAAAGAGTCGGTTTGATCGTGGATGAGTGGGGAACCTGGTACAGTGTCGAACCGGACACCAATCCCGGTTTTCTCTACCAGCAGAACTCCTTACGGGATGCAATGGTCGCAGGCCTTACACTTAATATTTTCAATTCCCATTGTAAGCGGGTAAAAATGTCTAATCTTGCTCAGACTGTCAATGTGCTGCAGGCACTTATATTGACCGAAGAAGAAAAAATGATTTTGACACCTACATATCATGTTTATGAAATGTTTAAAGTCCATCAGGATGCGACTTTAATTCCCCAGCAGTTGACCAGCAGAAATTACACCTATGAAGACAATCGTATTCCCGCCATCAGTGCGTCCGCTTCCCGAAACAAGGAAGGGAAAATCCATGTTTCTCTCTGCAACCTCGATCCATTTAAAGCCCAAAAAATCGTGTGTGAGATTCGAGGAACTGGGATTCAGAGAGTCAGCGGCCGAATCTTGACAGCTGACACTATCAATGCTTTTAACACGTTTACAAACGGGGATTCTGTTACACCAGTGGATTTTAAAGGAGCAAAAATTAAGCAAGGATCGGTTATCGTCGATCTGCCTGCAAAATCCATCGTTGTTCTAGAAATTACAAATTGATTGACGACCGATTTGAGATTTTTATGGTCTGAAAAAGAATTAAAGATAGAGACGGATATCCGTAGCGATCATTCCCGCTTCGCGTGCAGCTATCAGCCCGATTTCTCCATCCTCGAAGACCTGGCAGTCAATGGGTTGCACCTTGAGCTGCCATGCCGCTTCAATTAAAATATCTGGAGCCGGTTTTGGTTTTACACGATCATCGGCTGTCAATATCACATCAAATTGATCATCAAGTCCAATCTCCTGCAATGTCATTAGGACATTTTTACGGATTCCACCAGATACGACCGCCATGGGAAGTACTCCATAAAATGTTCTAACGATTTTCACGACTGGTTCAATAGGCTTAACATCTTTGAGCTTGCTGCGAAAACGATTGTGCTTCTCATCGAGGAACTTCTGGCAGTCCACATTGTCTTCAAACTTTTCATTAAACATCTCGATGATGTGTTTTTCCTTCATGCCTTTAAGAGGTTCAAGAAACATATCAGGACAAGATTTCCCAAATACGGAAAAAGCTTCATGCCAGGCTTCCAAATGAAATCCCATCGTATCAGCCAGGGTTCCATCACAGTCAAAGATTAAAGCCTTGCTATCTCTGTCAACTGGAATCGATGTTCTTTCCATTCTCATTTCCCTGTTATTTTAATTTTAATACAATGATCCATTATTTTGGAACTCATTTATTCTCTTTTAGCTCCCCTATCTTCCCAGTGTAAATTAAAGCCTTGATCACACCATCGGCATAGCTTGAGGCAAGCTCAAAGGCATCAAAAGTTTCGTACAAAGAAAAAAAGTGTGTCGCCATAAAATCTACACTCACACGATTCTCTTGAATAAGAGAGATTGCCTCCGAAACACACCTGTTCTGCCTGCGGATATTCTGCAGCACAAGTTCTTTTCTCCGGAGTTTATGGACGTCGAACATAATCCGATCCGTTTCCGGAATCCCAATGATAAAGAGTGTCCCTCCAGGTTTGAGCAGTTCGACTGCCAAATCGAGGGCATCCTGGTCTCCACAGCACTCAAAAACTGCATCCAAAAAGAAAGGTTCTCTCTCGTATATCTCTTTGGCTATATCGGAGTTTATAGGATTAGCAGCCCATAGTGCACCGGCCGTTTTTGCCGCTCCAAGGCGGTTGTCGATCTTATCTGTCATGTAGATCTGGGAAATCCCTTTCGCTCTGGCAGACAGGGCGGTACTAAGTCCTATGGGTCCGGATCCAAAAATTCCTATGGATTGGATATTTTTGTCCTTTAGAAAGTTTACGGCATAGAGCCCGATAGAGAGGGGTTCAACCAGCACTCTTTGTGCAGGAGTCATTCTTTTGGATACAGGAAAACAGTTGTCTTCTGGCAAAACATATAATTCTGAAAGACACCCTTCGAGCTGCTCCGGACATCCCAGAAAGCGGAGATTCCGGCAGGTGTGTCTGCGATTGTTCAAGCATTGATCGCACAAACCGCATGGCACGGCAGGATCGACGACAACACTATCTCCTTTTTTCACTCGTTGACACTCCTGACCAATGTCCTCCACTACAGCCGCACATTCATGCCCGACTGCAAACGGGTAATCGATAACCTGATCCCCGATTCTTCCGGTTTTATAGTAGTGGATATCCGATCCACACAGACCTACAGCTTCAATCCTGAGCAATACATCGGTAGATCTTTTTATTTGAGGAGGAGGAATATCCGTTATTTCCAGCTGGCGAATTCCTGTCAGATGAACGGCTTTCATTTTATTTGAATGGATTCTCCGTTGGAAAAATATGTCCTGCTGGTCTGTTAAAATCAAAACTTTTTATCCCCAGCATTTTTGCCGCGCTAAAAAGAGTCCGCCCCACATGCTGAAAGGCCACGGCCGTGTGATGAGGAAATCTTTTCTCGATGAGGGCATGGCGGTAAAAACGTGCCATTTCATGGATCGCAAATACACCTATGCTGCCAAAAGATTTGGGATCGATATCCAGGATTTCACCCTCAGCGGCATAGGCCCGCAGCTGGCAGTCAGCTGTCGATTGGAGCCGGAAAATTGTGATGTCGCCAGGACGAATTCTGCCCTCTAAAGTTCCCCGAGTGATGTCGGGTTTTCCCTCAGGTTCCATAAGCCTATTCATAATCAACTGGTATTTCATTTCACCTTGAACTAGGCAGGATCCAGCCGTATTCCCGCAGTGAAAGCCCATAAAGAGATCATTTGAATTATAGTTTTTTGTCTCATTCTTAGCGTCTTTATACATGTCATCGGGAACGGTATTGTTGATATCGAGCAGGGTGGCTGGCAGTTGGGTCGCACATGTAAGGACATACTCACTCAGGGCGCCGTAGATATCCACCTCACATGCTATTGGAATCCCTTGAGCAGCCAGACGCGAATTGACAAAGCAAGGGACAAATCCAAAATAGGATTCAAAAGCCGGCCAGCATTTATTGGCAAAGACCGCATAGAGAGAAGAGCCCAGATTCTCTGAAAAGAATGTCTTTAGGGCCACTTCATACTGGGCAAGCCTGGGAAGGAGATCGGGATATGTATTTCCAGCACCTAAATCAATGGCCATTTCCTGAACCACTGTCTCTATTTCCGGATTGTCCTTAGCTTTCAGAAAAATATCATAGAGATCCAGTTCACTGTTCTCCATGACTTCGACTCCCAGGTCATAGAGAGGTTTTATCGGTGCATTGCATGCAAAAAAATCCTGAGGTCGTGGTCCGAAAGCCAATATTTTGAGCTTTTTTAGTCCGAGCAAAATCCTTGCGACTGGAAGAAAATCTTCAATTTTTTCGGCGATGTCTTCGGGAAGACCTACGGGATTTTCGGGAATGTGGAGCCTCAGCTGCCTTAATCCAACATTATAGGATACATTCAGCAACCCACAGAAAGCGTCTCCCCTGCCTTGAGTAAGGTTTCCGCCTGATTCTTCGGCAGCTGCAACAAACATCACCGGCCCATCGAATTTTTGGGCCAGCCATGTTGTTGGTCCTTCAGGGCCAAAATTTCCCAGGTAGATCACAAGTGCATTGACGTTTGTTTCTGCAAGCTCTTCCAGAGCTCTTATGGAATCTTTCTCATTTTCGACAACCGTTTCGACAGTTGAAAGGACTATCTTCCTTTTGTCGCACTCCCGTACGACTTGATTTCTTCTGTCTCTGGACAACTCAACAGGGAAACAATCCCGACTGACCGCAACAATCCCTAAATTGACCTCGGGAATATTTTTCATTGTTTATCTCCTGTTTTTTTCTGGCCATAGTAGGCCTCAGATCCGTGTTTCCTCAAGAAATGTTTTCGAAGGAGGAAGTCTGGAAATGGATTCCCGTCCGGCCGGAGAAGGATGGTCCCAAAAGCCATTTTGGCTACGTCCTCCAGGGCGACGCTGTTGAACAGCGCTTCTTGAGGACTATTCCCCCAGGTGAACGCTCCATGGCCAGCTACAAGAACGGCGGGCATTGTTATAGGATCGAGATTTTCAAATCGTTCGACAATCACTTTTCCCGTGTTCGCTTCATAATCCGAATTGACTTCTTCCTCTGTAAACTTTCGTGTGACTGGAATATCACCGTAAAAATGGTCGGCATGAGTGGTCCCCAGACATGGAATGCTCCGGTTGGCTTGAGCAAACATCGTGGCATAGACACTGTGCGTATGAGCTACTCCGAAAAGGCCATCAAAAGCCTTATATATTTCCAGGTGGATCGGTGTATCCGAAGAAGGAGAGAGATGTCCCTCAACTTTTTGTCCCTCCCTATCGACGACAACTAAATCATTGGGTTTCAATTCATCGTAGCTGACGCCACTGGGTTTTATGACCATAAAATCTCTGTCTGTACTCATACCGCTGATATTCCCCCATGTTAAAGCCACAAGCTTGTAATAGGCGAGACCTTGGTTGGCTTGACAGATCTTATGTTTGAGTTCTTCGAGCATCGATCCTCCTGCCTCTCTGTCTCTCTCTCAGGGCAATCAGATCCTTCATCACGTGAGATAAAGAACCTGACCAGGAAGAGGTTCCGAACGCATCATGAAGAATATGGTAGAGCTCGTACATGTCCTTGTAAACAACAGAATTGCTTTTATCCGGTTGATAAACCTCTCTTATTCCTGTGACAGTCTGCTGCGCCTCTTCGACAGTTTTAAATCCTCCATGTTCCGGTCCGGCAGCGACAGCTCCAAAAATAGCGGCACCTAAGGCACAGGTTTGATCGCTCTGTGAAACCTTCATAGGCCGCCCTGTGATATCGGCGTATATCTGTAAAAGAAAGGGATTCTTGGCCGCCAACCCACCACAATTGATGACCTCATGGACCGCTGCACCATAGTCTTCTATCCGGTTAATGATAGTCAGAGCACCAAATGCCGTGGCCTCAATCAATGCGCGGTAAATTTCATGTGCCAGGGTCTGAAGTGTTTGTCCGATAAGGAGGCCGCTTAGTCGGACATCGACAAGGATAGTGCGGTTGCCGTTATTCCAGTCCAAACCAAGAAGCCCGTGCTCTCCGGGTTTCTGCCGGGCCGCTTCTTTTTCCAGATTTTTAAACTTAGCATCGACAGTCTGCCCATAAGAATCCGGGACGAGGTGATGGACAAACCATAAAAAAATATCACCGACTGCCGACTGCCCGGCTTCTATCCCATAAAATCCAGGGAGAACCGATCCATCCACAATCCCACAAACGCCGGGAATATCGGCCAATCCCTTTTCTTTAGGAGAAACCATAATATCACAAGTGCTTGTTCCCAGAATTTTTACGAGTGTTCCCTCTTTCACTCCTGCTCCGACGGCTCCCATGTGGGCATCGAAGGCCCCAACAGCAATGGCAATACCTGAATCCAATCCCAGTTCCTCGGCCCATTCTCTGCAGAGGCATCCCGCCAACTGATTTGATGAAACAGCTGTTGTATAAAGTCTGTCTCTGAGCGCTCCAAGATCGGGATCGAGCTCAGAGAGAAATTCTTTATCGGGCAGCCCTCCCCATGTTTCATTATACAGAGCCTTGTGCCCGGCCGCACAGATAGAACGGACGATAGAGTCCGGTTTCGTGTCACCGGCCAGGACTGCAGGGATATAGTCACATATTTCGACAAAGCTGTGAGCGGCTTGGAAAATTTCCGGAGATACATTTTTACAGTGCAGGATTTTACTCCAGAACCATTCTGAGGAATAAATTCCCCCTATCTTGGCCAGAAATTGAGGCCGTTTTTCTTCTGCCAACTCCGTGATTTGGGCCGCCTCTGCAAAGCTGGAATGATCTTTCCAGAGCCAGACCATCGCATCCAGATTTCCCTTGAATTCAGGCATTTGAGACAGCGGTATGCCGTCTTTGTTGACCGGCATAGGACTGCTTCCCGTGGTATCGATACCAATCCCTATAATCTGTGAGGGATTAAAATCCGAGTCGGCTTCTTTGGCCCGACCGATTGCACCTTGGACACTCCCTCGCATACTACAAAGATAATCTTCTGCATTCTGCCTTGCGACATTGGGATCCTTGTCATCAAGAAAAATCCCCTCCAGTCCGGAAGGGTATGGATCGACTTGGCTGGCTAATTCTTGACCACTGTCCAGATCCACGATTAAAGACCGGCAGGAGTTGGTCCCAAAATCTAATCCTAATGAGTAGGCTTTCATTTTATTTGGCGATTACCAGAGGTGAAAAGTAAATGAGGATGATAGCGATAATGGCAAGAACGACAAAAGACAACGCCAGATCACGCCTTGTCCAGCTCTCTTGGGAAGCTTTCTTATCCTCAGCCATGGTGGTTCCATAGGTAAGTCCTTTGATTTTTTCAAAAGAAGGAGGTCGGCTGAAAGCACTGAATCCAATCATCAACGCGATACAGACCAGAAATAAGTAGACACAAAAATACAAAAAATTGATGTCGGCAAAAGTCAGCAGCCAGCCGCTGAGATGTTTTTTGTTGAGCTCAGCGACTAAGCGCAGAATCCCGATAAGGAATCCCCCTAAAAGAGCCGCATGAGCTCCTTTAGCATTGATCCTTTTCCAGAATATTCCGAGAAGAAAAACGGCTGCAATCGGCGGAGCCAGGTAGGCCTGTACGCTCTGCAGATAGTGGTAAAGCTCCCCAGAGATAAACTTCATAAAAGGAATCCAGAGGATACCGGACACAACAACAATACCCGTAGCCACCCGGCCGACATAGACCAATCTCTGCTCAGATGCATCCGGTCTGATTTTTTTATAGATATCCATAGTAAAGAGTGTCGAACAGGAGTTAAAAACTGCGGCCAGCGAGCTCATGAGCGCGGCCAGCAGACCTCCCACGACAAAACCTCTCAGGCCTATGGGTAGGAGGAGTTTGACTAGCATTGGGAACGCTTGATCGGAGGCCGCCAATTCAAGCTGACCTGTCTTTGAAAGAGCATAAGCCGTAATCCCAGGGATAAAAAATATGAAAAACGGGAAGAGTTTTAAAAATGAGGCAAAGATAGTCCCCCGCCTTGCTTGTGTTTCACCCTGGGCCGCTAAAGTCCGCTGCACAATGCATTGATCTGTACACCAGTACCAGATCCCTACGATGGGCGGGGCCAGGACCATTCCCAGCCATGGAAAATCAGGATGGTCCATTGGGAGAAAGAGGTTGAAGTGCTGGCTTCCGACAATTGAAACGAGTTTGCCCCATCCTCCTATTTTGATCAATCCCAGAATCGTAACCGTGAGCGATCCTATCAAAAGAACAATTGCCTGAAGAGTTTCCGTATAGACCACGGCTTTAAGTCCACCCATAACTGTATAGATTCCCGTGAATAGTACAGTGATCAAGGCACCAGTCCAGAAATCGATCCCCATTAAAGCTTGAAAAACAACGGCTCCGGCATAAACAGTGACCGAAACTTTTGTCAGTATATAGGCCACAAGAGAAATAATAGAGAGTATCCATCGGGCTGTGGGTGAATATCGCATTTCTAGAAATTCTGGCATAGTGAACACACGGCTTCTCATATAAAACGGCACAAAAACCCAACCCAAAAGAAGAATACACCAGGCATGGAGTTCATAGTGCCCCATGGCCACGCCACTTTTAGCCGCCGTTCCCGCAAGCCCGACGATATGTTCCGAACCTATATTTGAGGCAAAAATGGATGCACCGATAATAAACC
>CAZLLG010000006.1:12387-29254 GCA_964560275.1 uncultured Eubacteriales bacterium | reverse complement strand
CATTTATATATTTCAATTTTTAAAAATCAAATTTTTCCACAATTGCACAATTCTAGTGCAAAAGAGTTATCCACAGCCTGTGCACAATCCTAAGTGGTTGATATTAATGGAGATACAATATGTGGTAATATTGTGTCGCATAAGGGTTATTATGTCAACTAATTACAATAAAAAAATAATTAAGCTTTTTTAAGCTTTCTCAATATCTCCTCAAGAATGTGAATGATGTCATTCTTGTTAACTTCTTGCTTTTTAAATTCAATACGAAGTTTATAGAAATTAGGATCTCTACCTCTGTAGTTATAAACAAATCTTTTTACTCTACCATCTTTTCCTTTCATCTTTTTTGACAAGTCACGCGTGTCTTCACGTTTAAGATCTCGCTCTTTAATTTCTTTAATGAGAAGCTGCATGTCTTCTATTGTCTTTTGTTTAGATATTTCTATCAAAGTTGTGCGGCTAGTTATTTCAGATTCTTTACAAAGCTGTCTAATTTCATTTGGAATTTTACCTAAATTCATAGTTTCTGTGATAGTCGATCGTGATTTACCAATTTTTCCAGCAATTTGTTGGTGATTGTATCCATATATATCAGCTAGAGCACGTAATCCATCTGCTTCTTCAAAAATATCCAAATCTTTTCTTTGTACATTTTCAATAAGCGAAATTTCCATCGCTTCGCTGTCTTTAACATCCATCTCTATGCACGGGATTTCCTTCAAATTAGCTTTTTTAGAGGCTCTGAAGCGTCTTTCACCGGCAATTATTTCGTAACGACCATCTACAGGACGCACTAGAATAGGCTCTAGAACACCTTTTTCTTTAATTGACGCTGTTAAGTCCTTCAAATCACCTAATTGATTCCTAGGCTGTCGTGCGCTTGGATCAATTTTTTCAATTTTAATCATCCGGATTGTAGGACCCGTGCTCCTTTTAGAGATGAGATCAACATAGTGATGGTCATGTCTCATACTCAACTGTTCTGGCAGACCGCTTTTTCTAGTTCCTTGCACGTTTAATTATCTCCTCGGCAACATTTTGGTATTGTATAGCTCCTACTGAATGAGGAGCAAACGTAAAAATCGATTCTTTATAAGCCGGACTTTCCTCTAATTTAACACTTTTAGAAACTACAGTTTTAAAAACCTTCTTTCCGAACACATTCTTTATTCTCTCTACAACATCTTTCGAGATATTCGTCCGTTTATCATGCATCGTGATCATTACACCAAGTACCTGCAGATTCGGATTAGCTACTTTTCTAACTTTATCAACGGTTTCCAGAAGATCGTCAGTCCCTTCTAGACATAGAAAAGAAGATTGTATGGGAATGATAATCTGATCGGACGCCACAAGTGAATTTAAGGTTATTAAACCCAAATTTGGAGGCGTATCGATAATGATAAAGTCATACAGCTTTTTTATGGCTTCGAGCTTATCTTTTAACCGATAATGTCCATCGATTTCACCAATTAATGTAGTTTCAAGCTTAGCCATAGCAATTTTCGACATAATGACTTTTAATCCTGGAATTGTTGACTGCATTATAACATCTGCGATTTTCTTCTCACTATCAACGAGAACATCATAGATAGATCTTTCTTGAGCATGTGGATCTCTCACAACAGATAACGAACTGTGAGCCTGAGGATCCGTATCGATAAGAAGTGTATTTTTTCCTTTAAATGCGAGTGCAGCTGAAAGATTAATGGCAGATGTTGTCTTTCCTACTCCACCCTTCTGATTCGTTATCGCTATGATCAAACTCTCTCTCCAACAGGTGCGTTGAAACTAAACTATATAATTATTTAGTAAATAGCAAGAAAAAATTTAAAAAAATGTCGGCATGCCGACAATTTGTAGATATGCTTGAAAACAAAAGAATTAAATAGCTTATGAATCCCTCATTTTTCGAGCTGACATCTCGACAATTCAAGTCAGATTATTTTATCCGTTTAGGAGGTTTCCTATCTTTTGGGATGCCGCTTGTGTACACATAGCCATTGAGTGAAGTGTTAAACTCTTTTTTCATCTCAACCAGAATATTTGGATCTTTATATAAATCTACTGCTGTTGTTGCTAGGACTTTTGCCGCTAAAACCATTCCTTTGTATCCCACAGAATGTTTGCTTGATGTGACCACGGCTTGGCTGTGCCATGGAATCTCAAACGGAGCACATGTTGTCGAAATGTGAAGAGTAGGAGTGATCCAACTCACTTCAGCAACATCAGTGGACCCCCCTTCCGGTTCTTTATTTGGATCTTGTAACTTATTGATGCTGGAAATCATACCTTTTTCTGTCATTTTTGAGTCTTTTTGCAGGCGATTCGCAAATTCAACCTCTTCGGGAGTGTATTCTATAGGTCCAATCCATTCTAAATTTTTCTGCATGACCTTGGATCCTGTCAAATTTACTAGCATTTCATGATAACTGCCCAAATTTTCGATTTTTGATGTTGTTTCTGTAGCCATCGCAGAGCCGGTAACGATATTTTCAATCCGGCTGAGGACACTTTTAACTCCGTCTCTCTTGGAATCTCTGACCCAAAGCCACAATTTCGAGTATTCTGGAACGACGTTGGGGACACTTCCTCCTTCCAGAACAACATAATGGATACGTACCGTTGGCTTAACGTGTTCTCGGAGGAGATTGATCCCAAAAGTGGCCATCTCTAGGGCATCAAGAGCGCTCCTCCCCTGCCATGGATCAAAGGCTGCATGTGAGGTTTTGCCAAAAAATTCTATGGTGAGATCATCGATAGCTTGAGTTCCTCTGACATCAACACTTGTTTCATAACTGGGATGCCAGGCAAGACATGCATCTAAATCGTCAAAAAGACCTTCTCTGGCCATATATAATTTTCCCCCAACATCTTCTTCAGCAGGACATCCATAGAGCTTTAAGGTTCCTGAGATCTTGCCTTCTTTTATAAGGTCCTTAATCACAAGAGCTGCACCTAGACTGCCTGCACCAAACAGATTATGTCCACACCCATGACCTCCTCTATCTTGAAATAATCCTGGAAGTGCATCATATTCAGCCAGTATCCCAATAACCGGATTGCCTGAACCGTATACTGCCACAAAAGCAGTTTCTAAATCAGCCACTCCCCTATCCACTATAAATCCTTCTAGTTCTGCAATATCTGCAAGAAGTTTTGACGACTCATATTCAAGTAGGGCGATTTCTGCATACTCCCACATTAAATCAGACGCCTCGATCATCTGATTCTTTCGCGCTTCTACTTTTTTCAAAACTTCTGATTTTAGTTTTTCAAAATCTGAATTTATCGTCCCCATTGCAGTTTGAGTCAACAGAACAAAAACTACGCCCCATAGAATCAAATATCGTTTAAACATTCCCTCCTCCTATCTGTAATAATTCATTTGTTATCAAGCAGTTACAGAAATTTATTTATTTTCATACTTTAATTGACCGCTAAGATAAGTCTGTTCTACTTTAAGATCGAGTAGAGCTTTTGAAGAGATAGTTAATATATCATCAGACAATACAATAAAGTCAGCCAGCATACCCTTGGCAATTTTCCCTTTGATAGTTTCCTCAAATCCAGAAAATGCCGCTTCAACCGTATAGGCCTTTAACACTTCAGTGCGAGTCAGTCTTTGTTCAGGATACCATCCTCCATTTGGGCGACCTGCAGGCGTTTGGCGTGTTTCTGCAGCATACATCCCAAAAAAAGGATTGAGAGACTCTCCAGGAAAATCAGAGTTTAAAGTCAGGTGTACACCTGTATCCAGAAAAGAACGCCATGCATAAGCACCCTTAATGCGTTGTGGGCCTACTCGTATTTCGGCCCACGGCATATCCGAAGTGGCATGCGGCGGCTGCATGGAAAGCACTATCCCCAAAGGAGCAAATTTTGTTATATCTTCTAATGCAACAACTTGGGCGTGTTCGATACGCAGTCGATGATCTTCAACTGGGACTTCTCTAAGGGCATTTCGATAGGCATGTAGAGTGATGCGGTTGGCCCGATCGCCAATTGCATGAACGGCCACTTGAAATCCCGACTGGAGTGATCTTTGTGTTAGTTGAAATACGGATTCTTTCGGAGTTTCGATTATGCCTGTTGCTGAAGGATCGTCACTGTAAGATTCAAAAAACGCCGCTCCTCTGGATCCAAGAGCTCCATCTACAAATATTTTGATGCATCTCACTGTCAGCAGATGATCGTGATCAATTTCAGGGCCTTTTTTGAGGTGAGAGTCAATAAGTTCCTCATCCGTCCAATCCAGCATGGCATAAATCCGGATGTCCAACTCCCCTTTTTCTTTCAGTGAGTTGAAAGCCTCAAGCATCTGTTTAGTGGTCCTAGCCTCATGGACGGTAGTTAATCCATATTTTAGACACTCCTTATGTGCTAAGCTCAATGCTTTTTCAATCTGACTCAAACTCATGGGAGGGATTACAGCTTCTACAAATTCCTGGGCCCTGTTAGTTAGAATACCTGTATGCTGGTTGGTTATTTTATCTTTGATTATCTCTCCATCATCTGGATTTTTTGTTTCTGTATCGACACCAGCCAATTCAAGAGCACGGGAATTGACCCAACTGGCAAATCCATGAAGACCTCTTAGATAAACAGGATTAGCTTTTGAAATTCGATCAAGAGCCTTATTGTTTGGATAATTGGCTGCCCAGGCCCCCTCATCCCATCCCCATCCGATAATCCACTCACCCGGAGAGGCATTCTGAACAAACTCTTCAACTTTTTTAACGGCGTCATCCGGGGATTCAATTCCCTCAAGGTTGAGCTCAAGAAAACTCTTTCCTAAGTTGAGAAGGTGGCCGTGAGATTCAACAATTCCTGGCATAACTGTTTTTCCGTTAAAGTCCACAATTCTGACATCAGGAAATTCTCTGATTAAATCTTCTGAAGTCCCAACCTCAGTGATAAAACCACCTTTGACAGCAAAAGCTTGGGCTTCTGGAAGTTTCTCTTCCATAGTTATGATGTGCCCGTTGATAAATACAACATCGGCTTTAGACACCATGGATTTTGTACAGGATAAACTGGTGAAAATTCCCAGGAAAATTAAAAGAGTCAGAAGTATTTTTTCATATAAAAAATCACTGTTCACCATATTGTTCACCTTACTGTATCGATACTGTGTAGATCTCAGCTTCATTAAATCTGAAAATAATTGTGACCATCTTAACTCAATCCTCCATCTTTACAAAATTTATTTTTTTACTATCATAGTAAGAGAAGCAAATGCTACATCAATAAAGGATAGTATAAATAAGAAAGAAAATGGAATTAAAAACAAGAAAAACATTAGACAATTTTTTCAAGGTCTTCCTCATTCAGTCTCTATTCATTACGACCATATTGTTTTCCGCTGGATTCCTCCGGGCTGCAGAAAACCAAACGAACGTATACGACACAGGCATCCGTTTATCCTTGGAGCGCCAAAAAGATTTTGGAAACCTAAATAACGCTTATAAAAACCTCAACCGCATCCTTGAAAGAATCACGGCAGAGATACAACCCCAACCCCATTTCAACAAAACCAAAGCACTGAAAGCATTGAGCACCATTGGCAAAATCTTAAGAGAAGAGGAAAACTTCTGGTACAGCAAAAACGTGCTCCTGGTCGAAGAATTGAATAAAGACAAACAGAGTGAGAAATATTTAGATTGCGACGATTATTGCTCCATTTACCTGGCCGCCTCTGAACACATCAACCTATCCCTGAAACCAGTCTATTTCCCAGACCACGTCTTTCTGAAATGCGAAACAGATAACGGCAGATCCTTCTATTGGGAGCCCACGGAGGAAAAAGAATCATCCCTCAGCATGTATAGAAAATGGAAAGGTGTTTCCTTTACCAACCGTTTCCCGATAGTCCTGGATGAAATTCAGCTCGAGGCTATCCAACTCTCCGACTTAGGAGTAGCCTGGTTCTATAGAAAGAATTACAAAAAAGCTACCGAATATTTTCAACAATCGCTGGAGGCAAACTCAGAATTTGGAACGGCTTATAACAACCTTGGGGCTTCTTTAGCCAGACAAGGGAACATAGAAGATGCCCTTGAAAGTTACCAAAATGCCATCGACAATAATCCAAACAATTCGACGGCTTTACTCAATACAGGCGTCGCCTACTATAGATTGGGAAATTTCCGAAAATCGATCAAATTTTTCGATGAATCACTCAAGATAAATCCTATGAGCTACAATGCCAATCTCTACAAATACAGAGTTCTGCTAGCAAAAGGGGATCCAAGAAAAGCAGTTAAATTTTTATATCAATTACGCGAATCTCTGCGTTGAACACAACTCATCTCCTGAGCGGAGCTTACCCCAGCTTGGTTCTTACTGTGCAGAACCTATGTACGATTGGAAAGATTGCAGTACTCCGCAATGGGCATCATTCAAACCCGTCGGCTTCGAGCTTCCCGAATCCGATCCAGGATAAACACGAATAAGGTTATTGTGCCACTGTAGGCCAACTGCCCAAGAAAAGATTTCAGTTCCCAGTCGAACAACATGTGGAAGCTCCAGTCAAGGATTGAAATAACTAAAAAAAACAAGCCGAGGTAGTATGGAAACATATGCCATGGATGATCGTATCCCAACGCCCGAAAACGCTTTAAGAAATCGTTCATTTGATGCTCCTGTCTTACAATCTATATCATAGAGAAACCTTGGGTTCAAAGACGAATAAATCGGGAGAGTATATTATGACGAAACCCTAAAAATGACAGCTTCATTGTATCCTGTGATAATCCGGTAGTAGTCACTCAGTATGTCATCCGTTTCCTTGTCTCCGGTATCGATAAGCAGCGGACGACCTTTGAGTGCATTGAGTTTTTGTTTTGATGAGATAATTAAAATATTGGATTTTCCTACAATCTTGAGAACTTCAGGTGAAATCTGTTGATTCCCCCGGCCAAAAATATATCCCTGTCCCCCAATCGGAGTGACAATAAGTTTTGTCTTTTGGCCTTTGATTCGTTCAAGCAGCTGCGCTTCATTGAGATCTTTCCCAACAAGTTTATTATTTTTGACCACATCCACTCCCAGAAGTGTGTTGTCCAGATTCAGTTTTTTCATAACAGCCCGGGTTGTGGTGCCGGGACCGATGATATAGAAGCAGTCGTCTTCCATTTTCTGATCGACTTCGTGAGCGATCGCCTCATGGACATACTTTTCACTCACTGCTGATCCTGCTTTTAGCCGTTGTAATAATTTCCTTTCCCATGGGATCTTTAAGTACCCATAGAGTTTGGCATAAAGATGACCCTGCCTGAATAGTTCCTCGTCGATGTCCATAACTTCAGCCTCACGAACATTTTTGATCCGGTCCTGCACAAAGAGGGAAGCCAACTCCCCTGCACTCAAAGGATTTATAGCAAAGACAGCCGAATGGATTTTAACTCCTGTGGGAATTCCAATGACATTGAGCTCACTGCCGGCCGCACTACATATATCTCGTGCTGTTCCGTCTCCTCCGGCAAAAAGAAGAAGATCCACTTTTGTTTCCAGCATGGCCTTGGCTGCATTTTTTGTATCCTTTGAAGATGTGTCTGTTCCAAATGGAGAACCGATGATTTCCAGAGAAAAACCACACTCATTTGCTGCGTCTTCTCCCATTTGACCACTGTAGGTTATTATTTTCATTTCAGATGCGGATTTATTCAAAATTTGGAGAGCTTCTTTTGCCCTTTCCTCAGACTTATGGATGGCGCCCAATTTTAAGGCTCTCTCCAGGATATCCTGCCCATCGGTTCCCTTCAATCCCACACGCCCTCCCATTCCGGCGATAGGATTGATGATCAAACCGATTTTTTTCATGTCCTTGCCAGATTCTATCACAATTTTCCTTGTATTTTTATTTCCCAATTGATTTTGGAGTGATATACTCATTGTCACTTGAGTATATCGACAGGTAACAAGCAGGAGGCACAAATGGGAATAAAGAATATCCATCATTTTTCCGACAAATCCCCTGAACTAAGCAGACGATCTGTTCTCAAGGGACTGGCTAAAGGAACAGCCGCAGGTGCACTTTGGCCTTTTCTCGATATCAAGCAGACTGAATCATCCTATGATCTCCTGAAACGGACGGCCACCGTTTTGGATTCAAAAAAAGCCACAGGTGACGAAAAATTTTGGACACTGGTTAAAGAGCAATTTCTGATCAGAAACAATCTTGTCATGCTCAATGCCGCCAATCTCTGTCCCGCACCTGCGATCGTGCAGCAAAGGGTTATAGAACTTACAAAAGATGTCGACAGTGATCCTTCTTTTGCTAACCGCGCAAAATTTTCAGAGATGAAGGAGAAAACCCGAACATCTTTGGCAGATTATGTCGGAGCTGACAGTGATGAAATTGCCATTGTAAGAAACACGAGCGAGGGGAATAACTTTGTCATCAATGGATTCCCTTTTGGAAAAAATGACGAAGTGATCATTTGGGATCAGAACCATCCCACAGCCAATATTGCCTTTGATGTTCGGGCAAAACGATATGGATATCAAATCATTCGGGTTCAAACTCCTGAACACCCGGAAAGTCCAGATGATCTGATCAAACCATTTGTTGAAGTGATAAGCCCCAGAACAAAACTGTTGGCCTTTTCGCAAGTCTCGAATGTTTCGGGCCAGAGGATTGCAGCAAAAAAATTATGTTCGATTGCCAGGCAGAGGGGTATTTTCACACTTGTTGACGGGGCGCAGACATTTGGCACACTACCTCTCGACCTTCATGATATGGGCTGCGATTTTTTTACAGCCAGCTCACATAAGTGGTTCTGTGGTCCTAAAGAAGTGGGGCTCCTCTATGTTCGCCGGGATAAAATTGACTCACTCTATCCCAGCCATGTGGGCGTAGGCTGGGAATCGGCCGTTAAAAGCGGCGCACGGAAATTTGACAACCTTGGACAGCAGGACGACTCCCGTGTCTCCGCCATGTTCGAAGCGGCTCAGTTTCACAACACCCTTAGCAAAATTCGCATATCAACACGAGCAAGAATGCTGGCCGACGCAGTAAAAGAGGGCCTAAAAAAACAAATTCCTAATGTTAAGTTCGTCACACCAATGGACCACACCATGTGTTGGGGAGTAGTAGTCTTTGAAGTGCCCGGCCTCGACTCGCAAAAAGCTCTCGATGCGCTCTATGCTAAATTTGATATCGGATGTGCGGCGATGGGGCCTAATATCCGATTTTCACCGCATTTCTACAATCCCCTCTCCGAGATAGAGCGGGCTGTCGAAACAGTGGCCAGTTTTATTTAAGCGTAACCTCCTAAAAATATCCCGTTAAAGACAAAATGAAATGTGCCATGGGGCTGTGCTCTAAACAGGACTTCCGGTCCAAAGAGGAATAGCTGTCCCTTGCCGACCTTAGCCTCGGCTATGGCCACTCCACTGTAGAGCTGGTCTTGTCCCCAGGCCCATCCGCTCCGCAGAGGTTTATCGCTGTCAAACCAAGCAATTGTGCGAAATCCTTTCTTGTCCGCTTCAACATAGGGCCGCATAACAGGGCTGCGGCTGAAGAAAATATCGATCCGTTCCTTCATCCCATAGGCGACAGGCCGCTCCAAATTGACTCTGACTTCAAGAACAGAACTCGGAACAAAGTATATCTCCCGCGAAAGAGAGGCGCCGTTCTGGTCAATCATGTGATCCCCGACTGGCACGCCGACATGTTGAGCTAGATTGGTAGAGGAGCCGATAGTTAAAACTGTTCCTCCTTCATTGAGAAATTCGAGGAGTTTTGGGATGGTTTTATCAGAGGTAATATTTCCAACCATATGGTGATATTCTTGTGGAATAGTTTCCAGATTTGGAGAGCCACCAAAACCGCGCCCTCCGCTCTGTCCTGGGCGAACAGCAGGGATGGCACCGCTTACAAAAATCAGGACATCGAACTGGTTCTTAAGATTACCGGCATCGAGCTTTGGTGGATAGACTACCTCAAACGGGAACTCAAATTGTTCGAGAATCCAGCGCGTCCAACCTGACTGCATCGAGCCCCCATAGCGATCCCAAAGTCCTATTCGGACTGGATTGAGCTTCAGTGCCGAAACAGCAGGTACGGCAGGTGTTCCATAAAAACTGACTCCCAATTCTTTGGCCATTCCTTCCAGTTTTTTAAGTGTCGATGACTTGGCTTCGATATAGATAGTCCCAAGAAAAAAGGACTTATTGTTTACCTCAAAAGTCTTTTTAAGCCAAAAGACTTTGTGTCCATCGGCAAGAAGCCTGTTGGTGACCACTGCGGAATCGTTGAAGGCATGATCGAGTAAAAATCCTTTCGCTTTGTTAGTATTGTCGACCTTCCCAGGGAAAGGTTTAGCCAGATCTTCCAATTCCTCAAATGGGCCATCAAATCCCTCAAGGATACGGTCAAATTCAATACCCATCTGAAAAGCCAGCGTGTATCCGGCATTGTCATAAGGAGGACGCGGAGGGCCTCCCTCGTACATAAAATCATTGGGATGGTCTTGGGGCTCGAACATGTCTATCACATGCGGACGAAAAGCTTGGGCCGCCTTGACAACATAGGACCCTGCAGGATAATTTTTCCCGGCAACCTCAAAGTCACGGTTGGCTTGATGAACAGTCACTCCATTTTTTATAAGAGTATTGATAAACTTTGTGGCCGTGGGAAAATCGTCTTGGTCGGAAGGAAGGATAAATCCACGAGGATCCCTGTTTTCAGGTTTCCGGAAGAGTTGATACTGCTCATCGGTGATGCCGCGGCTCCTCCTGCCAAAACCTGAAGCTGCCTGTTGATTCGCCCCTGAGGCTTGACTCACTTCAGCCTTTACCATATCTACAATTTTGGGATGAATGGTCCAGTTATCCTGACTTCCTCTTTCGATGCTGTTTCGACCCATGATATAGCGGTTGTACAAGAATGTTTCTCTGTAACGAGATGCGAGATCGATAATAGCCTTGTCCAAAGTGATGGAATATTCGATGGCTTCCTTAAAATGAAATATTTTTGGTTCAATCGGAAATGGAGCATCCATACTTTTCAGCATGCGGTCGGGAATGATGTTAAGTCTTACCGGTGTAGGATTTCCCTTTATTTCCGTCAGTATGCCGATCTGGTTGTGGAAATATCCGGTTGTCCGGACGTTTCCGTTGAACCATGTCGAGTAGCTGGAAACATTACGCATCCCACTGCCCGGTTTTCCCTCGGCAATCAGGCGGGAATGCATGGCGGCACCGACCTGTTCGATCCCAATAATGAGAAGAGGATCGAAATTGTAGTTAGGCGGATCACGGAACGGAGGGACAAAAACAACCAATCCACTTGGCCCTGTCTGGTGGTGGTTGTACATAATCTGTGGATACCACTCCCGGTACATGATTTTGTTCATGTTGATCGTTTCAGGTTGTGTAGCCATGTAGGAATCGCGGTTGTTGTCATGGCCAACATATTTTTGATAGAGCCGTGGCAAACCGCGCGTGGAGCGCCTTTTGACATCGGATTCCTGCATATACCAGTTTGAAACAAGCTCCATTCCATCAGGATTGGCATGAACGGCAAGTACGATCACATCATCGAGGAAACGCAAGGTCTCTCTATCATCTCGACTGACCATCTGGTACACAATCTCCATCAATTGATGTGAACCGACTACTTCAGTCGCATGGAGTCCACCATCGATCCACACAACAGCTTTTCCTTCAAAAGCGAGCTTTCTGGCACCTTCGTTACTCAATCCTTTTGCCAGTGCCAGCCGTGCTGAAATGTCTTTGTAGCGGTCAAGTTTTTTGTGGTTATCAGGAGATGTGATGATGGCCATCCACTGTGGCCGGTCTTCGGCTGTTCGCCCGATTTCGACCAGTTTCATCCGTGGAGATTCTTTGTCCAGCGTTTTCCAGTATTTGGTCAGCTGAGTGTAAGTGATCAGTGTGTAGTCATCTCCAATGTTAAACCCGAGCTGAGCTTTTGGTTCGGTGACCTTTTGTTCGGCTTTGACCGGATGAGCCCATGCTAAAAGAGCCACAGCAAAAGCAAACAAGATTGACAAAGATCGAGGCGTTCTTTTCATTCTACACTCCTTCCCTTTTAATTATAGATTCTATTTTTTTAAAAACCGGTTGATGAACTCAAAGGTTCTGTTGTAGCCATCCATCCGGTTTTTATACAGCATAAACTCATGTGGTTCATCCGGAGCGATCATCAGTTCGATGTGGACATCCCCTTTAGCGCGCAATTTTTGTACGATATCAACGGTCTGCTGAAAGGCCACATTCCGGTCGTCATCTCCGTGAAGAAAAAGAACAGGTGATTTCCAGGTTTTTACGTCCGCTACTGGGGATGATTCGTAGGCCAGTTTACGCTGGGCTTCAGACATATTCCCCCGTTGCGACCAGTCGTGCACGCCGGCTAAATCCACACCGACCTTAAAGATATCGGAATTTCTCGCTAAGGACATAGCTGTTAGAAGTCCACCATAGGAGAGCCCCCATTTTCCAATCCTGTCTGCATCCACCTCGGGACGATTCTGCAGGTATTTTGCTCCGGCAAGGATATCCTGGTATTCAGCCGCTCCACGCCTCCCAGTATTCGGGGCATTGCGGAACGAACGGCCGTAGCCAATACCGCTGCGGTAATTTATAGATATCACCGCGTAGCCGTGATTGGCAAAATACTGGTTGATCCCATAGGCTTCAGAATAGAACTCCATATAGTGCCACCCTAACAGCATCTGACGGACAGGACCACCGTGTGTATAGACCACACCTGGAAGATTGTCTCCTGGTTTTGCTCCTTTGGGTAAAAATAGCTGGCAGGGAATCTCGAGTCCATCGGGAGCTTTTACGATAATAAGTTCAGGAATAATCAGTGCATCCATGGGGTATTCGGCTGGAAGTTCTTCAGGTGCAACAACAGTGATATCCCCTCCATTGGTTGGGATGAAAGCTATGGAGGTGGGGTGAACGGCTGTGGCGTAGAGAAAAGCTGCTTTGTCTCCGGATCCTAAGGCTACAGGGTATGTGCCTAAGGTGGCGCCTTTTGTCAGCTGTACTGGCTTGCCACCGGCTGTAGGAACCTTCCAAATGTGACGGCCGTGAATATCCGCTAAATTGGTGCTGTAAAAAAGTGTTTTTCCATCGGATGAAAGCCCGATATGTTCGACAAAAGCCTCACCCGGGGTTAGATCGATGGGATCTTCTCCAGTCAGCGGCATGGAATACACATGATTCCAGTTCTCTCTTTCGGCTCTAAAGAGTATTCGTCCATTGGCTGTAAGAAGAAAATTGCGGAATGAATAGTAGCGGGGTTTTTGTGTGGGGAACTGCCATATTTTTTTAGCTGTTGCAGTTTCGACATCCGCAATCCAGATGGCCTGGCTGGCCACTCCACCACCGCGATATCCTCCAAAACCCGAAACCGAGCCATACTGAAGCCCGGGCCGCCTTAAAAAGACAATCCTCTTGCCATCCGCAGACCAGTGAGGATCGCTGTCTCTGTCGACATTGGGGGCGATGTAAGTGAGCTGTCTCTTTTCAAAGTCGAAAACCACTATAAAGCTGTGGTCGCCTCGGCGGCTGACAAAAGCGATGCAGCCCCCATCGGGAGAAAAAACTGGAGATACGTTCTGACCTTGTGCTCTAAACAGAAGTTCCGGTTCAGATACAAAGTCGGATTCTGTTGGTGGAGTTAAAGGAAATCTGTAAATCAGTCCCTCTCTCACTTGAAGCAAACTTTTTCCATCCGGAGAAAGAACAGGATTGCTGCCAAGGGCAACTTTCCAGGGTTTTCCTCCATCTGCTCGTACGGCCCAAATGGCCTGCTCCTGCCCGTCCGGATGGCTGTTTGAGTTGGTGACCCATCCTTCACTGTTTGGCCGGCCGCCCTTGATATAGACAACGGTTTTTCCATCGTCAGTGATATAGACATCCGGAATCTCAAAAACCTCGTCTTTGGCATATCCAGTCAAGTTGACTGGCTTAAAATCCGGGGCCGCCGCAGTCCAGACATTTCGTTCGCCTTTTGAATAGAATACCCAGGCAATACGATCCGCATTTTTGGCCGAAACGAGAGCCCATGGATATGGCGGAGCCAAAACCTCCTCCATGGTGAATGTTCCTTGTGTCTGAGCAAAACCAAGTATCCCAGAAGCCCAGATGAAACATAACGCGAGAATAACACCGATGTGTCTGTTCATAATCCCCTCCTCAAATCGATTCATGACTATTACATTTATACAAATATTGAAATTAATTCAATAAAAAATCGCGAGCAACAACTCCTGGGCACTAAACACTATTTTTCAAACTGATTAGTGTTGAGTTTATGGACAGATCCTTTTTTTGTCTCCAATTCAATGGATAGATCTTTATACTGGACAAAACATCGACTCCCGGCTTTAGATTGAATTTCTGCTGTGAGTAGTTTTCCGTCTTCCCACTCTAAATCCACTTCAAAACCACCTCGGGCACAGAGACCCTTGATAAATCCTGTGGGCCAGACTGAGGGCAGGGCCGGTAAAATTTCTAGAATATAATCCCCTTCCCCATTGCGGCGGTGGGACTGCAGCAGCATTTCGGCAATTCCGCTAGTGACGCCAAAATTGCCATCGATCTGAAAAGGCGGATGGGCATCGAATAGATTGGGATATATGCCCCCTCCTTCATATTCCGTAAGGGAAGAACCGGTCAGGCGCATCAGATTATTGAGAAGAATATTGGCCCTGTCTCCATCTTTGAGACGTGCCCAGAAATTGACTTTCCAACCCATAGACCACCCAGTTCCTTCATCGCCCCGCATCTCCAAGGATTTCCTGGCTGCTTCAAACAGATCAGGCGTATCTTCTTTTGTGATCTCATTTCCCGGATGCAGTCCCCAAAGATGGGACACATGCCTGTGTTTGTTGTCTGGATCATCTTTGTCTTCCAGCCACTCCTGAAGTTGGCCGTACTTGCCGATCTGGTTAGGAGCAATCCTGGCCTTGAGGTCCTTGAGCTGTTCTCTTAAATCTGAATCGACTCCAAGGATTTTGGACGCTTCGATACAGTTAGAAAAAAGATTGCGGATGATTTGATGATCCATGGTAGGCCCCATAACCAATCCACCATTCTCTGGAGAATTGGAGGGACCCGAGATCATCCAACCCTTATTTTTGCGTGGATCCTCGATGAGATAGTCGACAAAAAAGAGTGCAGCCTCTTTTAAAATCGGGTAAGCTCGCACTCGAAGGAATTCCTCATCCATCGTGAACAAATAGCGCCACCACAGATGTTGACTCATCCACGCTCCCCCAGTGGGCCAGATCCCGTGATTTGATGCATTGATCGGTGCCGCCCCACGCCAAATATCGGTATTGTGGTGGATCAGCCAACCACGGCTGTTGTATTGTTTTTTTGCGACCAAAGCACCTGTAACCGCACAATCTTCGATTAGAGAAAACATTGGCTCGTGACATTCTGATAAGTTGCACAGTTCAGCTGGCCAGTAGTTCATTTCAAAGTTGATGTTTGTGGTGTATTTGCTTTCCCACGGCGGATCCATACGGTCATTCCAAATTCCTTGGAGATTTGCTGGTTGGGAACCAGGGCGACTGGATGAGATCATTAGATATCGACCATACTGAAAAACCAGGGCAGCCAAATGTGGATCATTTCCTTTTTGGAAATCCAAAATGCGTTCATCTGTTGGTTTATTAACCTGTTCGGTCACTCCCAAATCGATAGACACTCTTTTAAACAGGCTCTGATAGTCGGTTAAATGTGTTTTTAAAAGGGATTTGTATGGGCCTTTAAGAGAAGCGAGAGCTTGATCACACCTTGCTCCGGGGTTGGCACTGGTGTCGCTGTAGCTCTTGTAGCTTGTCGCTGCTGTCAAGACCAATGTGACTGAACTGGCATCCGAGACTTTAAGTTTTTCACCTTCTTCCTGAAGACTGCCGTTGCAATCTAAGACCTTTAGTTGTGTTTCAAACTTGAGGATACTTGGACGCACCTCATTTTCTCGCCGGTGAAAATACTCAGAAACCTTTCCCTTAAGGACAATTATATCACCATAAGTTTTTATTTCTGACTTTTTGTGTGGAGTCGTTAAATAGACAGAACAATTAAGTTTTTTGGATTTATCTGCAGTGAGATGAACCACCATCACTCGATCAGGATAACTGGAAAAAACCGTTCGTGTATACGTCACGCCATCTGATTTGTACTGGACGGTGGCGACCGCTCTTTCCAGATCGAGCTCACGCTTGAAATCACTGTACTCGGAATGCCCATCAAATTCGATCCAAATGTCACCAAACGGCTGATACCGTTCCTGCCTGAGAGGAATACTCATGAATGTTTCGCCAGCCAGTTTATGCGCGTCCTGCTGTTTCTCCTCAAAGAGCAGATTTCTAATTTCAGATAGGGATTCATAGGCCGTGGGATTCGCATAGTCTCTAGGGATCCCTGTCCACAGGGAATCCTCGTTAAACTGGATGTGTTCTTTTTTAGGATCACCGAAGACCATCCCTCCCAGCCAACCATTGCCCACTGGTAAGGCCTCCAACCATTGAGACGCCGGATTGTCGTACAAAAGCTTTAGTGCTTTTAATTCGTCCTTTACGTCCTTTCTATAAAGCAAAAAAGTAACAGGAAATAAAACCACAAGCACAAACAAAATAAGGAAAAAGACAAATTTCCAGTTTTTCATGTTTTATCGCTCCAAAAGAATAGGCTTATCGGCTTCGCCCATTATTCATGAGCGAGTCGAGCTGTTCTGATAGATGTTTAGCCATATCCGGGAATTGCTCTATCACATTTTTGGTTTCTGAAGGGTCCTTTTCCAGATCGAACAAAAAATAAGGTTTTTCAAAAGGTTTTCCAATAGATGGACATGCTCCTGGTCTCACAGGACCTGATC
>CAZLLG010000006.1:0-12377 GCA_964560275.1 uncultured Eubacteriales bacterium | reverse complement strand
CGGTTTTTGCCGGCCGCCCGAACCGCTGCCAAAAACCATTTTCCATTTCCCTTCCCTTAAAGAAAACATCCCATTGGCGGAATGGTGGATCACAGGAGCCCGGGGAACAGACCATTCCTTCCCTTTCATCAAAGGCAACAGGCTGAAGCTGTCTTCGCCTGTATTGTCAAGGAGTGAAAAATCCGTGATTTCGGCAAGGGTTGCCATAACATCAGTCATGCAGATCGTCTCTTCGCATAGGCTGCTGGGTTTGATCTGTCCAGGCCAGCGGGCAATAAAAGGGACATGGTGACCTGCTTCCCAGATATCCGCCTTGGTTCCGCGCCACATGGCATTGGCCTCATGGTTGGATGGATTGTATCCCTGTATTCCAGGATCATCCAGATGATCAAGCTCCTCCTGCTGTCGCCGGAACATATAGGAGCCGTTGTCGCTGGAAAAAATAACAAGTGTGTTTTCGTTTATGCCGTTATTCTCAAGTGCTTCCAGCACCCGTCCCACTGACCAGTCTGTCTGATGGATAAAATCACCGTAGGGGCCCAGATCTGTTTTTCCTTGGAATTTTTCTCTAGGCCAAACAGGTTTATGTGGGGCTGTCATCGGAAAATAGAGAAAGAATGGATTATTTTCTCCGGAGCGCCGGTTTATGTAATCGACAGCTTCATCCGTGAGCTGATCGAGCACTAAACCTGGATCGAATCCCTCACCTCTTGGACCTTCCCTTATAAACCTGGGAAAGGAGAATTTTGGCTGGATCTCAGTCAATGGCAAAGTTGGTTCATGATTTCTGTAGAAAACATAAGGGATCATATCCAGAGATCCTGCAATCCCGAGGAACTCGTCAAAACCCACATCCGTGGGGCCGTACTCAAGAGATTTGTTGAAGTTAACCTCTCCGCTATCGTCCTTCCCCCATTCCATTCCGAGATGCCATTTCCCGATACAGGCCGTATGATAACCCATCTGTTTGAGCATCCCGGCTAAAGTCAGGCGGTCCGGGCCTATAAGGGGTTTGTCATTGGGCGGCCAGAGAACACCGCTTTTGAGCTCCGTTCTCCAACAGTAGCGTCCTGTTAAAAGCCCGTATCGAGTGGGTGAGCATACAGCTGAACCGGAGTGGGCATCAGTAAACTGCACACCTTGGTTAACAAGACGATTCAAATTTGGAGTAGGGATTTTTGAATCAGGATTGTAGGCCTGAATATCTCCGTAACCCATGTCGTCGGCAAGAATAAAAACAATATTGGGACTCTTGTTTTTGCCTTTTTTCCGAATGGAACGATTCTCTCCAAGGTTACAACCAGCCAAAGTTAAAGCCCCTAGATACAAAGAACTGTTTATTAGAAAATTCCTTCTGTTCATTTTCCACATAAAAAATATCAATAAAATGAAATAAAATCCAGTCGATTGCTCACTGGGGTAAACTAGCCGTCAATAAAGAACCATGCTACTATGGTTTGATAAGAATTTATTAAATTGGATAAAACATGAAAAAAAGAAACTATATGGTTTTTCCTACCCTATCGCTTCTCTTCTTCTTGCTGATATTTGCCCACTGTACGTCTACAACGGGAGAGATTTCATCCACTCCTTCTGAGAAAACACTATCAGACAGGATCTCTGTTAAGGAAATCACTCTTCTTACTCCAAAGGACAGAGGGGCCCAGTCCTATCTGGGTATTTCGAGTGAAGAAAACTTCAAAATTCTTCAAATCAAGGCAGATGTTGTCCTCGTCAATGTTTTTTCGACGACCTGTCCCCACTGCAAAAAAGAAGCTCCCAATACAAATAAACTCTACAAAGCTATTGAAGACCGGCCGGATTTGAAAGGTCGAATCAAAATCATCGGGATTGGCGCAAGAGATACGCACGAAAAAATTGCGTCATTTAAAGAGGAATACAAGGTTTCTTTCCCACTTTTTCCTGACAAGGATATGTCCATATACGAACAACTTGCTGCTACAGCGACGCCAACTTTAATTGGAATCAAACTCCTTGAAAATGGAAACCCATCCATACTTTTCAGAAAAGCCGGTTCTATAGGAGAAGTCTCTTGGTTCATCGATTTTTTAATCGATATGGCTCGTTTGGATAAATAGTTTTATTTTTTATAGGGGCTTGTTGTAAGTTTCATTTGGCTTACATTTAACTCCTCGCCTTCATTAGAGTCATCCGTGTGAAATCTATTTGACGGTTTTTTGTACGTATGGTATAGGTTTAGGCTCGATAATATTCATATTTTAGTCACTCGTAAGGAGACATAACTATGAGTCATCTTCTCATCGGAGCGGTCATTGTGACTGGTTTTTTTCTCCTATTAAACACCATCCGGAAGCACAACATGTTTTTGTCTTGGTGGCAGTGGATCTTGACGATTTTGGGATTTCTCTACGCCACATTCGTTTTTGAGTTGATCAACAGTTTTCTGTCTGAGGGAGCTCCCCGAGCTGCACTTGTCATGGGCATTATCACAGGATTTATTGCTGTTATCTGGGGAACTTTACTGGGACGTTTTGTGTTTTTAAAAAAAGTAGGAAGGGACTAAGATGGCCAATTCACCAATCGACAGACGGAATTTCTTAAAACTTATGGGACTTGGGACATCGGCTGTAGGAGCCGGACTCTTGGCTCCACGAATTATCGCCAAAACTCCAAATGGAGTTCTCGTAGAATCAGAAAGCGAGTACGGAGGATTTCAGGTGGAAAGGTTGAGCGGGAAAAAATTTCCATATCAATACGATTCTGCAAAACTCAAAAAAATGAGTGAAAAATCCACTACGTTCAGCCGGAACTCCTGGGATCCAAATCGCAGAAACCGACCAGAAACAAAAGAAAATCTGACAATGGTCAATCTTTTTGACGGAAAAGGAATCGTTCCGAATCAAACCCGCTTGGACTATGCTCTCATGGATGCAGCTTGGCATGGTGCCCGTTCCGGAGGAGGTTTAAGCTATGGATGGGAATCGGACCGCTATGGCATGATGAGTAGATTGTCGAAACAGCTTGGCCCTTGGGATCCTTCAGATTTGGATATGAGCTGGCAGGATACCTCTTTAGTTGTTAAACACGCCAGCCTTTTTTACGGAGCTTCACAAGCTGGAATCGCAGAACTCAATCCCTTGTGGATTTATTCCGACAGTTTTTCTCCCACTCGAGAAGATAGGAGCCGCGCCATTCCCGTCATCTCTGAGGGTGAACGCTTTGAACGGGGAAAAGACGCCTTGTATATTCCACAATCGATGAACCGAGTTATAGCTCTGGCATTTGAAGAGAACTATTTCGGAATAGCCAATTCCCCGGGAAGATTGGCTTCAGCAGCGGTGGGTGATGGATACTCCAGAATGGCCTTTACAGCCAACACGCTTGCTCAATTTATTCGCGGTTTGGGCTACAGAGCGATTCCGGCCGGAAACGGGACGGGACTCAGCATTCCCATTGCCATAGATGCCGGATTGGGTCAGCTCGGCCGCATGGGACTTCTTATGACTCCAAAGTATGGTCCGCGTGTCCGTCTGGCGAAAGTGATAACCGACATGCCTCTTGTCCCGGACTCCCCCATCGAATTTGGTGTCACAGAGTTTTGTGAGTCATGCATGCTGTGTGCAGAGGATTGTCCAAGCAGCGCTATCTCTGAAGGACAACGGACATGGGAAGGACTCTCCCTTTCCAACAATCCTGGCTCCTACAAATGGTACATCAATTCCGAGAAATGCTACGATTTTAACGGTTTCAGCTGCTCCAACTGCAAACGTGTCTGTCCCTTTACAAAACCGAACAACTCCTGGCTGCACAGGATGATAAGGACAGTCATCAAGGGAAAAGTCGATCCTCTCAATAAAGTGATGGTCACCTTGGATCAGGCCAGCGGCTATGGCCAGCAACTCCCTGACACTGAATTTTGGAAAATGGACGGTCAGAAGTCCATAACGGCCCGCGAACGCATGTGAAAGAACTCTAAAAAACTATGTCCTCGAAACGTCTGGAACGTATTCTCGCACTTGTGGCTGTGGGTTTAATCGTTATAGCCTTGTTCACCGGTCTATCGCGGTCTGAGGCCGATCTCGAACCTTTTCTGAAGAGTGTTTTTCCTCAGGCAAGTTTTATCGAACACATGCAGAGTGGAGTGTATGAAGCCTGGGATAGTCCCGGGAAAAATAAGCTGCTTGGATATATAAGTCCTGGAACTGCTGACGGTTATGGAGGAGAGTTAAAAGTCGTTGTTTCCGTTTCAATTGAAGGGACAATCCTAGGAATAGAGGTTGTAGAGCATAAAGAAACATATTCCTTTTTCCGGCGAGTACTCAGAAGCCGCCTGATCGATGAATTCAAACACAAATCTTATGCAAATCCATTCATACTAGGAGAGGATGTCGATGCCATCACAGGGGCAACCTACAGTGCCAGTGCTCTTGCCGATGCGGTTAAAAACGCCACCCGGCAGGTGGCCACAAAAGCACTCAAACTTCCCGCCATTGAGGAGCCCTCCCCAAAGGTTCAATTTGGAACTCCGGAGATGGTTCTGCTGATTCTTTTTCTTTTTGGCCTTTTAGCCAGGCAGAAAAGATTTAAACCGAAAAAAGTGGCTCGCTGGGTGTCCATGCTGGCTGGGATCGGATTTTTGGGCTTCCTTCTGAATAAACCTTTTACTTTGGTAATTATCAATAAAATCCTCCTTGGATACTGGCCAAAATGGCAGCTTGATCTCTACTGGTACATTCTCCTGGGAGGGATTGTCTTTATCACTTTGATCGACAACAGGAATCCCTACTGCGAGTGGTTTTGTCCTTTTGGGGCTACTCAGGAATGTCTGGGTGTTATCGGTGGAGCCAAAAAGAGGGTTCCTGATAAAATTCATTTGTCTCTCCGCTGGTTTCAGAGGCTGCTCGCCCTTGGCGCAATCCTTATGGCTCTTGTCCTCCGCAATCCCAGTGTTTCCAGCTATGAAGTTGTTGGAGCATTTTTCCGTTTGATTGGCACAAATTTTCTGTTTATTCTATTGGCTGTGGTTCTTATTCTATCTCTATTTATCCGCAGACCGTGGTGCAGTTACCTCTGTCCCCTACGCCCTGTGACAGATTTTCTCAGACTTTTGAGAAACTGGGCAGTAAAATGATACTGACTGTTGTTTTGGAAAAATCAAACCAAACGGACTTAAATTTCGTATAATAGAATGACACATTAAAGGAGGACACTTTGACAGAAGAAATAAAAACAACTCGGTATGTCATCGATCCAGCCGGTCAGGTCAGTGGACCGTCCATTGGTTTGATTATCACAGGAGTTATAGGTGGACTATTTTCTTTATTTGCTCTTATTGCACTGGGAATCGGTTTGAGTATGAGCTCTTTATGGGGAGGGCGTGATATAGGCTGGTATGAAGATTTTTATGGAGGGGCCATCGGAATGGGAAGTTCTTTTTTGGGGCTTCTGGTGGCAATATTTATCATCTATGCCGGTCTAAAAATGAAAGAACTCAAACAATGGAATTTAGTAGTGGTGGCCTCTGTTCTGGCAATGGTGCCCTGCATCAGTCCCTGCTGCATCATAGGGCTACCTATAGGCATCTGGGCGCTCGTCGTTTTAATGAGACCGGACGTCAAGGCTGCTTTTATTAAATAAACAAAGAGATGTTATCCCGGATCAATCCCGAACTTGCCCCCTCTCTTGTTATTCTTACAGCATGTTCCTGTATTCTCATAGCAGCGGTTGTTCTTGCTCCACCTGTATCTGGCGGATTTTCCATCTCTGTCGGACAAGTCACGGTGCCCGAGATATGTATCTTTAAAAACCTTTTCGGTCTCCCCTGCCCGGGATGCGGAATGACACGGTCCTTTACTTCGGCAGTTCGGGGAGATATCTCCGGCAGTTTTTCGCATCACAGACTTGGTTTTCTGACAGTAATCTATATTTTGTCTCAGTTTCTTTTAAGCCTAGGTGTGGTCTTTATCTCCAGGTATCGGGACAGACTCCAAAAGGCCGGAAGATTCCTCAACAAGGGGATTATCGTTCTCGGGATGTTGTTTTTTGTAAACTGGATATTTACTCTGACCGGCCTCTTATAAAAAACTTTTTTTCTTCTATCACTTAAGATAAACTTAATGGACTTTTCTATTCGAATCAGAAGAGTCCAATTTTGGAGGAAAAGATGAAAGACAAAAAGCAACTTTTTGTTACTTTATTTACTCTGGCTATATATACGTTTCTAACTTCCTCTTGTTCGCCGTCAAAATATCCGGACGGGCTCTACGCTGAATTGAACACGGAGAAAGGCCAGATTGTTCTCCTTTTGGAATTTGAAAAAACTCCTATGACCGTGGCTAATTTTGTAGGTTTGGCAGAAGGAACCATAGAAAATACGGCTCTTCCCGAGGGTATCCCTTATTTCGATGGCACCACTTTTCAGAGAGTTGTCCCTAATCACGTCATTCAGGGGGGAAATCCGAAAGATGGACAGACTCGAGGACCAGGTTATATGTTTCCGAACGAAATTCATCCTGACTTAAGACACAGCGATGCAGGCATGCTGGGCATGGCCAATGGGGGCCCACACACCAACAGCAGTCAATTTTATATTACTTTGAGTGATCGCTCCTACTTAGATAACAGCTACACGGTATTTGGGCATGTGATTGAAGGCATTGAAGTGGTCCATTCTATCGAGCAGGATGATGTTGTCAATAGTGTTGAAATTGTCCGTATCGGTAAAAATGCAAAACGATTCAAAGCTGACACAGAATCTTTTAAACAACTTGTGGCTGAAGCCGAACAAAAATTAAAAGAAGAAGAAGAGATGAAGATAAAACGAGAGGCCGAAATCATCCAGACAAACTGGCCTCAGGCCGTAACAACGAAAACCGGCTTGAAGTATATCGTTGTCCAGGAAGGACAAGGTCAAAAATCAGAACCAGGAGCAACACTCAAGGTGTTTTATTCTGGAAAAACCATTGAGGGAAATTTACCATTCACTTCAGATAAAAATGGAGATCCCTCCCCATCTCCAGAAGCCATCCCTTTTGATTTTAAACTTGGAGAAAGCCGGACAATCGCAGGAATATTTGAGGCCCTTTCTGATATGAAAAAAGGAGAAAAAAGAATCCTTATCCTCCCTTCCGAGTTGGCCTTTAGGACAAGTGGCTATTACGCAAGGCAAGTTCAGGGACAGAAAAGGTTTGTGATACCTCCCAACACTACGCTTGTCTTTGAAATCGAGGTGTTGGATGTTATCCAGCGATAAAGGTGGGACCCCTCCGAGGTATATCTCTGTCCTCACTCCACCCATCCCCCTGTGGGTCCCTTACGTTGCGGGCATAGATACACCTCTTCGCCCTTCCTTTATCGCTAAATAAAATGAAATTGACTAAAGATTTGCGGAGTGGGAAAATTGTTGTTGTCTCCCACTGTCTTTTAAATGTCCATTCTCTCGAGGATAATCTCGCCATCTACCCTGGATTGGAAAAGGAAGTTTTCGAAGTTCTCATTGAAAAAGGTGTTGGGATCTACCAGATTCCCTGCCCTGAAATCGAACTTTCGAGTATCTTCCGTAAAGCGCTGCCTAAGGAATCCTATGACAATCCCAAAATCAGAAAATTTTACCGGAATCTAGCCCTAACCATCACGAAAAACCTTTTAGAATATGTTAAAAAGGGCTATAAAATCACAGCTGTCTTAGGTGCTGAAGGGAGCCCAACCTGTGGAATTGATCAAGTCGGTAAATGGAAAACAGATGCCAAAGGTCAAAAAGTGTTTCCTAAAGATGTTGAATTTGTATCTGGGCAGGGCGTATTTATGGAAGAGTTTAGGGCCTCACTAAAAGACAAAAACATTTCTCCCCATTGGATCGGTATCCCCGGCAAATCCATCAGAGCTTTAGACAAAAACGCTTTTGATTTGACACTGCAAAAACTCGAAGAGATTCTCTAATCTCTTTTTAAAAAAATTTGCAACAATTATTCCTCCTAATTGTCTTAAACTATGATTTCAAAATTGGAGGACAAAATGATAAATTACAGGCTTTTTAAACTCGCTCTTGTCGTTGTGATCTTGTGTCTCATTTCTGTTTGGGGAATTCCCTCTTTTGCTTTTGACAGCTCATCCTTAACTCCAGAAAGAGGCGTCATATTCCAAGAGGAAAAGCAGGTCGAAAAAAAAGATCAGGACAAACAAAAACAAGAAAAAGATGTGGGAGATGCCATGGCGAGAAGAATGGACGAAGGGGAAGACATGTTTGACATCTTAGGTATTTCAGATCTCATGCCGACAACTTTCGATCTCATTCTGCTTTGGTTGCTCCCGGTCATGCTGATAATCGGTATCATTTTCTTGATCGTAATTTTGAACAGGAGACGGCATCAAAGGATCATGGCAATGATCGAAAAAGGAGTCTATAAAGAGGGAGAGCTGGCCAAATATCAACCCAAACCCTACAATTGGAAACTTATAACCTCTCTGATTGGGCTCGTTTTACTGCTTGGCGGTGTTGGACTTTCGCTGTTTATGATCGGAGAGAGCGGGATAGAACAATGGTACGTGGGAACTATTCCCCTTCTGATAGGCGTTGCCTTCTTGATTTTTAACCGAATCTACTATAAAAACGGAAACTAGAGACTAGAAACCCAAAGAGGGATTCACTTGGACAGAGAGGCCGAAAAAGCTCTTCTCAAACAGATCAGAGAGGGGAGCTTTTTCTTTTTTGAAAAATTTATTATAGAGTACCAGAATCGTTTGTTTGCTTTTATCTTCAGTATGGTTAAAAACCGGGACGATGCCATGGATCTCTGCCAGGAAACTTTTTTTAAAGCTTACAAATCACTTCGCTCTTTTAAGGGAAAATCAAAATTTTCGACATGGCTTTTTCAGATTGCCTATTTTTTGTCACTAAATCATTTAAAAAGAAAAAAGAAACATGTAGAGGTTCTTCAAAAGATGGATCAAGTTTTCCACACAGACAAGCACAGTCGAGACATGGAAACAAAGGAGATAAGTCAAAAGATAGATCTTGTACTGGATAAAATTTCGATCAAATCAAGAACAGCCCTGCACCTCTTCTACAAGGAAGACAAAAATTACCGGGAAATCTCCGCCATCATGAAGATTCCACTCAACAGCGTTAAGTCTCATATTTACAGGGGAAAGGAAGAAATCCGGAAAAAGCTTTCAAAAGATATCCAATTAAACTTTATGACAAATTGAGAGGACAACGATGTCAAAAACAAATCTAGACCAGTTCATAAAATCAAACCTTGTCAAATCTTCTCCAATTGAGGGAGGCATCGATGTCCGTAAAGAGACGATGGCCCGCATTGAAGCCCTCGAAATAAAAAGAGAAAAAATCAAATATTTCTCAGTCTGGTTCCTTTCTCTATTCACTTCAGCAGTTTGTATCGTTTCCCTTGTATTGTTCGAAAACATTTTCAACCACTTCAGGTTTTATCTTCTTCTAAACCAAGTAAACCCCGTTACACTGAAGCTGATCTTTCAGGGAATATTTGGATGCATCCTTGTTGGGCTTTTTGTACTTATGACTTATTTATTGAGTTCAAGAGACCAGCTGTTCTATATTCCTGAAGTTTGAGATATCTCGGCTATATTATCTTTTATAGACGTAGATAAGGTGTGCTGACTCAAAGTCGGTTTCGACGGTTGTAAAATCCACGAGTTTATCTTCCCATCCAAGGATAGTATATCCATGAGAAATAACTTTTGTCCCAGGTTTAAGCTGTTTTTCAAATTGAGGACGGAGCAGTGCATTGGAGTCGGGAATAAGATAGATGGTCACGACTGTTGCCTCAGAAATATCTGACTTTGTCGCATCTTCAAGCCTAAACTCAACAAGATGGTCGACACCCGAAGCCTTTGCATTCTCCCTGGATTCCTGGATTCTTTTAGGAATGATGTCAATCCCCACTCCCCTAGCTCCATACATCTCTGCAGCCGTGATGACAATACGTCCATCACCGCAGCCGATGTCATAAATCACATCATTTTCATCCACCCCCGCCATCTCCAGCATCTTCTCGATCACAACATAGGGCGTTACGACATAGGGCGCCAGATCTACGGCATCGGACCTTCCGTGTGAACCTAGGAAGAGTTCCAATTGATTCTTTTCATCATAACGGAAGACATAGGACTGGCCTGGTGCAATCCGGTATGTGAGTCGTTTTTCACCATGGGGAAAAGTAATATAAGGTGCAAGATGGCCGGGATAGCGATGGATTTCTCCCGCCTTAAGAATCTTTTCTTCTCGGTTCTGTTCTGAGCGAATAAACCGCACGGCATATGTGATGGTTTCCTTGGCGGCATTACGGATGGTTGTTTCGCGATTCTGCTGCCCAAAATTTAATCCAGAAAAAATATACAAAAGGATAAAGAATGCAGGAGCTTTTCTCCATCTTATTAAAGCGTTTATAATCAAAAAGTCACCTATTTTTCCTTTGGCTTGGATAGAATATTCTTGATACGTGCCATATCGAATTTTTCTGTCCTGTCATAATTATAAACTCCATTCTGTTCCTGTTCAATATCTGTAAGCTGTGTATAGCAAAATCCAACTATGTGATCCAATTCAAGAATCACGTCGGTCAAGGCTTCGAGTCTTGTGTAAAACTCCTCCAATGATTTGGGATCCGTTCCATATCCCCATGAATCCTCAGCATACTGCTGCTCAGCCGTTGGAATCCATTTGATCCCTCCGTACTCATCGATCAGATAGGGTTGTCCTCCGTAGGAGATGCTGTTTTCGGGGCTGCGGCGCCACACTCCCTCATCCTGGGAAGGAGTGAGCAGGTCGAGAAGTTTTTGGGGATTCTGTTCATAGGTGTGTTCGGTCCAGATATCGGTTTTGATATGAAAACCACCGCTTGAGTCGTTGACCGGACGCGTAGAGTCGAGATCTTTTGTCAGGTTATAGGTGTTTATAATCAATCTTTCCAGATGTTCTCCCCCTCGCCATGTCTCATTAAAAGGTGTCCAGGCAATAATGGAAGGATGATTTCTGTCCCGGACAACAATCTCTTCCCATTCCGTTAGAAAATTTCTAGCTGCAGCATCACTGGAAATATTTATTCCCCAACTCGAAGATTCTCCCCAAGTCAGATAACCCAGCTTATCCGCCCAGTAATGGAACCGCTCCTCAAAGACTTTCTGATGGAGCCGCGCACCGTTAAATCCGGCGTTTATTGACAGCTCAATATCTCTCCTTAAAGCTTCGTCACTGGGTGCGGTCCAGATACCGTCCGGATAGAAGCCCTGATCCAAAACTAGACGCAGATAGTAGTGTTCGTTATTCAAATAGATACGGTTGCCTTCGATATGAATTTTTCGCAGGCCCGCATAACTCTTCACTCTGTCAATAACGATCCCTTCTTTGTCTAAAACTTCCAAAATCAAACCATATAGGAACGGATTTTCCGGAGACCATGTTTTTGGCCTTTTTATTGGGAGAATGGCGATCACATTTGGACTGGCGGCGGCTTCAGTTTTGCTGACCTTCTTTGTCCCCTCTAAAACAGTCACACGAAATTTTTGTCCCTGTTTTAATGCAAAGAATTCAGGAACAACATAAAAAGAATTCAAATCCAGGTCTGGAATGATGCGGCACCCTTTAAGACCGGTCTGTGCGACCGGCTCCAACCAAACGGTTTGCCATATTCCTGTCGTCCGCGTGTAGTGAACCCCCCGTGAATTATAATCCCGGCACTGCTTACCCGAAGGCTGCTCTCCGGAGCGGAGATCATCGATGACATAGACAACAAGACTATGCGACTCTCCTGGTAAAACATAAGGGGAGATATCAAATTGAAATGAAGAGGTGCCACCCCAGTGTTTTCCGACAGATTGTCCATCAATAAAAACTTCAGTCTTGTAATCCACTGCTCCAAAATGGATTAGGATGGGACCACTTGTCCAATCTTCTGGAATAGAAATCCCTCTCTGGTACCACATGGCATCGATAAAATCCTTATAATTGACTCCAGAAAGTGGGCTCTCGGGACAAAAGGGCACAGTGATTTTATCCTCAAATCCTTGACTCTCAGCAAATCCCCTCTGCTTCCCGGATTTTCCAAAATCAAAAGTGTATGTCCATTCACCATTTAAGTTCAACCAAGATGAGCGAACAAACTGGGGCCTTGGATATTCTGGACGAGGGATGTTTTCTGTTTTTTCTGCGGCTATTCCAAATCCGCAAATGGCGCTCATCAATATAATAGAAACGAGCCACACTAATTTCTTATTCATGTTTATTCTCCTCAAAAAACCACTTTGTTACGCTTTTATCACCACACAATGTGAATGTCAATTTCCGAATAATTAGGGGGACATCATCTTAATTAATTGGGGACAGGCCCCATTTTTCCAGTGAAAAAATGGGGCCTGTC
>CAZLLG010000005.1:27684-30089 GCA_964560275.1 uncultured Eubacteriales bacterium | reverse complement strand
AGTTGTTGCTAGCAAAAAAATTGGTAACGCTGTAGTCCGGAACCGGATAAAAAGAAGGTTTAGAGCCTTATTCAGAACGAATAAACACTTGCTCCAAGGATCGTTTGACTTAGTGATCATCACCGAGAAACACATCAGAAACACACCATGGAGTAATGTTCAGAAGGAGTTCATCAAGGCTATTAAATTCCTTCCCAAAACGTGATTTCATGAAAAAGATCGCTCTGTTTCTTATCAAAGGGTATAGAAAATTAATTTCCCCATTACTGGGCAGAAACTGCAGGTTCTATCCCACCTGTTCAGAATATACGCATGAAGCTATCCAAAAACACGGTCTTTTCAAAGGAATTTTTCTCGGAACCCAAAGACTCCTCAAATGCCACCCCTTCCATGCCGGAGGAGTCGACCCTGTTCCTTAAAGGATAACACATGGAAAAAAAATTATTACTTGCTATCGTCCTGTCATTCGTCGTACTTTTTGTCTGGCAGGCTGTCTTTGTTAAAAAAATTCCGCCGCCAGAACAAACTCCGAAGAGTATAACGGACCCCGTTCAGCAGCCGATACAAAAAATCCTTCCGGAACAAAAACCCTCTCCCAAAGAAACGGAGCCTCCTGCAAAAGTGGATTTCGACTCCACTACCGAGACTAGAGAACAGCAAATTGTTATTGAAACATCCCTGTTTAAAGCGGTTTGGAGCAACAAGGGCGCCGTGCTTAAAAGCTGGAGACTAAAAGAACATTTAGATGAAGAAGGGGAGCCGCTAGAGCTTATCTCAGGCCGTTCAGCCGCAATCGATCTGTTCCCATTCATTTTAGGCACGGATGACCCGGACTTCGATAACCTCATCAACACGGCTCTCTATTCCGTCTCAAATTCAGAACTTCGATTGTATGATGGACAACAGGGAGAGATTCGTTTTGAATATTCTCAGGAAGATGGGACCAGAGTCGAAAAGCTTTTCACATTCATCGATGGGACCTACCTCTTCGACATGCAGATTAACGCCTGGAAAAATGGTTCACGCATCGATCCTCGGCTTATTTGGGGCCCAGGACTTGGAAATCCCACTCTTGAATCTCAGAAAAACAGAATTGGCGTTTCAAACGGTATAGCGCTCTCATCTGCCGGCAGGGTCACTCATGTGGACACGAGGAAATACAACCCTGAAACCAGTGCCTTTAACTTTGTCAGCTGGGCCGCCTACGTCGATCAGTATTTTGCCGCCATGTTTTTTGTCACTCCACAGAACTCCAGCGCCATCTTTATAAAGGAAGAGTATGAGGCCGCCCCCTATTACTTCCTTTCGGTGAATCATGCGGAGAAAGCGTATATCGGCCCCAAAGAATACGACCGTCTTGTCGCGTTGGGTGGAGACGCCAAAGGAGTTGTCCGCTTCGGACTCTTTGGGATGATCTCCGAAATTCTCCTGCGTGCCATGAAGGCTGTGCATAATACAATCCCCAACTGGGGTTTGTGCATAATCATCATTACCTTCTTTGTGAAAATTATCTTTTTCCCACTCACATACAAAAGCACACAATCCATGTCTAAGATGCAGGAACTGCAGCCCAAAATTAAAGCGATCAAAGCCAGGTATAAAAAGGCAAAACAGGACCCGGAACAGCGCCGGAAGATGAATGAGGAGACCATGAAGCTCTACAAGGAGAACAAGGTCAACCCAGCCGGTGGTTGTCTCCCCATGCTTATTCAGATGCCCATTTTCTGGGGTTTTTTCAGACTGTTGATGGTCTCTATCGAATTTAGACACAGCCCCTTCCTCCTCTGGATCACTGACCTTTCTATAAAGGATCCATTCTACGTCACACCGATATTGATGGGAATCACACAGTACATCAGCCAAAAAATGACACCCACGTCTGCAGACCCCTCACAGCAGAAGATGATGCTCATTATGCCTGTTGTCATGACCATTTTCTTCATGAATTTCTCGAGCGGTCTGGTCCTCTACTGGCTGACCAACAATGTCCTCCAAATCGGCCAGCAGTATATCATGAATCGAATCCGACAAAATAAAAAGAGTATCACTCATGGAAAACGAAGAAAGTAAAGATTTACAACAAGAATTTAAAGGAAGAAGCTTAGAAGACGCCATCAGTCTTGCCGAGCACACACTCAAACTCCAGCGGTCAAAATTCAATTATGAGATAGTGACAGAAAAGACAAAACTATTTGGAATCAAGACCAAGGAAGTTGTCATCAGAGCATGGGAAAAAACAGCCACCGATAGGGCTCCGGTTCTCAAGATTCTCGATGATATTCTCCAAAAATTTCCAATTGATATTCGCTACCACTCCCAGAATAGAAACGAGATGCTCTACATCATTTTTGAGGGTCCCGATAAGTCTCTTCTTCTTCGAAAAGATGGAGCTCTCCTTCTTGCTC
>CAZLLG010000005.1:0-27674 GCA_964560275.1 uncultured Eubacteriales bacterium | reverse complement strand
TAAAGTCTCAACACAAAAAGTTCAAACCGATTGTGATTTCTACAGAAAGAAGAAGGAGCAGGCCTTGAGGGAGCAGGCACAGACTATCGCCCGACGCGTCCAAGATTCGGGCAGGCCTGAGACTCTCGACTTTATGAATCCCTACGAAAGGCGTATTATCCATATCGCAGCCAATCAGATATCGGGAATTACGAGTGAAAGCATTGGAGAGGGCTTTTTAAAAAAAATGACCATCCTTACTACACAGGAAGACAAGAAGTAAGACGCTCTCTTGGTTTCTATCCGCTCATTTTCTTTAAATTACACTCTTTACTGCGCGCCTTCATCACTTTAAAATAGCAGATATGCAAGAAGATACGATTATTGCCATTTCCACCCCTCTTGGTTATGGGGGGCTGGGAGTCGTCAGGCTGAGCGGAGCAGAATCGTTAAGCATAGCAAAACAAATATTCCGGCTAAAGAGAAAAAGAAACACATTTCCTCCGCGACAAGCGCTTCTGGGAAATATCTATGATTTTTGCAAAAATGAAAGGTTCGAGGAGGCTTTTTTGATTTTCTTCCCAGCTCCACAGACTTACACCCGGGAAGATGTCATTGAAATCAGCTGTCATGGCAGCCCTGTGGTTTTGGAAGAGGTCGTGCGCCTAGGAATCAAGGCCGGAGCGAGACATTCTGTTCCAGGAGAGTTCACGCTCCGCGCTTATTTAAACGGTAGGATCGATATCCTTCAGGTAGAAGCTATCCATGATATCATCCATGCATCCTCCATAAAACAGGCAAAAATCTCTTTTCGACAGCTCGAAGGCAGACTTTCAAAGAAACTTTTATCCTTGAGGAAGGAGATCATAGACATGCTCTGTAGAATTGAAGCCAGTCTGGAGTTCCCTGAAGAAAGTCTAAAAATCTCTCCAGAATCTATCACAAAATCTTTGGACAGGAGCATCCAGACAGTCCTTAACCTTATTAAAAGCTACAATTTAGGTAAAACGCTGGCTGAAGGTTTAACTGTCGTTCTGGCCGGTCGAGCAAATGTGGGAAAATCCACTCTCTTCAATGCTTTGCTGGAGAGAGAGCGTTCAATAGTGACTCCTTTCCCCGGTACAACCAGGGATTATCTCCAGGAAAAAATCCACATTAAGGATTCTGTCTTCACTCTTACTGATATGGCTGGCCTGGATAAAACTACTCAACCCATTGAACAAGAGGGGATCAAGAGAGGAAAAAAATTGGCCCTCGAGGCCGACGGAATCTTGCTTCTCCTGGATGCCTCGAAAGTGCTAACAAAAGAAGATATGCAGCTGATCGATAAATTCAAATTAAAAAAGACTATCCTCCTGTTCAATAAATCCGACCTCCAAAAAAAAATAGATGTCGAGCTTTTTAAAAAAGATTATCCGCTCCTTCCTTCCCTTGAAATTTCAGCACTGACAGGAAAAAACATCTCTAAACTCAAGGATCTCATGAGAGAAAAATTTGTCCTTTCCACAGGCAAATCCGAAGAAGTCATCCTCCATCTAAGACAGAAGTTGCTGCTGGAAAGTATTCATTTTGCTCTAAAACAGGGGAGAAAGCTCTTGCGGGATGGATACTCCGAAGAGCTATATGTCGAAGAGATTCGAAAAGCCGTGCCACTCATTGCAGAGCTGACAGGAGAAATTCGAAATGACGAGATTTTAAAAGAAATCTTCAGCCGATTTTGTGTGGGAAAATGACAGATTGTGATGTCATCGTCATAGGAGCTGGGCATGCTGGCTGTGAAGCGGCCCATGCCACCAGCAAATTGGGTCTGGAAACCTGTCTGATAACTGCAGATCTAGACAAGATAGCTCACATGCCCTGTAATCCGGCTATTGGAGGTTTGGCAAAAGGGCACCTTGTGAGAGAAATCGACGCTCTAGGGGGAATAATGGGTTTCCAGGCCGATAAATCGGGAATTCAATTCCGGCTTCTCAACAGCAGTCGCGGAGGTGCCGTCCAGGCCCCCAGAGCCCAATCCGATAAGGCCCGTTACAGAAAAGACATGACAAATTTCCTCAGGTCCTCACCGAAACTCCACTTTGTCCAGGGAATGGCGACTCGGATTCTCAAAAATGGAAACTCCGTATCTGGAGTCAAAATCCACACAGGAGAAAAACTGAGAGGGAAAGCTGTCATTCTTACACCAGGAACATTCCTCAATGGCCTTATTCATGTCGGCCTTGAGCATTACGCGGCTGGACGAGACGGGGAACCAGCTTCTCTTGAACTGAGCCAAAACTTGCGTGCAATGGGACTTCGCTTATTCCGACTTAAAACAGGCACGCCCATGAGGCTCCAAAAGGACTCCATCACATGGGACCTCCTTAAACCTCAGTCTGGAGACCAAAATCCTGTCCCTTTTTCCTTTCGGACAAAAGAACGGTTGGAGAACAAAATTTTATGTTTCATCGGATACACCAACGCCAAGACACATGAAGTGATCCACAAGAGCTTGGACAAATCACCTCTATTCAGCGGCATTATTACAGGAGTTGGTCCCCGATACTGCCCCTCCATAGAAGATAAAGTCGTCAAATTTCCCCATCACAGCCGCCACCAGTTTTTTCTCGAACCCGAAGGGCTGGACACTCTAGAAATCTATGTCAATGGGCTTTCCTCCAGCTTGCCCTTGGATACACAAAATTTAATCCTAAAAAGTATTCCTGGGCTCGATAAGGCAAAAATTCTCCGTCCGGCTTATGGAATCGAATACGATGCTGTTGATTCCACGCTGCTTTCAAGGACGTTGGAAACCTATCCAATCGCAAATCTCTATCTTGCCGGTCAAATAAACGGAACATCTGGCTATGAGGAGGCTGCCGCTCAAGGTCTGATGGCTGGAATCAATGCAGCCCTTAAGATTTTAGGGAGGGAAAACATGATTCTCGGCAGGAGTGAAGCTTACATCGGGGTTCTTATTGACGACTTGATATCCCAGGGAGTGGAAGAACCTTATCGGCTTTTCACCTCTAGGGCCGAACACAGGCTTCACCTTAGGATCGATAATGCCGATAAAAGACTTATGCCTTACGGCCATGAACTCGGTATGATAGATGAAGAGACGTTTTCAAGATTCAGGAAAAAACAAGAACGAATCTCTAGAGCATTGACATTCCTCGAGAAAAAGAAGATCAAGGACAAAAATCATGAGGCGTCATCTTTAAAAGACGAGTTGAAAAAGCCTCATGTTTTGTTTCATGACGTGGCAAAACTGATGAACTTGAACTTCTCCCTGACTCAAGAAGAAGTCCGTAATATCGAATCAGAAATTAAATATGAAGGTTACATTAGGAAACAAGACCGGGAGATCGCCAGGTTCAACAAGATAGACCGAGAAAAAATCCCTAAAGACATTCGGTTTGAGGACATTTCCGGATTTACCCGAGAAGTTGTAGAAAAACTTCTACGAGTCCGCCCCAAGACGATCGGAGACGCAAAAAAAATCCCCGGCATGACCCCCGCCGCAATCGTAAACCTCCACATACACATAAAACTCCTCCAGAAGAAAAAAAGTTTTGATTAAACGACAAGTATTCGTTTAAAATGTTTCACGTGGAACACAGAGCATCTAGACACACGGTCATCGCCATCGCCAATCAGAAGGGGGGCGTGGGGAAAACAACCACGGCTGTAAACCTCTCGGCATCTCTAGCGTTAAATAAAAAAAAAGTTTTGCTCATAGATTTTGATCCTCAAGGCATGGCGACCATGGGATTGGGCAAAAAAAAAGAGGAAAACAAAGGCATCTATCCCCCTCTCATGAATAGAGATTCTCTGTCAGAACATATTCTGCCCACGGAAATCGATGGATTTTTCCTCTGTCCGAGTTCTCCAGAATTGATTGGGTTTGAAGCCGAAATATATGATGAGTCAGACAGGGAAACCAGATTGAGGGAAGCGATCAGGCCGGAAAAAAAGAATTTTCACTACATTTTCATCGATTGCCCCCCCTCATTAAGCTTTTTAACCATCAATGCTCTTACGGCAGCGGATTCCATCCTAATTCCAGTCCAGACAGAATTCTTCAGCATGGAGGGGATGCCTGACCTTCTTCATACCCTGGATGAAGTGCGCATCTACCTCAATCCATCCTTAGCGATAAAAGGTATTCTGCTGACGATGTATGACGAGAGAACAAACCTCTCAAAACAAGTGGCTCAAGAACTTCAAGCCTCATTAAAAAGTATCGTGTATGAAGTCATCATTCCAAGAACAGTTAAACTTGCCGAGGCGCCCAGTTTTGGTAAACCCATAATACTTTACGCGGCTAAGTCAAAAGGGGCCCTGTCTTATCTCCATTTCGCCAAGGAGTTTCTAAAAAAATGAAAAAACAAGCACTTGGAAAGGGATTAAAGGCGTTTTTATCAGAGGAGTATGGAATTTTAAAAGAAGATCGATATGTTGAGATTGAAATGGACAAACTTCAACCCAATCCCCATCAGCCCAGAACAAAATTCGATTCAACCTCCATAGCCGAATTAGCACAATCGATCAAGGAAACAGGGATTCTCCAGCCAATAGTCATTGTGCCCAATGAAGACAACTTTACGATCATAGTTGGAGAAAGGCGCTGGCGTGCAGCCAAGGAAATCGGATTGAGCACTATTCCTGCAATTATTCGTCAAATGACAGAAGAGCAGCAGCTGGAGGCAGCGCTTGTCGAAAATCTCCAGAGAGTAGACCTAAATCCTCTGGATATCGCCACCGCCTATCAGAAAATGTCACAAGATCTGCATTTGACACATGAGCAGGTGGCCGTTAAAGTCGGTAAAGACAGGGCGTCGGTATCCAATTATGTCCGCCTGCTCAAACTTCCTCAAAGAGTCCAAAATATGATTGCAGAAGACAAGTTGTCCATGGGACATGCCCGGGCTTTGTTGTCAATTGAAGATCCCGGCCTTCAAGTCCAAACCGCTCTGGAGATCAACAAGAGGGACCTGTCCGTCAGGGCCGTTGAAAACCTAGTTAAAAAGTTTCTAAAAAAACCTGCAAAGGAGAAAAAAAAGGAATCTAATCCTGACCTTCTGGCTCTTCAAGAGGAATTCCTTAAGATATTCGGAACTAAAGTGTCTATTTCAGGAAGTATGGAAAAGGGAATTGTTAAAATATTTTACTTTTCAACAGCTGAGCTGGAGAGAATCTACGAAAAAGCGATGGGAGAAAACTCATGAAAGAAAAAATTTCTCATATCGAAAGTGGAAAAATAACAGGTTTTTTTGATAAAAATACGAAAATTGAGGGCACTCTAAAATTCAGCGGTTCATTTCAGATTGACGGACACTTCAACGGAAAGATCGACTCCAACGCTGTTTTGATTATTGGAGAAAATGGAATAGTTGAATCCGATATAAAAATTGGAGTCATCATTATAAACGGGGAAGTCAAAGGAAATATACGCGCAAAAGAACGCGTAGAGATTAATTCCAAGGGGAGGGTGATTGGAACAATCACAACTCCCAGCCTAATTGTGAACGACGGGGCCAATCTCGAGGCTCAGTGCAACACAATGGTCAAAGACAAGCCGCTAAAATTAGAGAGCCCTCAAAATGAGCCAAAAAAAAATGACTCGGATACACAGGAGAAATTTTTATCTTGAAGAATGCGTCTGTCATTATCCCTGCCAGATACGAATCCCAACGATTCCCTGGGAAACCTCTCGCCCCCATCCTCGGGATACCAATGATTCAAAGAGTGTATGAACGTGCAAAACAGGCAGAATTCCTTGAAAATGTTATTATCGCTACAGATGACCAGCGAATCTTCGCCGCCTCTTTGTCCTTTGGGGCCGACGTCCGGATGACATCCTCCGAACATAGATCCGGCACTGCGAGGGTGGCCGAGATTGCTGCTCAGCTTGACTCCCCTCTTATCATCAATATCCAAGGCGATGAGCCTCTCCTCCATGTCTCTATGATCGAAGATCTTTTTCAGGCCTTGCAGGACAAAACGATACTCATGGCCACCTTGGCCGTTAAGGACAACCACGTCGCTGACATGGAAGACCAAAACATCGTAAAAGTTGTTAAAGACAGCGAAAATTTCGCCCTTTATTTTTCCCGCTCGCCCATCCCATTCGATTCTACAGATTACTTCTGGAAGCACATCGGTATTTATGGGTATCAGAAAACATTTCTTATGAAATTTGACTCTCTCAAAGAAACCAAGCTTGAAAAAACTGAGAAACTCGAGCAGTTGAGAGCCCTGGAAAATGGATATCGGATAAAAATTGTCGACACCCCACATTCCATCTTGAGTGTTGATAAACCTGCAGATATAATCAAAGTTGAAAAATATTTGAGAGAAAATAAGCATGACTAAATTTATATTCATAACTGGAGGAGTCCTTTCAGCTCTTGGAAAAGGAATTGCCGCCGCCTCCATAGGTCGGCTCCTAGAAAGCCACGGTTACAAGATCACGTGCCAAAAGTTTGATCCCTATTTGAATGTAGATCCTGGAACCATGAGCCCTTTCCAACATGGCGAAGTCTATGTCACCGATGATGGAGCGGAAACAGATCTTGATCTGGGACATTACGAGAGGTTCACGACAACTCAGACATCCAAAGCCCATAACTGGACTGCAGGAAAAATCTATGAGGCCATACTGAAGAAGGAGAGAAAAGGAGGATTCCTGGGGAAAACGGTTCAAGTTATCCCTCATGTTACAGATGAGATAAAAAATGCATTTTTCTCAGCTTCTAATGATAATGATGTTGTCATCGTCGAATTGGGCGGAACTGTTGGAGACATCGAGGGTCTGCCTTTCTTGGAAGCCACACGACAGATGAGGCTGTCTCATGGAGCAGAGAACTGTCTTTTTGTTCATGTCACTTTGGTCCCCTATATGCCAACTTCAGGCGAACTGAAAACAAAGCCTACCCAACACAGTGTCAAAGAGTTGAGAGCTATTGGAATCCAGCCTGATATTATTTTATGCCGCACAGACCGTTTTCTCAGTGATGACCTGCGGCAGAAGATCTCACTTTTTACAAATGTTCCCTTAGAAGCAGTCATTACAGCTAAAGATGTAGATGTCATCTATGAAGTCCCTCTCATCTTTGCCAAGCAGGGTTTAGACCATATTATTCTCAACAGATTGAACATGCCAAAAAAGAGGAGAAACCTATCTCGATGGAAATCCATGGTCGAGCGGATGAAAAATCCAGCCGATAAGGTCAACATATCACTAGTTGGAAAGTACGCGGGTCTTCGGGATTCCTACATTAGTCTTAACCAGGCCCTCTATCATGCTGGAACCGCTCATAACTTAAAGGTCAACATCTCCTGGCTTGAAGCCGAAAAACTCGAAGCGAAAAAGTCCAGAGACATGCTCAAAGAAGCGGATGGAATTCTGGTTCCAGGCGGTTTCGGAGTCAGGGGAATTGAAGGTAAGATATCGGCCGTCACTTTCGCCCGGACAACAAAGGTGCCCTTTTTCGGGATTTGCCTTGGCATGCAGTGTGCAACCATCGAGTATGCAAGAAATAAGGCCAATCTCGAAAAGGCGAACAGCACAGAATTCGGCCCCAAGACTCCACACAAGATTTTCTTTAAATGGAGAGAATTGAGGGGGATTCAAACCATCGGTGGAACAATGAGGCTGGGTCAGTATAACTGCCGGTTGAAAAAGGATTCTTTAGCTTCAGAGATTTACGGCAAAACCATAATCTGCGAGCGACACAGACACCGATATGAATTTAATCCGGAATATGAAGACATTTTATCTACAGCAGGACTTGTTATTTCAGGAAAAAATCCAGAGAATGATCTGGTGGAAATTGTAGAGTTGGAAGATCATCCCTGGTTTTTGGGATGTCAGTTCCATCCCGAATTTAAATCCAAACCATTAAAACCGCATCCTATTTTTAAATCATTTATCGGAGCTAGCTATGCCTACCGATGTCAAAAGCATTCGTTTCAACGAAAAAATTAAAATCGGCGGAAAAAATCCTCTCTTTTTAATCGGAGGACCCTGTGTTTTAGAAAGTAAAGACCATGCTTTTTTCCTGTCCAAGGAAATAAACACCATCTGCCAGGATTTGAACATCCCATTCATTTTCAAGGCCTCTTACGATAAGGCCAACCGGTCCTCTCTTAAATCTTTTAGAGGGCCCGGCCTGAAAGAGGGGCTTAAAATTCTCTTAGAGATTAAACAGGAACTTTCTATCCCTGTTCTTTCCGACGTTCATGAATCGGGCCATATAGAGATAGCGGCCGAAGTTTTAGATATCATCCAAATTCCTGCATTCCTCTGTCGACAGACAGACCTTATCGTCACAGCAGCCCGGACAAAAAAGCCATTAAACATAAAGAAAGGGCAGTTCCTCTCCCCTTATAATGTAAAAAATATCGTTGAAAAAATCACAGCCCAAGGAAACGAGAACATTCTTTTAACTGAAAGAGGGACAACTTTTGGATACAACAACCTCGTTTTTGATGTCCGGTCGATCCCCATCATGAAAGAGCTGGGATTTCCTGTTGTCATCGACGCCTCCCACTGCGTCCAATTGCCGGGAGGAGAAGGCCTTTCTTCTGGAGGAGACGCAAGGTTTATCTCCACTATAGCCAGAGCCGGCATAAGCGCTGGATGCGATGGAATCTTTTGTGAAATTCATGACAATCCAGAAGAAGCCCTCTCCGACAAGCACAACTCATTGAAACTAAATGAGTTACATCCTTTTTTAGAAAAACTCCTTACACTTAGGAGTGCTGTTGATGAGATAAACTCCCTCGAATAAGGTATAATATCCAAGCTATGACAACAAAAGATGAAATCGTCCAAACAGGAAAAAACGTTTTGGAAATCGAAGCCGATGCCGTCCGGGCTATAGCTGATCGACTGGATGAAAATTTTGCCCAAGCCGTTGAACTGCTGTCCGAGACAAAAGCGCGCGTCATCGTCATCGGTATGGGGAAATCTGGACTCATCGGACGCAAAATAGCGGCCACCCTATCCAGCTGCGGTACCCCTGCCATGTTTATTCACCCTGCCGAAGCCGGACATGGAGATCTGGGCATGATAATGGCAGACGACATCATTATCGCCATCTCCTACAGCGGAGACACAAAAGAAATCATCGACCTTCTAGATTTTGTCAAAAGAATCGGGGTTAAACTGATAGCCATAACAGGGATCAAAAGTTCTAAACTGGCCCAAAACAGCGATGTCGTACTTGAAGCCAAAGTGAGTCGAGAAGCCGAGCCCCGTGGATTGGTGCCGACCGCCAGCTCAACTGCTTCCCTGGCCATGGGAGATGCCTTGGCCATTGCTTTGATGGAGAAAAAGGGCTTTCGAGAGCAGGATTTCTTATCAGTCCATCCCAAAGGACAGCTAGGAAAGATTATTAAAATCAACAACTTAATGCACATAAAGCAGCAAATTCCAAAAGTGAAACTGGACACGTCCATAAGGGAGGTTCTCAGCGAGATGTCGAAGAAAAAGTTGGGGATGACGTGTGTGGTTGATAACAATAATAAGCTCTTTGGGATTATCACAGATGGGGATCTCCGCCGATTGATCCAAAAGTATGGAGAAAACCTCTTCACAAAAAACGCCAAAGACTGCATGACGCCAAATCCAACAACCATCAATAAGAACGAATTGGCTACAAAAGCCTTAAACATCATGGAAAAGCATAAAATCACCTCACTGGTCATCACCAATGATAATGGGGAGACGGAGGGGATCATTCATCTGCACGATTTGTGGCGAACGGAGATGTTTTGAAAACAGAAAAAGACAACATGCGGCGTGCTAAGAGAATCAAAATGATTATCATGGATGTTGACGGAACCTTGACAGATGGAACCTTGCTGCTCCTCCCTGATGGAGAAGAGCTCAAGTCCTATAATGTCCTTGACGGATTGGGGATACTCTTGGCCCATTTAGCAGGGATAAAAACCGGAATTATCACAGGAAAAACTTCCAAGCCCTTAGCTAAAAGAGCCAAGAATCTTAAAGTCTCAGAGCTCTATCAGGGAATCCTGGATAAAAAAAAAGTCTTATTCGAAATACTCAGCAGATACACCCTCCAAGCTGAAGAGGTGGCCTATATCGGAGATGATCTTGGAGCATTGGATGTCATCAAGGAAGTCGGATTTGCAGGTGCTGTGGCCAATGCACATGCAATCATTAAAGAACACAGTCATTTTCACTGCCGTTTGGAAGGGGGGAAAGGGGCCGTTCGTGAATTTATCGAGTTTATTCTGACGGTTCAGGATAAATGGGGCATCATCCAAAACAATATCTCCAACATCAAGGGGAATCCGGAGATGGAACAAAAAATCATCGGACAATAAAAAGGGGGGAAACCGTGGACTTGAATAAAGACATTTTTCGTCAATACGATATTCGAGGCATTGTAGGGCAGGATCTTACTCCTGAAACCGTTGAACTTCTGGGAAAGGGGATCGGTACATATTTCCGTCAAAGAGACCGCAGAGAGGTCTCGCTCGGTAGAGACGGGAGGCTCAGCTCACCCGAATTTTCTAAATTTTTCACCAGAGGGCTTTTGTCCACAGGATGTAATGTCTTCGATCTGGGAACCGTTCCTACTCCTCTCCTCTATTTTTCCATCTATTACAAGAAATACGAGGCCGGTGTGATGATCACGGGCTCCCACAATCCCCCTGAATACAATGGATTTAAAATGATGCTTGGGGAGGACACACTTTTTGGGGCCGCCATCCAAGATATCTATACACTTATCCATTCAGGTCAATTTGTCGAGGAAGAAGGCGCCTCTGCCCAAACCTATGACATCACGCCTGAGTACGAGGAATATGTCTTAAATAATATTACTCTGCAGAAAAAACTGAAAATTGTCGTAGATGCCGGCAATGGCACGGCCGGGGTCGTGGCTGTCCCAATCTTTAAGAAATTGGGGTGTGAGGTCATCGAACTCTACTGTGATGTGGATGGGAATTTTCCCAATCATCATCCAGATCCAACTCTCCCGGAAGCACTGGAAGATCTCATTCAGAAGGTCGTTGAAGTAAAGGCCGATTTGGGATTCGCCTATGACGGCGATGGAGATAGGATTGGAGTCATCGACAATTTGGGGCAGATCATATGGGGGGATAAACTTTTAATCGTTTTTGCACGGGACATACTCTCACTTCACCCTGGAGCGGCCATAATCTCAGAAGTCAAAGCTTCCAAACTCTTGTACGATGAGATTGAAAGCCTGGGCGGACGGCCTATCATGTGGAAAACAGGACATTCTTTTATCAAGAAAAAAATCAAAGAAGAGCATGCACTGCTCGCAGGGGAAATGAGCGGGCATATATTTTTCGCAGACCGTTTTTTCGGATTCGATGACGCCATCTATTCGTCTGCACGCCTTCTCGAACTGATGTCACGCTCTAATAAAGACCTCTCTCAGAATTTTGCTGACCTCCCCAAAACCTTCAGCACCCCTGAAATCCGGGTTTATGCGTCCGATCAAGTCAAATTCACAATTGTCGATGAAGTCAAGAAGACGCTGGCCCAAAAATATCCGATTATTGACATTGACGGTGTTCGTGCAATCTATCCAAATGGGTGGGCTTTGGTCCGGCCATCAAATACACAAGAGATCTTGGTACTCCGGTTTGAGGCGGACTCTGAAAATGACCTTCAGGCAATTCGGAGTGAAGTTGAAAAAACTATAGAAGATGTAATCGCTCAACTAGAATCCTCTTAGCCGTCTCCAAAATGAGGTAATTATGGATTTATTTGCAGTTATTCTGGCAGGGGGAGTAGGATCCCGGTTCTGGCCCTTGAGTCGGGAGAAAACACCCAAACAATTTCTCCCCATCATCAGTGAAAAATCAATGATCCAAGAGACTGTCTTGCGACTAATTCCTTTATTTCCTGAATCTAAGATTTTAACCATATCCAGTGCGGCCCACGCACAAACAATTAAAACACTTCTTCCTAATCTTTTGGGAGATAATATTCTCGTCGAACCTCAGGGAAAAAATACCGCACCCTCTCTGCTTCTTGCGACTGCCTCGATTTATTTGGACAATCCTTCGGCGGTTATTGCCGTACTGCCGGCAGACCACCTTATTGCAGATCCAGATGCTTTTCTCAAAAAACTCGAAGCTGGCGCACTTCTGGCATCCCAAAACTCTGAGCTCATCACCTTCGGAATTCCTCCAACCTCCCCTGCCACCGGATACGGTTACATTCAATTTTCGAAGGATAAACCAGTAAATATCCAAGATGAAAATTTTTATTCTGTCCAGGAATTTAAGGAAAAGCCGGATCTTGAACAAGCTGTTCAGTTCTTAAAAGATGGAACTTATTTCTGGAATTCAGGGATGTTCTTATGGCAGGTGAATACATTCGCACAAAAACTAGAAAGATATTCCCCATCCATGTACACCTACTGGCTCCAGATTCTTGAAGCCCTCAGAGAAAAAAATCTCCAGGGAATATCAGATATTTTTGCAGAAATCCCAGCGATATCGATCGATTACGCACTCATGGAAAAGGCCTCTGGAGTGAGGATGTGTGAAGGCAATTTTGGCTGGTCGGATGTCGGTTCCTGGACTGCTTTAAGCGAAATATGGGAAAAGGATGAACACTCGAATGCTTTCAAAGGACAACATCTTTCCCTCAGCGCTCGAAACTGTATGATTTACAATCCGGACCAGCTCACGGCTCTTATTGGTGTCCAGGATATCATAGTTGTCAACACTGATGATGCCCTCCTTGTCTGCCATAAGGATTTTGATCAAAAAGTTAAAGAGGTCGTCGAGGCCTTAAGGAAAAAGAAGCAAGACAAATTTTTATAGCCCCCGCATCAGCTTTTAAAGAGCTTGTGGTTCAGCTTTTTGTGGTCTTCATCCCAGCGCGTGATGAGATATTCTTTCTCTTCTTCAAATACCCGGACGATTTGTTCAAAATATTCCTCGCATTCTTTGATCCCCTTATCCCCCGTCTTGTTTACAAAAGAAAGGATTCGGGAATGATAAAAGGGGATCATAGAGTCAATGATAACATCACGGGAAATTTCATTGTTCCGGTAGGCAATAGCAAAATTGAACAGAATCCTCGCCCAAAGATCGCTCTGATAATAGAATTGATCTTCAGCCAGCTTGCAGGTTTCCTTGAAAAGGGACATCTCCCGGGATGGGATAATCTTCTCCCAGAGTTCCCCGAACCGGTCAAACCCAGTTATAAAACTCGAGTGCAGGGCCTTGGTATCCACATGGACTTCAGGAGGTTTTTCCTCCACTCCAAGACCAAATCCAAAAATGCTGCTGGGCAAACTGTCGGATAGATCTTTCCAAAGGTACTCAAAATCAATCATCAGATCAAAAAGGGTTCTGATGACTTGTTTGAACATCGGTCCTAAATGTTTGGATGGATCTTTGGCTCGATGAGATTTTGGGGATCCCAGAAATGTCTGGCAAACCCTAAATCGCCTAGCAATGGCGATGGTTGTCATCCAGATATCGATCCCGAACTGTCCCACCGTGTCGTCCCAGTTTTTTTCTGACAGGAGAGCCCGGGCCATTCGTCCGGATAATCCAAAATCACCACCGATGGGTTGTCTAACTCTTAATCCGTACAACGTGCGCAGAAGGGGGTAGGCGATATGGTTTGTAATCGATCCATCATACTTATGGCGCACATAGATCGGACAAACATAGTTAAATCCCGAAAAAATGGGCTCTCCTAAATATTGTATCCATTCAGGAGTAATACTTTTAAGGTCGGCATCCACCATGACAACCGCATGGGCATTCAATTCTACGGCGGCAACGAGCAGGTTTCTCACATTGTTGCCTTTACCTCGGACGCCCTTGGGAGTCGAAACATAAATTTTTGGGACCTGTGTCTGCGTATTCAAAAAAGCATCTTTTGTTCCATCAGTGGAATAATTGTCCACATTGATAATAACATGTTTCTTTTTGGGAAAATGTTTCACCAATCCATGGCTGGCCATCTGAGTTGGATAGGCAATTGCGTCCGCTTCGTTGTATGAAGGAATTCCAACTAAAATATCTGCCTTATCGACATGGTGTGGATTCTCAACAATATTGTCCAATCTTTTCTCCTTGTCCAATGAAGCTCATTCAACTTTTCATTATTGAAGAACCACGGATGAAAATCAATATCTGTATTTCTCTTCCTCCGTATTTTACTTCAATTTGACAACAAATTCAGGCTCTGTTATAAGCATCTCTTGAAAGAAAGATCGAAAAGGAGCACGGATTGGGAACAGATTATTCAGTTGAGACCGTTCAAAAACTAGAAGATATTTTCAAGCAGCAAAATCTCTCCCGGCCTCTGCGTACTAGGCACTATGAGCCCGGAAGAGTCCTTCTTTACGCAATTAAGGGAGTCGTGCCGGCAAAATCTGGAAGTCTTAAATTAAGGATTGAAAAATTTGTAGGAGGAGGTTTTGCCGGCCAAGTGTACAAAATTCGTGTCTTGAACCTTGAAACTCCCGAAGGCCCCATAGATGGTTTGACAGAAGGCCAAACCTATGCCTTAAAGATTCTCATCCCCCCCTCAGGATTCGCCCGCCTGTTTCGCAATTTTATCTATGGATTGGCTTTTCAAGGACCTTTTTCCCTTCAAGTTAATCCTGCTGCTGCCCGGGCCGGAGCCCTCTGGCAGAAATTCATCAGGATGGGGGCCAAAATCAGACTGGGCACAGAAAAAGCGGTTGTCGATATCCTCGCCACTTTTATCGATCCAACTCTGGGGAGCTGCGGAGAAATCAGCGAGTGGATCGAGGGCCGCATGTGGAGATTCGAAGTGGAAGACAACCTGGACGCCCGTCGTAAAAAAAGAGCAGGCCGAAATGAAGCTCTTTCTTCGTCTCCGGAGTATTTGTCCAAACGTTCCTTTATGGACCATCTCGTCTCCCTACTCCATGAGATGGGGGCCGTAGAGCTGGCTCGGCAATATGAATGGTGGACCTGCAAAAGTCAACCCAATGCCCTCAAGCGGACATCCAGTGATCCTGATCCTGAGGAAGGTCTAGTTGCTGTGGATTTTAGAGCTGGGCTGGCCCTTCTCCCTTTTATCCCCATGTGTCCCAAAGACTTCAGTCTTATCCTGAAGGGGATCGCGCGTGGCAGCTGGGTTCAATTTGACAGAGGAAATATAAAGAAACTTCAGGAATTCGTCAACCAAAATTCAGACACCTTCACTGGAATGGACGCTGCCCTTGAGGAACTGAAAATATCTGAAAAGATCTACAGAGAATCCATGCCTGATATCTTTCACAATCACATCAAACTCCTCTATAAAAAAAGACTCTGGTCGAACATCAGAGAAGGATATATCCAGAGCTGGCGTATCCGGAATATTACAGATGATAAGGCTACAGAAAAACTCTCAAACAGGACATTCCTTTCCATCCTATTTGTTTTTATTGGATTTATCCCCATCCTGGGCCGTTTCATCCGCAAACTCTGGGGACGGGCAGATATCCGCATTCACTACAAACAGCTTCTCTCCAGTCTAAAATATTTCGGGAGGGCCATCCGGGCGAAACGCGCCGAAAGCCTAATCCGCTGGTATAGGGCAGGACGAGTCAGCTCGGACAGAGCATTAAGAATAGTATCCTCTCCGCTTAGTTTTGTCTCTCATGTTCCTCTTTCTTTTTTTCCTCCGGGTCTCCATAGGTTTTTTACGGACAGGAAAACATTCCTTCAGGCTTTGGACAATATCTTTGCCAGACCTCTAAGGTTGTATTTTAAACAGGCCGCACGGGAGGAATGGTTGCGTGATATGGTGTCCCAGGGGAAGACAAATGGAATGCTGACAGAAAAAGAGGCATCTGACATCAATGCCCAGATCAAGGAGCCGTTTATCCAAAAATATCTCAAGAGCATGGCCGTCCATGTCTGCACCCTTCCCGTCACCCAAATCGTCTCTGTAATCGTGGCTTTTACCTATGTCCGGCTGCATCCCGAACTATCCTGGCAGGAGGCGTCTCTCAGGGCCGGTCTCATCCTCGGACTCTTCCAGGTCACTCCAATTTCTCCTGGTTCGATTGTCCGCGGATTGTATGTGACCGCGCTCGTCCTCAAAGAGCGCAACTTTAAGGATTACAACATCGCATTTTTCCTCAGTTTTTTTAAATACATCGGTTATCTAGCGTTTCCTATCCAGATGGCCTACAGGTATTCTGACCTTGCACGTTTTATGGCCGGGCATTGGGCCACAGGGGCCGTCCATATTGTTCCCATTTTCGGAGAAAGAGGAGCCCTCCTGGAACATGCGGTTTTTGACCTGTTCTATAACTATCCACTTACGATCCGCCGGCGGTTTCGAGAACGCCAGGAACGGCGGAGGGGATTGAAAACTCGGGCCTGGCATATCCCACTTTGTGTTTTTTCCGGATTGGTTGCCCTGAGTGCGATTGGATGGTTTTCTTTTCTCCAGACAGGTTTTTATCCAAGTTTGAAGAATATATGGTGGATCGTCATTTGGATCCCTATAATATCGGCAGCAGCGATAACCGTCTGGGCAGGAGGAGCCAGGCTGTCCAAGAGGATTCTTATGAGCGCATCAGGGGGGATTGCGCTGGCTCTGAGTTATGCCGTTTTAGACACGGCAATGAGAGTGTTTGTATTCTCTACGGGAAAAGAGGTTCTTTCGGCCATGCAGTTTCTGGGCCAGGCAGGGATTTCAGCTCTGTGGAAAACCTTCCTGTTTACATTCCTCGCCATCGTCAGTTCACTTGTCACAGAGACTCGGCGGCTATAACCGTTCTAACCTTTTTTATTGATCCCCAGTTCATCCAACTGCCGGCTGCTCACATTTGAGGGAGACTCCGTCATCAGGCACAGAGAACTTGTGGTCTTTGGAAAGGGAATAACTTCGCGAATGGATTCCTCTCCGGCTAGAAGCATAACAAGCCGGTCAAATCCTAGAGCAATCCCTCCATGTGGAGGGGCCCCGTAACGAAGAGCTTCCAAGAAAAATCCAAACTTATCCTGGGCTTCTTGGGGAGATAATCCCAGCGCCGTGAATATTCTTTCCTGAATGTCCTGTTTATGGTTTCGTATCGAACCCCCACCGATTTCGGTGCCGTTGAGCACAAGGTCATAGGCCTTGGCTTTGACTCTCTGTGGGTTCTCTTCCAGAAAGACTAAATCCTCTTCACGGGGCGACGTGAAGGGGTGATGCATAGAAACAAGACGGCCTTCGTCTTCGCTCCACTCAAAAAGAGGAAAATCCGTTACCCAGACAAATTTGTAGACCGGGTCTTTTTTGTCGAGGTCGTGGATAAAATCCGCCCGGAAACTTCCCAACAATTCCTGAGCCCGCTGTTTTTCGTCCGAAACCAGGAGGACCAAATCAGCTTCCCCTGCTCCACAAAACTCCCAAACGGTTTCGAGCTGGCTCTGAGGAAGCTTCAAGGATGATTTAAAATCCTCGGCCTTTTTAATCCATATTACTCCCTTGCCGCCCCGTTCTCTAGCCTTTGTATTCAGCTTGTCTAGCTGGCTGCGAGAGTAATTTCCTGCCCCTTCAAGAACAAAGGCCTTGATGACACCGCCTGAGTTTATGACGCTTTTTAAAATATCAGAATCCAGGTCTTTCCCAAAGTTTGTAAAATCTTGAATTTCACTCGTTGCACGCAAATCAGGCTTGTCGCTTCCATATCTGTCCATGCTCTCCTCATAGGAAAGGCATGGAAAAGGACGCTCAATTTCAGCCCCAATAATCTGGAACAATTCCGCCATTAACGCTTCATTGAGAGAAAAAATGTCTTCGCGAGTGACAAAACTCATTTCGATATCGATCTGTGTGAATTCGGGCTGCCGATCCGCCCTTAAATCTTCATCACGAAAACACCGGACAATCTGGAAATAGCGTTCAAAACCAGAAATCATTAGGATCTGTTTGAATATTTGAGGAGATTGGGGAAGCGCGAAAAACCGGCCTTTGTATTCCCGGCTGGGCACAAGATAATCTCGAGCACCTTCCGGAGTCGATTTTGTCAAGAATGGGGTTTCGATTTCATAAAACCCATTTTCGCTCAAAAAATTTCGCGTTTTAAGTGCCGCCTGATGACGGAGCTTAAAATTGTGCTGCATGGAATTCCGGCGCAGGTCCAAATACCTGTACTTAAGCCTTAATTCTTCCGATGCTTGAGGCGGATCGGCCGCAACAAAGGGTGCGACGGCGGACGAATTAAGAATCGAGATCTCTTTTGCCTCCACCTCCACATCTCCGGTGGGAAGAGCGGGATTCCTCATATTGTCTTCTCTTTCCCTGACAGTACCTTTCACCCAAATGACATATCCCATCTTAAGATCTTTGACCAAATCAAGTAGAGGCTTATCCACAAATGAGACAACAACCTGAACAATGCCTTCTCTATCCCAGAGATCGATAAAAATCAGGTTCCCCATATCCCGCTGCTTTTGGATCCATCCAAAGATCGACACTTCCTGTCCGGCATGAGTTTTTCTGAGCTGGCCGCAGAAAGCAGTTCTTTTTCTTTCGGATTGAGTCTTAGAATTCATTTTTACTTCCTCAAAAAGAGAAGGCCTCTTGTCAAGGACTTTTGCCCTGGATGACTTCAAGGATGTTCTTTTCAGCTCCTTCAATCTGTTCTCCAGATTTCATGTTCTTGAGTTGATATTTACCTCTTTTGACTTCATTCTCGCCTACAATCAGTACCCAGGAAGCCTTGAGTTTATTGGCTCTATCCAACTGTTTCTTCAAACTCCTGTTTCTGTACTCAATCAGTGTTTCTCTCCCTTCTTCTCTAATGCGCTTAGCCATTTTTATCCCGGCTTTCTTGGCCGATTCACCCATATAGGCCACATACACAAATTCTTGTCTGTCTTCTTTATACGGCACAAGGTCCAACAACCTTTCCATGCCCATTGCAAATCCGGTGCCGCAGATATCCGGGCCTCCAAAATCCTTCATCATCTCATCATACCGTCCTCCGCCAAGAATAGCATCCTGAGCACCCAGTTTCGATGTCACAATTTCAAAAGTCGTCTTGGTGTAGTAGTCAATCCCGCGGACAAGGCGGGGATCAATTGTGAACGTGATTCCCAATAAATCCAGAAAAGAACAGAACTTCTGGAAATGGGTTTTGCAATCTGCACAGAGACTTTCTGTGATTTCTGGAAAATTTTTAGCCGTGTTCCGGCAGCTCTTTACTTTACAGTCAAATATACGGAGCGGATTTGTTGAAATCTTCCTCTGGCAGTTCTCGCAGAGGTGCTTTTTTTCTTTTTCGGCCGCGGTTCGCAGCTTTTTAAGATAAGAAGGCCGGCACTCTTTGCAGCCGACAGAGTTGACGATAATCTCTGTGTCCTTGACTTTCAGATTCTTAAGGAAAAAATCTGCCATCTGAACAATTTCTGCATCGATGGCGGGATCTTCTTCACCAAACACTTCAATATCGATCTGATGAAACTGACGGAAGCGGCCTTTTTGGGGTTTATCATATCGGAACATGGGCCCTATAAAATAAAACCTCATTGGCTGCGGCTTGAGATTTAATCGGTTTTCTATGATAGCCCTAACAACCGAAGGGGTGTATTCAGGCCTTAGTGTCAGCAAACGTCCCCCCTTGTCTTTAAATGTGTACATTTCCTTGATGACAATATCAGAAGTCTCCCCCGTCCCTTTCTCAAACAGTTCTGTCGCTTCAAAAATCGGAGTGCGGATTTCACGATAACCATAGGATTCAAAGATTTTTTTTGCTGTAACTTCAACCCTCTGCCACTTTCTGACTTCATCGGGAAGGATATCTTTAGTGCCCTTGATTGCCGGAATGGGTTTGGGCTTGGATTTATGGGTCATTTTTCCTGAAAAATCCCAATCTTTCTAAACTTCGAATACCGTTCTTCGATTCTTTTTTCAGGTGTTTTTTGTTCGAGTCGCTTAAGTGTCTGATTCAACTGTTTATCGACATTTTTGAATATAACCTCGTGATCGAGATGGGCACCGCCTGGCGGTTCAGGAATGATCTTGTCCACAATTCCAAATTCCAACAAATTGAGGGAAAGAAACTTTAAATTTTCAGCAGCCTCAGCAATAGCTCCCTGGTCCTTCCAAAGAATAGCCGCACAGCCTTCAGGAGATATCACTGAATAAAAGGAGTTTTCTAGGATCAGGATGACATCCCCAACTCCAACAGCCAGCGCTCCTCCACTTCCCCCTTCTCCAATAACGATATTGACCACGGGAACCCGGAGTTTTGTGATTTCCTTTAAGTTGTAGGCAATCGCTTCAGCCTGGCCCCGTTCTTCAGCTTGGATTCCTGGGTAAGCACCGGGCGTATCGATCAATGTAACGACAGGAAATCCAAATTTTTCAGCCAGCTTCATGATCCTCAGTGCCTTGCGATATCCTTCTGGATTGGGTTGGCCAAAATTTCTTTTGATACGATCTCGTGTTGTCCGTCCCTTCTGATGTCCGATAAATGCCACTGTCCGTCCTCGATAGAATCCCATTCCCGCTACAATGGCGGGATCATCCCCGGCCCGGCGGTCACCGTGAAATTCTAAAAAATCATCTGTGAGATAGTCCAAATAATCCAAAGTGTAGGGCCGCTGAGGATGACGGGCAATCTGTACGATATTGAGGGGGGTGAGGCTTGGTTTGAGGCCTTCCCATTCCAAAGCAATTTTTTCTCGGAGATGAGCTATCTTTTCTTGTTGGTCAGGGGGTTCGCTGGTGCGCACCTCATCAATCTCCTGCTTGAGGAGCAAGATATTCTTTTCCAGCTGGTAATAATCCTTTTGTTCTGCCATTGTCACAATGAGAAACTGTGTCAATTATTCCAGCATATTTTATAGGAAAAAATCCAGTGAAGCAAGATGAGCCCAGAATGACGGGAGTTTAAAACAAAGTGGACGTGAGGTCGAGGAGAAATTCTGTGCCAAAGACATGCTCATCAAGATTGTCCACCAAAATCATCGCTTTGTACTCCCCAGCAGGGATATGAGTCACCTCAACATGGTATCGGACAGAGAATTCAGGATAGATCCGCCATGTTCCCCCCTCGATTTTGTCCACAAACTCACCGTCGTTACTGTACAATTCAATAAATAGGAGTGGCCGGAGCATTCTTTCCCCGGTATTTTTCACATCCACATGAAGGAAAGCCTTCTCCTCTTCTCTTATGAGAGTCGTCTTCACAAACTCGACTTGAACTTTACCGGTCAAACCGATGTGCGTGATGATTTGAATTGCATATAGCTTTGATAAAGAGGATTCAATGAGAATGAGGCTCCAAAATGTCCCGACCAGGGTTGGGTCATCGGGCACATGGATAGAACAGATAACCTCAGTCGTCTCCGCAGGAAGGATATTTACTTGCTGAGGGGAATATGTTATCCAGGATGCATTCGATCTTTTTTGAATCCCTTTCTTTAGAAAAAATTGGTTTCCGTCAGCATTAAAGGAAAGGTCTCTTTGAAAGACTTTTATCTCATTTTCCTGTTCCCCGAAATTTTTTATGAAAATTCTTGTTTTGTAGGTTTCTCCTGGTTGCGCATTTTGTGTATGTGTCAGCTTTCCAATAACACCAATTTCGGCATAGAGCTCACTCCATCCGGAGAAAAAAATAAAAAAAACAAAGAATAAATAATTAATCCATCGTTTCATGGTTAAAGAACCTTTGATCCCGTTCATTTTAAGTGGGAGTGGGACGCAGAACAATCGTCTTCGGGGGTGATAATGGCAAGGAATTCTAAGGACTCGGAGGGTGAGTGGATATCAATTGGACGATGAGATGATGCTTGTCACTCTGAGGTTTTGGGCAGGAATCTGGAGGATTTCTAATTGTCCGAATTCATTAGTTCTTAGTTCAATCTGTGTGCCTTTGATCTGCATGAGAAGAAGACAGGGATCTTCCTCACTGGGCTCGAGTGTGAAAGACGTTTCGAGCTGAGGAATGAGGTAGGCGGACAAGCTTTTTTTCTCTTTCAATGTGCACCCATATTTTTTTACGATCACAAGATATGGCGAATATAAGGGATTAGGGAGGAGGAAGGCATCCCGTTTAATTTTGTTCTGGAGGCTCTGTTTCTGTCTGTTCACGAGAATTGTATTCACGACAGTTCCCTCGGAAAAAACACTTGAGGTTTCCTGTTTGACTCCTCCCATGGAGCCCTTAAAAAAATATCGAAGAGGAATAAAGCTCCTGTCCATCTCAATTCTCAAGCTCTCCACTTCAATGGCGACGGGTTTGGTCATACGGCCTTTCACAGAGAGACGATAACCCCGTTCGTTCTCCTCCCAGACATACTCCTCATGACCAACTTTTTCTCCCATGAAATAAACAGATAAATCCCCTCTTTCAACCGTTCGCCCTCGCTGATCCGATAAAGGAAAAGAAGAAATCCAGAAAAACAGAACAAGAACAATCAGGAGGGAAAAGTGAAGAGCCCTAGGCATCTTCTCAAATCGAATCACTCTACGATAACGGCTGTACCGTAGGCTAAAATCTCGGAAGCACTCTGCATAATCATCGAAGTCGTGATACGCATGTTTATGATGGCATTGGCTCCAAGGCTTTCGGCTTCTTCTACCATACGGTCCAGCGCCTGCTCACGGGATTCCGCCATCATCTTTGTATAATCCCTAATTTCACCACCTACAACATTTCTGAAAAAGGCCATAATATCTCGGCCGACATGACGGGCCCGGATGGTATTTCCACGAACGAGCCCAAGGCTTTTCATAATCGATTTTCCAGGAACGAAATTTGTAGTCACGATAATCATTTCTCAACCTCCTTGTACCGTTCTCTTCGACGGACAAAGAGCCGTTCCCTCAAGACCGAGACAAGCAGCACGACAAATCCTCCTAAAATGGCCAGTATTCCTACCTTTAGAAGGACTGGCGCGGTCGCATCTTGGATGATGCTCTCGACCATTTTGTATCCGCCAAAGAAAAGAAGAATCATAGCACCAAGGGAAAACAAAATCCACCCTATTCTCCGTTCAAGGCGGTTGTAAACGGAAGTCCCGTACACTTTCCACACTTCGGGATTTGGTTTCTTCAATTCCATTTTTTTCATGGCCCCCTCAAGCTTTTTCATGGCCTCCCATTCTTTCCGGCATTCCGCACATGTCTGGATGTGAGCCTCCACCAATCGCTTCTGTTCAGAGGATAGGCCTCCATCATGATACGAAGATATGAGCTCTTTTAGATGTTGATGATCCATGGGCTTAATCCTTCTCTAAACCTAAATATTTTCCCGCGACCTCTTTAAGCCTTTTTTTTGCGTAGTGAAGAGAGGACATCACAGTCCCAATAGGCTTGCCGGTGATTTCGGCAATCTCCTGATAGGAATACTCCCGGAAATAGCGGAGGATGATGATTTCTTTTTGTTCAAAAGTAAGTTTTTCAATCCCCTGCCATAAGGCCTGTTTCATCTCTTTATCCTCTTTATCTTGAGTAAGGAAGGTACTTTCCTCTAATGGAATTTCATTGCGATGACGAACGCGTTTGAAGTGATCCATACAGAGATTCTTTAATATCCGGTAAAACCAAGGAAAAAATGGGCGGTCGGTATCAAAGCTTTTAATTTTACGGAAAGCTTTAATAAATGTGTCCTGGGATAGGTCAAGGGCATCCTGATGATTATGAACAAATCCCAGAGCAATGTAATAGGCTGTCTGCATGTATTTTTTAACGATGAACTGGTAGGCTTGGGCATCTCCTTTTTTGACCAAGATAAGTATTTCATTTTCTGAACTAGGTTGCTGATTCACTTGAGCCCACCTGACATTCGGGATAATCCGGGAGTCTTGCACAGTGGTTTCATGCAGCATTTTTTTCTCTCATCTAGAACTACTACGGTTTGTTTTGAAGATTTATTCAATATTTTTTGCCCTTCTTTGCCGAACGACCTCATAGAGAAACACAGATGCCGCTGCCGCCACATTGAGAGAGGGCACACGACCGTAAAGCGGGAGAGAGAGAATGTCATCACACTTTTTTCTGATGAGGGGACGAAGCCCTTTTCCTTCCGAACCAAAAACAAGGGCGACCGGCAGCGTGTAATCAAATTCAAACCAATTTCGCGGGCTGTCTCCTTCGGCACCCACCAACCAAATGTCTTTTTTTCTCAACTCGTCCATAGTGCGGGCCATGTTTTTTACCTGCGATATCCTGATGTGTTCAACAGCCCCTGCCGACACAAGAGAAACGGCCTCTGTAAGCCCCACCGCCCGTCTCTGAGGGATAAAAATCCCATTCACTCCTGCTCCCTCAGCAGTTCTGATAATCGCACCCAGATTATGAGGATCTTCAACTCCATCAACCAAAACAAAAAAAGGAACCTGGGCAGAGGTCACAATCTCTTCGAATGAAGACATTTTCTTTTCGTCAACATAGGCGACAACTCCCTGATGATGGGGATCCAATCTATCCAACTTCAGCCTTGAGACGAAGGAATAGGGAATCCCTCGGGATTTGGCGTGAATAAGAATGTCCTCGATTCTTTTCTTTACTGAATCTTCTTGAAAAAGAATCCGTTGTATGCGGCATGAGGGAGTTTTCAAAGTTTCGATAAGCGGATTGATACGGCTGATTTTTCCCATCTATACCATAAAATCAAGGATATCTAACACCCGTTGTGTACAGTTTTTTATCGGTTTTGGAAACGGCAATTGTGCCCCTGCTTCGACCAGGGGAATAAACCGGTCCAGCTTCAATCCTGAAATGCGGGCGGTAAGAGCAATCCGAAGGGGATGAAAAAGGTCTTTTCCTTTGCAGCCCGTCTCATTCTTGATTTCCTGAGCAAATGAAGAAAAAATATCGTGATTGAATTCTTCTGTTTGGACAATTTTTGTTCCTAAAAGTGTGACGACTTTTCGGCCACACTCAGATTTTAAAATCTCTTTGGCCGCACTATCCATCCTCTTGAGGTTAAAATTAAAAAACAGAGAAAATTTTTCAGGAAGATCGGAAAACCGATCGGCCCCTTCAATCAAATCCTCAACAGCGTCCCCAAGCCAAGTCCAAAATTCCTCCGACATCTCTGTCGGCATAAAACCTGCAGCTTTCAAGTGAGGAAAGGCCTTCTCCGCTTTTTCTCGAGTAGAAAGAACCTTCATGTGCTTCCGGTTCAGCCAGTGAAGTTTATCGTAGTCAAAAATGGCCGCAGATCGGCTGACATGATTCAGATTGAATGTTTCTGTCAATTCTGGTTTTGTTAAAATCTCTTTCTCTTCTGGATGAGACCATCCCAGCAGAGCCAAGTAATTGAAAAGGGCTTCAGGAAGAATGCCCTCTTTATCAAATTGATCCACAGCCGTTGCTCCGTGGCGTTTGCTCAATCGTGTGTTATCTTGGCCCATGACCATAGACAAGTGGGCAAACTGGGGACGGGGGAAAGACAGGGCTTCATAAGTGAGGAGCTGTCGCGGAGTATTGGAAATGTGATCTTCGCCTCTTATGATATGCGTGATCTGCATCAGGGCATCGTCGATAACGACGGCATAATTGTAGGAGGGGCGGCCATTGGACCGCACCAAAATCGGATCACCAATAAGCTTGAGGTCAAAAGAAAGAAGGCCGCGGACAAGATCTTTATAGGATATCGTTCCCTTGTCTGGAGTCCTAAGCCGAACAACCGACTCCTCTCCTTTGTTCCGTCTGGCTAAAGCCTCATCATATGGAACCGTCCGACATTTTCCATTATAGATCGGCATTTTCCCTGAGGCAATCGCCTCTTTCCTGTTTCTTTCCAGCTCCTCGGGAGCACAAAAACAATAAAAGGCTTTTCTCTTTTCTAAAAGCATTTGAGTATATGAAGCATAGATGTCCAGCCGCAGAGATTGGCGGTAGGGGCCAAAATGTCCGCCTGTCTCAGGGCCTTCGTCCCAATCCAAGCCCAACCATTTCAGATCTTCGATCAACTTGGATTCAAACTCAACTTTGGACCTCTCCACATCGGTATCCTCAACTCTTAAAACAAAAGTTCCGTTCTTCTGGCGGGCAAACAGCCAATTGAAGAGTGCCGTCCGGGCATTGCCTACATGAAGAAATCCTGTAGGACTGGGGGCGAAACGAACTCTGACCTTATCCATATTGCTGACATTTTACATGATTTTTAGAAAATCCTAAACTATAAATACCTTACCATATGCAGATCCTTGCTTAGCACCTGCCGTAGAAGCGGATGGACATCAATACGGGGTGTTTCCTGTGCGGACAAGAGGGGGGGATGGCACGGAGGTATCATTCCCGGAGCACATGGTGGTGCGGTGGCTAGAAAGACGGGTCTTCGCGTAGGGAAAGAGACACCGTGCCGGATACCGCCTCTCTTTTCCCCGTTAAGAATCACGGGTTTGACTCTAAAATAAACAAGAAGCAACACGTTTAATCCTAATTAAACTGTAATGTTTCTGTAGTTATCAGGCAACCTTTTGTAATTGAATTACGTATATCTAAGTGTCAAAAGAATGAACAAAAATTTGAAACGGAGTCAGACAATGAAACTCAAAACAAAATTCGTAATTTTACTCGCCGCTGCCCTGATCAGCTTTGTTGGATTCAGCCTGATCGCTTCCCCTATTGTGGACGTCCTTGTTGTCGGGAAAGAAGCTGGATATGAACAGATATCAAACTTCCTGGCCAAATCAGACACTGCAAACGGCCTTAAAAAATCTCCATCGATTTATAAAATATAGCTTTTTTACTTTTAGTCCTCTGACTGAAGGAGAACAGTCGCCATGGCCGCAATCGCGTCCCCTTGTCCTATGGCACCAAATCCTTCATTTGTACGCGGTTTGATCCCTATTGATTCCGGCCGGATTTGAAGGATCGGACATAGTATCTCTTTCATCCGCATCACATGTTCGGCAAGGCGCGGCTCCTGGCAGATTATAACGGTATCGATATTACAGATAACCATCCTTTTCTCAACAATCCTTTCAATAACGGCCTCTAGAAGCCGTGTACTCCGGATGTCTTTGTATGCCGGATCTGTATCCGGAAAGAGCAGGCCGATATCTTTCTCACCCAGAGCCCCAAGCAGGGCATCGGCAATGGCATGGATCAGACAATCTCCATCCGAATGTCCGAGAAGGCCTTTAGAATATGGAATATCCACACCGCCCAAATAGAGAGTGCGGCCTTCTTTCATGGGATGGATATCATAACCGAGGCCTGCCCTAATCTTCAGCACAGCGCCTCCACTATCTTCAAGTCCTCAGGAACAGTGATTTTCAAATTGCTAGGATCTCCTGGTACAACAAACACATCTTGCCCCAGCTTTTCTACAAGCGCCGCTTCGTCGGTATACATCGATTGCTCTTCTAAATTCCTTTTAAAGGCTCTACTGAGAATCTCACAGGCAAATCCTTGAGGAGTCTGTATGCAATATAATCCCTGACGATCGATAGTCCTGGAAACCCGATCGCCTTTTATCTTTTTTACAGTATCACTGACAGGCAAAGCGGGAATGGCGACGCCTTTCGCTTGGGTCTTCTTAATGACTGTGTCAATCAAGTCCGCTTTGACCATCGGTCTCGCTGCATCATGGATCAGGACTATATCCCCTTGTGCCGGGCTTATCTTCTGGAAACCTGAAAAAACAGAATCCTGGCGTCTTTCTCCTCCAATCGCCACGGCTTTTAATTTTTCGTATCGATCTAAAAAAATAGCGTTCTCCTTTGTCTCTCGCAAAACAAGAACCATCTCAAAAATC
>CAZLLG010000004.1:11541-30753 GCA_964560275.1 uncultured Eubacteriales bacterium | reverse complement strand
CTCAAGGCAGAGCGCCCTGATTTTTTCAATTTGTCTTTTTTTTGCCGGCCTTTCCCTGAGTTTGTTTTTAAACATCTTCGCCTTGTCGATAGTTTTTGTAAACACATGTCTTTTGATTGTCTATGCACAGAATTCAAAATCAATGTCTTTTGCGGCCAATTTCTTGGTTGCCTTAATGACGGCCTCCGTATTCATTTACTCAGGTACGATTCTCGACATTATAAACATCAACATCATTGTTTTGGCGTCGAGCGCATTCTTTGTCATGACTGCACGGGAAATATTAAAAGATATCGAAGACATCCATGGGGATATGCAGTCGGGGGCGTCAACACTCCCCATAAAACTGGGGATTAAACGTGCAAGAACGATTTCATCTTTTTTTATTCTTCCGGCCGTTTTTTTGATTTTTGTGCCGTACATTTCCAGCACAATGAACAATTTCTATCTCGGCCTGGCTATATGTGCATCAACCAGTCTTATTCTTTCATTTTTTCTTAAACCCAAAATCTCACAAAAAGTGATAAAAACCGCCGCGATTATTGTACTGCTGGCATTTCTAGTGGGCTCATTATGATTAAGGATAAAAAAGAGATAGTAGAAAGGATCTTTAGTTCGAGAACGAGAAAATTTCTAAAAAGTTTACTAAGAAATAAAGTCACGAACAGAAAATATCCCTTCTTCGGAGCCATTGAGACAACTCGCAGATGCAATTCCAAATGTATTTTCTGCCCCATAGGCTCACAAAGGAAGGAGTTTATAGAAGGCGAGATGTCAACTGAAGAAATAAAGCATATTATTGACCAGTTCGTCGAACTTGATATCCTGGGCTTCTCTTTTCTAGGTGGAGAGCCGACTTTAAGAAGCGACGTGTGTGAAATTGGTCATTATGCGCGGCAAAACGGGATCTTTTCCCAATTGACCACAAATGGATTACTTTTAGAAGACCGGGCTGAAGAATATACAGAAGCTCTGGATGTCATTGTGGTCTCACTAGACACCAAAGATCAAGAAACATACAAAAGGTTAAGAAATGTGGATGCATTCCATAAAGTTATAGATGGAATAAAGGCAGCAGTCGAAAACGGGAAAAAAAACCGGTGCTCCATCGTCACCAACACAACTATCTGTGCCGCTAATCTTGATGAGATTGAAGAGGTGGTGATGTTTTGCGATTCATTGGGCGTCGATGGCATCATGCTTGAATTCGCTACTTTTCATGAGTATTGGAATACAACGGTGGAAAGCAACAGCGCTTACAGACCTGATGAAATGGATTTTTGGAAGTTTGACAAACAGGTCAAAGATATCGTTGTCAAGCTTATAGAGATGAAGAAGAGCTATCCTCTCATAACCTCAAAGTCATATCTTGAGGCCTTCCTTGCTGAAGAATTTGATTTCAAGTGTTATCCCTACTTGTTTTGTTGTGTGAACAAGGACGGTGGAGTTGCCATTCCATGTTGGGACCACCCGCAAACAAAATTTTTCGATATCCTCCATGAACATAATCTCAAGGATCTCTGGCTATCCAAGGAAATCAGGGAGGAGAGAGAAAAAATCAAAGATTGCAAAGCCTGCTATATGCACTGTATCGTCGAGCCCAGCAAAGTTCTTGGAGCAACTTTGAAAAATTTTGGCGATATGCTGGAATGGCTAATGGTATTTTGGAGAACAAGCGGCAGAAATGCCGAAAGAACTTCATCAAACCAATGACATCAAATATCTCTCCCGGCCAAAAAATTGACAAGTCCATCGAAGAATTGGCGGCCTTCTTCCGATATTCCGATGTTATTTAAATAGGACTGCCCGTCTTTTAATTTTTGATTGGCTTTTTCTTTAACATAATCCACAGCTCCGGTGTTATGGAGAACTTCAATCGCCGCCTGAACCGTTTCTTGAGATGCGTTTTCATTTCCCAGTGCGGACAGAAGAACGTTTTTTTGTCTTGGATTTGTTTTTTCAAAAGCTTTTATCATGAGCAGCGTGAATTTGCCTCTCTTGATATCAGAACCAAGGGCATGCCCCTTTAATCCAGGGCTGATATCAATGAGATCGTCCTGCAGTTGAAATGCCAGACCAATATTAATAGCATATTTAGAAAAAACATCATACTGCTGTGCCGAAGCACAGCCAAATATGGCTCCAACCTGTATGGCCGCCATGAAAAGATGAGCCGTCTTCTTTTCGATCACCTCCAAATAGTCATTCTCGGTGAAATCTCTTTTCTGCTCAGAAAGGATATCTAACATTTGGCCCTCACTGATCACCCGGTACGTCCGGCCGATGACATCAAGAGCCCTGCTGATCTGTTCCTTTTCAAACAAGGAGTTTGTAAAACAGCTTTCTGTCAAGGCATACAGAATATCTCCTTGCAGAATGGCGATGGACACGCCAAATCTCTCGGAAGTTTTGCGAAATATTCCACCCTCATACTTTTTTTCTGCATAATCATCGAGGTATAGATTTTCGAAGTTTTTATGCATGCTGAGCATCCCTCTTCTTTCGCCATCCTCGTCCATGATGTCATCATGAATCAACGAAGAGTTATGGAACAATTCAAGGCCTACGGCAGGCAGGTAGATTTTTTCTTCATCCAAATCACACAGTGATTTAAAGGCCATGATAGTCATGACCGGTCTCAGCCTTTTTCCTCCCTTAAACACAAAATCTCTCAGGGAATAATAGCTGGACTGAATGAAATCTTTTGATTCGTTTAATAATCCTTCAAAAAAAGTCAGAAGTCCGGAATCGATTATCTCCTTGTACTTTTGAAGGGTCTTGTCAAAATTCATTTTCGATTCTCTTGATGACCTCATGTATAATCCAATCGGGAGTCGAAGCCCCTCCGGTGACTCCAATGATCTCAATTTTTTCAAACCACTTCCTTTTGAGTTCATCTGCAATTTCTATATGTTTGGTTTCAACGATATCCGAACACAATTTTGCCAATCGTCTTGTATTTCCACTATTGTACCCGCCGACTACAATCATCAAATCGACATTTTTTGCGAGGTTCTTTGCTGCATCTTGATTTTTTTTTGTGGCGTTGCATATGGTATTAAAAACCTTTAATTTTTTCGAATGCTTCTTGAGTTCATGAATCGCTTTTTTATAGTTCTCCACAGATTGAGTGGTCTGAGCCACAACTCCAATTTTCTCGAACTGGCCTATCTCAGAAACCTCTGAAACATCTTCGATTATTATGGGATTTTTCACGCGATCTGCAATCCCGATAACCTCTGGATGATTCGCCTCACCGATAATAACAACCTGATATCCGTCTGTACTTAAAGATTCTGCAATTTGCTGCACATTCTGCACAAAAGGGCAGGTCGCATCTATAACCAACAGTTCTTTTTCTTCAGCCCTCTTGATGACTGATCCGGGAATACCGTGCGCCCGGATGATTATTTTTCCTTTTTCGATGTCGTCGATCGAGTCGATCGCCACAATCCCCTCCTGCTCGAGTTGAGCGATGACTTGAGGATTATGAATGAGCGGCCCCAATGTATAGACTTTTTCTTTTGTTTTCAAAGCCAAGTCTATCGCTCTTTTTACACCAAAACAAAAGCCACTGTTCTTTGCTAAAACGACTTTATTGTGGGCGACCTGGTTCACTGTATTTAATTGGGAGGGAGAAGACTTAGACAAAGCATATTTAGATTATAGCATGATTTCAGCTTAATATCATTGAAGAGAAATGAACGTGTCAACCGTTTTTATGAATAATTCAGGCTACTTGAATTTGACCCGGTCAATTAGACTGTAGACAATAGGGATGATAAACAAAGTGAGAAACGTTGCGACTGTTAATCCACCCACCACTGTAATCGCCATAGGGGCTCTCAGCTCTGATCCTGCTGTAGTGCTCAATGCCATGGGCAGCATCCCAAAAATAGTCGTTAAGGCTGTGATCAATACAGGCCTCAGCCTGACGACGCAAGCTTGGAGAATGGCATCTTTTTTTTCCATCCCTCTTTTTTTCAACTGGTTGATATAATCCACCATTACAATACCGTTGTTCACCGCTATTCCTCCAAGGATGACAAAACCGATGAGCACGGGAAGATTGATGGATTTTCCTGAAATGAGCAGGGCCAGAACGACACCGATAAATGCAAGAGGAATGGTGAACATGATGATAAAGGGATAGAGAAAAGATTCGAATAGAGCAGCCAAGATCATATAGACAAGCAGCGTGGCCAAAACAAAAGCCCCGGACATGATGACAAAAGTCTCTTGCATTTCTTTGTATTGGCCGCCGTACTCTACTCGGTATCCAGCCGGAAGATTGTCTTCAACACTCGACAATCTCTCGTTGATATCTTGAATGATGCTGCCTAAATCTCTATCCGCAATATTTGCTAGAATGGAGACTTTTCGTGCCTGGTTCTCCCGGGTGATTTGGATAGGGCCTTCTCCTTGAGAGATAGAGGCAACCTGGTCGAGGTGGACCGGAGGTTTAAAGGGAACAACAATTGGAATTTTCTGAATATCTTCAAGGCTGTCTCTGAACTTCTTTTTAAACCGGACACGAACATCCACTTCATCATTACCATCTCTGAACCGCGTGACGATAGTTCCCATTGATGTGGTTTGAAGTGAACTGGAAATCTGGCTGGCCATCAATCCCATCCTGAAGACCCTCAGGCGGTTGAGTTTGATGTGGTATTCTGGTTTGCCTTTCTCCATGGTGTGATAGACATCTCTCAAGCCGTCTACATCTTGAATTTTCTGTACAATCCGATCTGCAATTTCCTTAATTGTGAAAAGATCTTTTCCGGAAACTTTGATATCGATGGGTGCTTGAGCCCCAAATGTCATAGCCTGGGTGACATCCAAAGCTTCAACTTTGATGTTCTCGAATTCGGGAAGCTTTTGCCTGATGTTTTCTAAAATATCCACATTGGAGACCCTTCTTTGATCCTGATTCACGAGCTTGATCCACAGAAGTCCCTCATTGGCATCTGTAGTAGAAAATGAACTGGCCAGATCCTGAGGATTCACATCGGCTTGTGTTCCCATCTGAGCCGACACAGCTTCCACTCCTGGTTCGGATAAGACAATTTTTTCCACAAAAATCACAATGCGGTTTGTCTCATCAATTGTAGTCCCGACCGGCATTTTAACCGAGAGGATGAGCCAATCATAGTCCATAACTGGAATAAATTCCGTCCCTATGAAAGGGACCATAAACAAAGAGAGCAAAACCAGACCAAGGACTCCACCAAGAATGGCTATTCTCCGCTTGAGGGCGTACTGCAGGACAGTCAAATAAAAAACTTTCGCCTTTTGGAACTGTTTTGATCTTCTCTTCTCCTCGTTCACTCTGACAAAAGTGACGTGCTTTTTAAAGAAAAGGGCAGTCGCCATGGGAACAAGCGTGAAGGCCACAAAGAGCGACGCCAATAAGGAAATGGAAATAGACACAGCCAAAGCTCCGGCCATTTTTCCTGTGATACCTGATGCAAACATCATGGGGAAAAAAACGGCAATTGTTGTCAAGGTAGATGCCGTTATGGCCATGCTTATTTCTGATGAACCTTTTTTTGCCGATTCAGACTCATCACTCCCTTCTTCGAGGTGACGGAAAACATTTTCAATCACAACAACAGCATTATCCACAAGCATTCCTATGCCCAGGGCTAAACCTCCTAAAGTCATAATATTGATCGTGTATTTTGTGGCATAGAGGACAATAAACGTCGTGAGGACAGAAAGTGGGATGGCAAGAACAATTATAATCGTCGGCCGCCAGCTGCGCAGAAAGAGAAGGATCAGAAGAACAGCCAGAAAGCCCCCGACCAAAAAATTATTCCTCGTTCGACGGAGCGAACTCTGAATGATTTCTGATTGATCCATTCTAGGATAGAAACTTATATCCTGAGAAAGGTTCGCTAGAATATTCTCCAACTCTTTGTTCACACCTTCAGATGTGGACACCGTATTGGCTCCTGACCGCTTATTAATCGAAAAGATGAGGCCGTCACCACCTTGAATTCTGGTGAGAAACCGGTTCTCTTTAAGCGTATCTTTGACATCCGCAACATCCCTGATGTAGATCGGCTTCCCGGTCAAGGTGAAGCCAACTACTGTGTTTCGGATATCGTCCAGGCTTTCAAACTCGCCAACCGTTCTGACCACCGACTCGGTAATATTTTTGACAATATGACCTGCAGGAAGATTCAGATTTCCCATTTTGAGGGCATAAAGAATCTGATCTTGGGAGATATTTCTGGCCTCGAGCGCGGCTTTATCGATATCCACGACAATTTCTCTGACTTCGGTCGAGTACACTCGAAAGGACGCCACACCATCTACTCTCTGCAGTTTCGGAGCGATTTTTTCCTCAACGATTTTCTTCAATTCAACGATTGGCAGGTCACTGGTGATGCCCCCAATCATGATGGGGAACTGCACAAGATTGAATTTCACCACTAACGAGTCGGTGGCGGCTTCAGGAAGAGTGCTCTTGAAAAAACCAATCTGATCCCTGACGTCCTGAGCCGCAAAATCAAGATTCGTTCCCCATTCAAATTCCACCATAATAATGGACAATCCCTCAGAAGTAATGGAATTGACTTTTTTGACTCTGCTGACCGAATTGATGATCTGCTCCAATGGTCGAGTGATTGTATTTTCAATATCTTCCGGGGAGGCTCCCCCATAGACAGTGATAACAGAAACCGTAGGAAATTCAACGTCAGGAAAGAAATCCAGTCCAAGCCTAGTAAATGAAATAGAGCCGAGTACTACAATGATCAAGGCCAGCATGGAGGTCGTGACCTTTCTCTTTATAGAAAACTCGGTTATTTTCATTGAAGGGACTAGATTCAGTAAAATCTTTTATAATACATTTTGTTCTGAAACTCAATTGACTGAACTCTTCCGGCGCACCCAGCTCCATCTTCGTCGAAGACCCGTCTTTCTAGCCACCGCACCACCATGGTCCTCAGATGGACATGTATGCCGCCGGATAAATCCAACAACAGATAGGAACTAAATATTTTTATTACGAACTTAAATGGACACTAGGGCAAGAATTTCATTTTGAAACTCATTATGGTAGATTAGCAAAATGAACAAAAAAATATTTCCGATTGTACTGACGGTCCTTCTTTTCACGCTGACCCTGCAGGCAGAAAAAATCGAAATTCAGATCTCATATGGAGGATGGAGCCTGTCTCCATTCATCACCTCTGTCGAAAAAGAAAGCGAGCGCATCATCGGAGATGAGCTCTTCTACATCGTGAATACACTTTTTCCCGGGGCTGGACTTTCGGCCTTTCAATCGGATATTGATTTGACATCCTCAGGAAAATCTCTGGATATCTCATTCTGGTATAAAATCGGCCAAGGCAACTTTTCATTGGGTCTCAGGGGACAAACCTACAGTTTTCAACTTCCTTACTCCTTAGATTCAGTCCAATCCATCAGTTTTCTTGGTTTTCCTCTTATTGAATTAGAGGCTCAAGCTGAGGGAGAAATCAATCTCAGTTCCATGATTATCTCTCCCTTGGCACGTTGGTCAGCTCTATCCGGCAAGCATTTAAGGCTTTCTTTTTTTGGCGGTTTGGCTGTTTTTAATTATCGTGGAGACTATGTCATCGATGGAACTGTTTTGGTCAGGTCTCCTTTTGGCGATCTTGAATTCCAGGGAGAGGATGCCCAAAACATCGATGAATTAAGGGAATGGAGTGACCGGATCCCCACTTGGATTATTTCCCCCTCATTGGGGATGATGATACAGTACAAATTGACCAAAGAATTTGGACTTTCGGTTGATATGTCCATCTCTCATGGATTTTTTTTCTCGGCAGGTATTTTTTTCATTCTAGGCTCATCGCAATAAAAACTTAAATTTTTAATCCTAGAATCACCGCTATAGCATTCGTTTTTATCCAATCTTCTTTTTTGACTTCGGGAATGTCCGGATCTGTTCCGGCAATATCCGCAAGACCCACATGATATCTCCCCTCGATGAAAACAAAAAGCGGACCTGCTCTAAATTCGATACCGCCCCCAAAAACAAGGCCATAGTCCATTCGATTGACACCATCCTTATACTCTTCTGTCCCGGACGAAGATTCGCCTTCAGTCATGTTATTGAAATCGTAAGTGGCCTTGCTTGAAACAATATAGGCAATCTCCGCTCCACCGACAACATAAGGGGTTGGATTTGGAAGAAGCCTGAATTTTACCAGAATGGGGACGCTCAGTTCATCTATCCTCGCTGAAGCCTTAAAATTCGCACTAAAGCCGGCTGTGGCTGGGCTTACAGCTCCCTCAAACATCACACCTTTTTGGAAATAGAGGAGATCGATTTCCAGCGCTAGCTTGGATCCAATTTCATAGCCGATTCCCCCCACAAATCCCGTTCTGGATTTCATGAATCTATCCGGATTCGCTTCGGGAATTTCAGGAACATAGGAATGTGAAATTTCGGCACTGGCCAATCCCCCGAATATTATAAACTCCCCTTTTTTTATCCACTCTCCAAGAGACAATTTTTTGTCTTCAGATTGGATAGTGCTGCCGGCGGATATAGGGAGTGCAACAACATAAATAAGGGACAGCATGAACACTATTTTTTTCACAAAATCTCCCTACATGACAAAAATGAAGAAAATCCTTCCAACAGTTGCATACGAGAAAGGAATTATTACGCTCTCTGATAAAAAGTCAAGTCAAGGAAGGGGATAGTGCCCTAAATATTACTGTTTTTTTAGAACAATCTGTCCGGTTGTCTTCAGGCGCACGAGGGTTTTGCCTTCTCCTGCAGTGAGCTGAGTCATGTCCTCATTTTTGTCAATGAGGAGGACAGGAATATCTGAGCTTATTTTGCTATGTCCCGCGGTTACGGCAATCGTTGCATCGACATCTCTGGGAAGTGTCAGTTGAATCGTTTTGTATGACGTCGAGAGATCGATCCTGGCATCGTCCGGTAGATTGCGGATGCTTGCTACTTCGATCGGGCTGTTGCTTCCATTCACAACGATCGATCCTGAACTCCCCCTAACGATAACGTATTTATAGGAATTGGTGATCTCGACATTTCCCCCGACATCCTGGGCAGTGACACTGCAGGATTTTCCATCTACTACTAGATCACTGCCAACCTTATCAACAAGGATGGGTTTATATGTGCTTCGAATACGGACATTTTGTTTCACATCTGAAACTGTCACAAGGGAAGAGCTGCCGTCCACTTCGAGGTCTCCACCGACTTGTTTGACTTGAATAGGCTTATAGGTGCTCCGGATGGAAACATTGTCCGTCACTCCAGTCACACTGACCTGGCCCGATCCAGTATGCACATCCAGTTCACCTTCCACATCTTCAACAACAACGTCATTATAGGAACTCTGGATAGTCACATCTCCCTTGATTTCACTGACATAGACAGGGCAGGATGAACCTTCGATGTGCAGTATTCCACCCACCTTGCTCACATCGATCTTCTTATATGATGTACGAATAGATGCGCTTTTGCCCACGTCATAGACATGGACAGGGCTGGATTGACTGCGGATTCTCAGCTCCCCACCCACCTTGTCCACCTTCACAGCCTTGTAACTGTTTTCTATGACCAGGTTATGTTTCACTCCGTCAACAGTGACTTTACTGCTGGGGGCTTTGATGTCCAGCCGGCCTTCGATGTCCGCAACATCCACTTCTTTGTAGGATGTGGTGATCTCACAATCCCCTTTCACAACTCGTCCCAGGACATCGCCGCTCTGGGATTCGACAGTCAATGGCCCCTGGATATTAGAAAATTCTACGGATTTGTAGCTGTTGGACACAGAAGCCCGTCCTCCGATATTTTCCAGAAAAACGGCTCCACTGCTGTTCCGGATATCCACCAAACCCTTAAAATCGACAACCTTTACTTTAGCATAACTGTTCCTCAGTTTAAGATCGCCTCCGCACCGCAGAACCTCGAACTCTCCAGATCTATTCTTCACATTGTGATTTCCGGATACATTGTCAACAAAGACATCCCCGTAAGCATTCTCGAGTTCAAGGGAATAGTCGGAAGGCAACCAGATCTGGATCTCTTCATGTATAGACAGGTTGAACCGGCCCCTGGTCAGCCTGCGGAAAAACTGAGAAAAACGGCTCTTTCCCTTGGTGTTTAATTCATTTCTAGGGGTTTTCCATTTCAATCTGACACCATCGCGGTAGGACTCGAGGCTCATTCCCGTCATGGAGATATACTCATGGACAAAATCTTTATTTGAAGCCGAAACCTCAATGAAGGCCTTGGCCTTGATTTCCTTGGATTCCGATCCGATAATGGTGATATCGGCGTGTGTATCTTCCATATAGAAAGTCTTCCCAGGCAGAGTATCCATTTTCTCTTCGAAGTTTTTCGATTGTTTATATGCGGCGATCTCAACTTTCGCCTGAAGGGCGGGAACGGTAAACACAATTAAGAAAAGCGATAAGATGGCCATTAGGCTCTTGCGATTGTTCATAGGACCTCCTCAAATTTTTCGAATAAATTAGTTTATTAAAAATTTTCTTCTTGGAACAGTTCTCTCGGTGTTCCCATAATCTCTCTGAGTGTCGATTTTTTATCTTGAAAAGCAGCCAACATGTATTGGCGAATGTGGACATTTCCAGGGTTTTCTTGTAGAGCTTCTTTACATGCTAAAATCTGTTCATCGATGGTTTCCATTCTATCTCTGTAAAGAAGCATCAATTCCAATCCTAAATCCGGAAGCTGAGGGAGGATTCTTGCCTGAAGTTTTTCAATAGATCTCTCATACCTGAACTCTCTCTTTTCGATCCGCCGGAGGGCGGAATCGGCCAGCAGCGTTGAATCATGGAGACCGGGCCGGAACCATAAAAAGAGCCCCATGCTGATGGCAATAAGCAGCACCACAGAAACCGGAATTATTTTCCAGGAAAGCCAAGAAATTTCTCTCCATCCCTTTTTCTTCGACTGCTGCTGTGTTTCTCTCAACTCCTGTTCAATCCTGGTCCAGAGATACGGCGCCTCTATTCGCCTTTCCTTCAGAGATCTTGACAAAAATAACAGCTCTTCATCCAGCCGGGCTTTTTCCTGGCACACAAAGCACTTTTTGGCATGTGCCTGAAATGTTTCCTCAGTAATTTTCCCCTGATCATATTTATCGAAACGATTGCAGCTCATGAGTTAACCTCTGTGGCCCGATCAGAGAGGAATAGACGCAGGCGCGTTTTGGCATGATAAACGTTGGATTTAACGCCTCCTACACTGAGGTTCAACATGCTGGCAATCTCATTCTGAGGTATTCCCTCAACGGCATGCAGAACAAAACACATTCGCATACGTTCGGGAAGTTTGAGGATTGCATCCTCCAGATAGATTTTCATATCCGGAGAAGAATACGAAGAAACATTGTCCAGATCGACATCCGCTGTCTTCAGGCGGCTTCTTTTTTTAAGTAGATCAAAACATGTATTGATGAGAATCTTAAATAAATAGGTGCTGAATTTCGCCCCGAAATGATAGTTGCAAACACTCTTGTACAGTTTGATAAATGTCATCTGAACCGCATCCTCAGCATCCTGCTCGTGTCCCATAAAACGCAGGGCCGTATGGAGGAGCGGCTGTTGGTAGCGATCATAGATCATTTTGTATGCACCGATATCATTTTTTTGACAGTTCTTTATTATCTGGTCTTCCTGCACTTGCCACTTGTCTTTCTTATTCATCTGTTAGACCCTCGGTCCCCCAAAAAGGTTTAACACGGGGGAAGGATGTCTCCTGCATTATAATATGCCTTTCTCCTAGAACGAAAGCATTCCCAATTCTATGGTATAGTAAAAGTTCTGGGAAGATGATTGAGAAATCCGTATCGGAGGACGAGCGGGCATGGTACCTCCAATTTATTTTAAGTCGGACAGGAACCCTCACGGGAATTCTGCCTCCATCACATACGAATGTGGATGGAGACAGAGATACGACGTCCATCCGACCAACTTAAGGTCAGAGGGGAAGAGAGGCCCGGCAACTCCTGAGGAAAATGCAGCATGGTTTCTCATCGACTGACTACAGAACTCGTTCTTGAAATCATAGAAATGGGGATGCATTCCTTTCTATAAAAATCTTGCAAACCTCTGGGAAGGCTGTTATTTTGTTTTTGGCCCCATGAACACAGAAAATTTAAACACATGGATCGAAATATCAGAGGAAGCCTTTGTTTCAAACCTCGATTTTTTCAGGAGAATCATTCCTGAAAAAACAGACTTGGCCATGGTTATCAAATCCAACGCCTACGGCCATGGAATAAAAGAGATAACCGAACTGGCCGGAAAAAATGGAATCCTTTTGTATTGTGTTCACTCACTTGAAGAAGCACAACTCGTTCGTGAATTGGGAATAAGTCAAGATGTTCTCATTATGGGGCCCGTACCTCCGGGGCACCTATCTGAAGTCATTAAAAATAGCTTTAGACTTGTGGTCTATGATTCAGACACACTTGATGCCTTAAACAGGGCAGCCGTGGATTTGAGACAATCTGCATGCATCCACCTGAAATTGGAAACCGGCACATACAGGCAGGGAATAGATCCCGATGAAGTGGAATTGTTTCTAGAAAAACTGAAGAAGACTCCGCGGATCATTTTGGAAGGTGTTTATACACACTTTGCCAATATCGAAGACACCACAGACCACAGTTATGCTTTTTCTCAATTAAAAAGATTTAAAGACACCGTGACCCGCATTCAGCAGAACTATCCTAATATCAAAAAACATACCGCCTGCTCGGCCGCGGCTCTCCTTTTCTCTGAAACTCATTTCGATATGGTCAGGTTAGGCATCAGCATGTATGGCTTGTGGCCGTCACGTGAGACATTCGTTTCCTATAAGATCAAACACTCACAGAACGGAGAAGATATTCTCCAACCCATACTCAGTTGGAAAACCAGAGTTGGGCAGGTCAAGAGCGTCCCCGCCAAACAAAACATTGGATATGGCTGCACTTATCAAACAACCCGGGAAACACAGTTGGCAGTGCTGCCCATCGGATATGCGGATGGATTTTCCCGCAGTTTGGGCAACCAAGCTTTTGTCCTTCTCCACGGTCGCCGTGCTCCGGTCAGAGGCCGGGTCTGTATGAATCTTATTATGGTAGATATCACGGACATACCGGATGTCAAGCCTGGAGACGAAGCGGTCCTGATCGGCAAACAGGGAAAAGAGTTTATTTCGGTCGACTTGTTGGCTTCGCTCGCCGGAACGATCAATTACGAATTTATCACTCGACTCAGTGGCTGGATCCCACGGGTTATCACAAACCGGACTCGATAAACAAGAAGGTGGTTTCCATGAAATATTTCAGCACATATGGCTCTTTCGTTTTTCTTTTGACAATCATGATCTTATTCATAGCCGCTGTTTTTTCTAAGCAGGTTGAAACACAAAACCAGAAAACCGGGATTCTGGACTGGGAAAATCCAGCAGTTATAGATATGAATAAGGAACCCGCTCACTGCACATATATCCCATTTGCAGACAGAGAGCAAGTTTTAAAGAATGACTGGACCGCATCTCCGTATTTTTTGCCCCTCAACGGAACCTGGAAATTCAACTGGGTCAGAAAACCCGCTGACCGTCCCAAGGATTTTTTTAGGGAAGATTTCGATGTGAGCCTTTGGTCAAATATCCAAGTGCCGGGCAACTGGGAGCTCCAAGGTTTTGGTGTCCCAATCTACACAGATGTCGATTACCCTTTCCCTGCCAATCCGCCGTATATCCCCCATGACTACAATCCCGTAGGATCTTATCGCCGGAATTTCACTCTTCCGGAAAACTGGGAAGGCCGACAGATCTTTCTCCATTTTGGCAGTGTTAAATCCGCCATGTATGTGTGGATTAACGGCGAAAAAATCGGATACAGCCAGGGCAGCAAAATACCGGCCGAATTCAACATAACGGATTTTGTAAACCTAAACAGCAACACACTGGCCGTAGAGGTCTACCGCTGGAGCGACGGGGCCTATCTCGAAGACCAGGACTACTGGAAAGTCAGCGGTATAGAACGAGATGTCTACCTCTATTCCACTCCCCAGGTCAACATCAGAGATTTTTTTGTTCTGGGAGACCTGGACGAGAATTTCACAGATGGTATTCTGAAAGTAAACGTCGAGTTAAAAAGCTATTTGCCAAATAAATCAGGACCGCACCGCGTCCAACTGGACTTACTCGATGCCCATAAAAATTCAATGTTTTCAAAACCTCTTGATCAAACAGCTGTTCTAGGGGGGAAAAACAGCACAACACTCAAATTCATCCACACCATAAAAAATCCGGCCAAATGGACAGCTGAAACCCCTTATCTCTACTCCCTGGTTCTATCTCTATTGGATCCTTCAGGCAGAATCATTGAAACCGTGGGATGTCAAACTGGTTTCAGATCAGTGGAAATTTCAGATGGGCAGCTGAAAGTTAACGGGACACCTCTAACGATCAAGGGTGTCAACCGACATGAACACGAACCAACCACTGGACGCGTTGTCAGTGAAGAGTACATGAGGAAGGACATTGAGCTGATGAAACAGTTCAACATCAATGCTGTTCGCTGCAGCCACTATCCCAATGTCCCCCGCTGGTACGAACTCTGCGATTTATACGGACTGTACGTCATTGATGAAGCGAATATCGAGTCCCATGGGATGGGGTACGATCCCAATACTACTCTAGGCAACAATCCAGCCTGGAAATTCGCTCATCTGGACAGAACTGAACGTATGGTCGAACGGGACAAAAATCACCCGTCCATCATTATCTGGTCCTTAGGCAATGAGGCCGGAGACGGAGTTAACTTTGAGGCTACATATGAGTGGATCAAAGCCCGGGATCCCTCACGTCCTGTCCAGTATGAACAGGCAGGGACAAAATCGCACACCGATATCGTCTGTCCCATGTACCGGCAAATTCATCATCTCGAGGAATTTTTAAAAAACGGCCTGGACAACAGGCCGCTCATTTTGTGTGAATATGCCCATGCCATGGGCAACAGTGTGGGCAACCTCCAGGATTACTGGGACTACTTCAACATACATAGAGAAATCCAGGGAGGGTTCATTTGGGATTGGGTCGATCAGGGAATCTACCAGCTCAATGAAAACAACGAAGAATACTGGGCCTATGGCGGCGATTTCGGACCGCCGGAGACACCCAGTGACAGGAATTTCTGTATCAATGGACTGGTTTTTCCCGACAGGTCACTCCATCCTCATATCTGGGAAGTCAAGAAGGTCTACCAGTATATCAAAGCCAAGCCCCTGGACCTTCAAAGAGGAATTGTAGACATCCATAATCTATATGATTTCCTGGATCTCAATTTTGCTGTATTGAAATGGTCGATCCACGGAGATGACAAAACTATTGCTGAAGGTCAGGTCGACGAACTGGCCATTCCTCCTCAACAATCAAAAATCCTGGATCTGTCCTTTCCCGAAATTCAACTCGATCCTGGAGTGGAATATTTTGTCTTGTTGCGTTTTGTCTTAAAAGGCAATGCCCCTCTTTTTCCACAAGGACATGTGCTGGCATGGGAACAGTTCAAACTGCCCATGTTCGTGGCTTTTGAACCTACAGATTCGTTTGGATTCCCCAAACTCACTCTTACAGAAGACAGCCAAAATTTTATTATTACGGGGCAGCAATTCTTGGTCAGGGTGAACAAGAATAATGGAGAAATCGTCTCGCTTGTCTACGAGAACACAGAATTGATAAAATCCGGTCCGATACCGAATTTCTGGCGTGCCCCGACAGATAATGATTTCGGGTCCGATATGCCAAGACGTCTCGCCATTTGGCGAGATTCGGGAAAAAACCGCACAGCAATAAAAATCTCAGCTAGGCAGGTCGACACAAATGAGATTCATTGTGAAATCGAATCCATCATATCGGCCGGGTTCTCAAAGTATTTCAGCTCCTACAGAATATTGGGCAGCGGAGATATCATAGTCACCAACAGATTTATTCCCGGAAAGGACAGTCTTCCCGAACTGCCCCGATTCGGGCAAACAATGACCATTCCCGAAGAATTCGACAACATGGCCTGGTTTGGCAGAGGCCCTCACGAATCCTACTGGGATAGAAAAACAAGTGCAGCGGTGGGATTATACAGCGGAAAGGTCAAAGACCAATACCACCCCTATATTCGCCCTCAGGAAAATGGAAATAAAACCGATGTGAGGTGGGTGGCACTGACGAATGATCAGGGAACAGGATTACTCGCAGTAGGAATGCCTCTGCTCAGTATTAGTGCCAACCAATTTCTTATCGATGACTTTGAAAACGGCCCGGAAAAAGAACAGCGTCATCCCTCTGACTTGAAAATACGGGAATTTATCACCCTTAATCTAGATTTAAAACAGATGGGTGTGGGAGGCGACACAAGCTGGGGTGAAAGAGCCCGGCCTCATCCGGAATACACGCTCTACGCCAGAGAATATTCCTACAGTTACCGTCTCCGCCCCTTTTCAAGAAAAGATGGATCACCCATAGATCTCAGTAAACTCTCCATTGAAGATAAAAATCAGAAATTTAAGAATTAATTGTTGACTTCATAAGGAGAATCTGATTTTATTGTTTTTGAATCTATCTAACATTTTTTATGATACATGAATCTCACACACCCGACAATTCCCACAAGGGATTCAGTCACATATGGGAGGAAAAGCAATGAAATCTAGATTCAGTTTTGTTTTAATCCTAGCACTTTTGGTTCTGTTTTGCGCACCGGGAATCAGAGGAGAAGTAAATCCTTATTACAAACCACGATTGTTTCTGCCATCCCTGACTGCACCACAAGCACCGGTTGTCTATACGGCCGGGGGCGGATACTCTAGTTTTGGTATCAAACTCTTTGGTGGACTTAGTTTAGGAACGCTGAGGCACTCGGAACTTGAGGGTATCGACGATCCAGACCAATACATAAAATCCCTCATGGGTCTGGCTGGAGGAATTGGATTCGAGACCGGAGGTCAGGTTGGAGTCGAGGTCGATCTGATGTACGTTCAAAAGGGTGTCAAACTCGAAGGAAACAATGTTGATGGCAATGGCGTCGGCGTGCTCGATTTTGACTACAGCATCGTGATCAATCAAGTTTCTATTCCCCTCCTGCTCAGGTTCAAGTTCATGCCCGGCACATCGCCCTATCTTCTTCTTGGCGGTGCTATTTCCTATATTCTCAGTGCCACAGCAGACTATACGATAACCGACGGCATATCTACCGAAACTGGTTCAGAAGACCTCTTCGATCAAGAAGACAACCTTTTCAACAGGCTGGATTACTCTATCGTAGGGGGAGCCAGCCTTGAGCTCGCGCTGGGTACCATGCGCCTCTATTTAGAAGGACGGTACATCTACGGATTGGCCAATATCCTTCACGATGACTCAAGAGATGTTCTGGATTGGTTTAAATTGTCGACGATCCTTATCATGGGCGGATTCGGATTCTAATTCTTTTTTTCTTTAAGAGCTTTAAGAATTTTTTCTGGTGTGATGGGGAGGTCTTTGATCCAGACTCCAGTCGCATTGGCAATGGCGTGAGCCACGCTGGCCAGAACGGGTAGAGTCGCCCCCTCTCCAACTTCTTTGGCTCCATAAGGGCCTTCCGGTTCATAGGATTCAACAATCCCTGAAAATATCTCCGGCGCATCTTTTATGGTCATCAAAAGGTAGTCGTGCAGATTGGGATTGATGACACGTCCTTTGTCATCATACGCCACATCCTCCAAAAGAGTCTCTCCGGCCCCCATGACAATGGCACCCTCAACCTGGCCGTGGACAGACATAGGATTGATTGGAGTCCCGCAGTCATGATAATCAAAGACTTTGTCGATCTTAACTAATCCGGTTTCCATATCCACACGGCACTCGCAGACCGCGCTCGAAAAGGAATATGCCGGGCTGGTCCCTACGGCTGCCCCCTTATAATCCCCGCCAAGTCCTTCTGGAGGCTTGTACCACCCTGTTCCAACAAGCGGCCCGTTGTCGTTAAAGTACTTTCGAGCAGCCTCGGACCAATCCATCGCTAAACCTGGATTATCTTTGTGAACAATCCGGCTGTTTTTGGCTTCAAGATCACCGGCCTTACATCCCATTAAAACGGCTGCTGTTTCAAACAGCTTTTTCAGGACATCTTTCGCCGCACGGGCTACGGCATTCCCGCCCATAAGAGTGGTCCGGGAAGAATACGCCCCTAAGTCTATGGGGCTAATATCGGTATCTTCGGTTCTGATGCGGACTCTGTCGAGGGAAACGCCCAGAGATTCAGCACAAATCTGCGACAGCACGGTTTCTGCCCCCTGCCCGATCTCAGCAGCCAATATAAAAAGAACGGCCGCCGTTCCGTCTTCACTGATTTTGACGATGGCGTTTGAATGAGGAAAAACAGATGCCTTCACAAAGGGCTCCAGTTTTTTCTCCGAGCTCAACTGGACCTGGCCTCTATATTTGGCATACCCGGCCCCAGAGACAAAACCACCGCAGCCGATCCCTATCCCCTGCCCAACCGGCAGTTTTTTATATTTTTCATTCCATGAGGATTTATCGCGTACGGCCTCTAGAGTTTTCCCGAATTCACAGCTTCGAATATCCAGGTCATTGACTGTGCGCGAATTAGGATCCATGGCATTTTTCAGCCGGAAGTCTACGGGATCCAATCCCAGGTCGTCGGCAATCATGCTCAATAGAGATTCAAACGCAAAGCGCGGCTGTGGTGCACCGTGCCCCCGCATTGCTCCGCAGGCGGGTTTGTTGGTCATCACACGGAATCCCCTGTACCTATAGTTGGGAAGTTTATAGAGTGTCGGAATCATGGCTCCCGCATAGTAGGCGGTTATGACGCCATATGAGGAGTAGGCTCCTCCATCGAGATATATTTTGCTGTCCACTGCCGTTATCGCCCCATCCTTTTTGACACCTATTTTGAACGTCATATGCTGTTTGTGCCGCCCCCGCCCATGGAGAAACATCTCCTTCCTGCTGTAAACCATTTTGACCGGCCGGCCGAGTTTCCGTGAAGCCAAAGCAGAGATAAGATCCAGAGATGTGGCATCGAGCTTCCCGCCAAAACCCCCGCCGACCGGAGGACGAATAATCCGGATTTTTCCCAGCGGCATGTCCAGAACTCGGGCCACCATGTAGTGGAGGTAGTGGGGCACCTGTGTGGACGAATAAAGAACAAGGGTAGATCCGTCTTT
>CAZLLG010000004.1:10222-11531 GCA_964560275.1 uncultured Eubacteriales bacterium | reverse complement strand
GGCTCTATGGGGCTCTGGGAGACGTGATTCCCAATAAACTCCTCTTCCCGCACATAATCCGCCTCGGAAAAACCTTTTTCGACATCCCCAAAATGGTGGTCCACCCGGGCATTAATATTGTTTTTGTATTGTTCATGCACCAATGGGGCCCCATCCCTTATGGCCTCCTTTGGATAGAGAACAAAAGGGAGTTCTTCATACTCGACTTCGATTTGATTTAAAGCCTTCTGGGCCGTTTCCTCGTCAACCGCAATGACGGCCGCCACTTCATCCCCCACATGGCGCACCTTATCTTTGGCCAGTGTGTGTTCATCATAACGGGGAGGATTGACCCCGTAGGTGATATCCGGAACATCCTTCCCTGTCAGCACGCATTTAACTCCGGTGAGGGCTTCGGCAAGATGAGTATCGATGGATTTGATGCGGCCGTGGGCTACAGGAGATGTGAGAATCTTCCCGTAGAGCATATTCTCAAAAGCAAAGTCAGCGGCATACTTGGCTCGACCCGACACCTTATCGGCCGCATCCACACGGGGAAGGCTCTTTCCGACTGTGTCATACTCCTCAAGATCATAAGATTGTTGAGGAGGCTCTTTTGTCTTTTCGTATTTTTTCCAATTCCTGACAGCCGTGAGAATTTTTACATATCCCGTACACCGGCAGAGATTCCCACTCAAGGCATCTTTGATGTCCTCGTCTGAAGGATCCGGATCTTTTTGGATCAGCGCATAGGCGCTGAGAATCATGCCAGGCGAACAGTACCCGCACTGGACAGCCCCGTGATTGATAAAGGCTCGTTGGAGGGGATGGAGTTTTCCATTTACGGCGATGCCTTCAATTGTCGTTATGCGGTGACCTTGACAGGCAGACGCAAGCAGAAGACAGCTGTTTTTAGGTTCTCCATCCAATAGAATAGTGCAGGCTCCGCAAACTCCCATATTGCACCCTTTTTTGGTTCCGGTCAGCTTCATCTTTTCACGCAGGACTTCAAGAAGTGTCTCTCCATCCTTCACTGCCACATGGTGTTCCTCTCCGTTGACAAGGAGAACAATCACACGATGTTTAATATTATCTCTGTTCATGGCCTCTCAGCGTTTTTGTCAAACCCTCCTTCAATAGCTCGAGAGTGTGCTTCACGAAGGGCTCTTTGGGTCAGAACTTCTAAAATCTGTTTCCGGTACCAGATAGATCCCCGGATATCGGTGATTGGTTGACTTTCATCTTTCGCAATAGAAGCAGCCCTAAAAAAGAGATTGTCAGAAGGGGTTTTTCCCTGAGGGCTTCGGCGCCCCCAACCACGGCTTCCGCC
>CAZLLG010000004.1:0-10212 GCA_964560275.1 uncultured Eubacteriales bacterium | reverse complement strand
CTACGGCAGCCTCTTCAATTTTTGCATTTTTCAGCGTGATTCTTGCTGCCACCGATACCACGGCAAGCGCATTGGATTTGCGAAGCATGACTTTTTGATACGAAATTCCCGTGTCGGATTTGAGCGTAGGTATCAATATTTCAGTCAGGATCTCTTCTTCCCTGCAGACACATAACCTTGGTCCCCGGAAAAATTCTAAAAGAGCCACATTTCTAGTGCCCTCCGAACAGACTAGAGTGACAGACGCACCGGCAGCAATTAGACTGGGCGGCAGGTCTGCTGAAGGCACGGCACTGACAATATTTCCCCCGACAGTCGCCATGGACCGGATCTGAAAAGAAGCCATAGACAGGGCGGCCTCCCTGAGAGGGATAAGGTTCTTCTGAATAACGGTGTGTCGTGCAAGCTCAAAAGGCGTCACCATGGCTCCTATCCGGATAAAACCTTTTTTTTCGCTTATGCCCTTGAGTTCTTTAATCTTTTGAAGGGAGAGGAGGTGTTTCACCTCTTCAGATCCCTCTTTTATATCCACTAAAAGATCTGTCCCCCCGGCTAAAATCCTCATGTCTTCATATTCACGCAGCAATTGAAGGGCTTCTGCCAGAGAACGGGGTTCGTGGAGTTTAACATCTAAAAGAGACATTATTTTAATGATTCTTTCACGAGATCCAAAACCTCAGTGAGAACATCCCCGGCCGGTTCTGAGATCACATAATCGGCAATATCATCCAGAGGCGTCGGATCGATATTGAGAATGGCCAGCTTGGCTCCTCCCCTTTTAGCTGTGACTGGGATATCTGCGGCAGGCGTGACAACAAGCGAACTTCCCACGGCAATAAGAAAATCACAGGAACCGGCCTCAGTATAGGCGTCATCGAGGACTTGAGGTTTTAGGGTTTCTCCGAACAATATCACATCCGGTCTTAAAATCCCGCGACAGTCCGTGCAGAGGGGCGGCAGATCTTTATCCAGCATCGCAAAAGCCGCATCGATCGAGTACTCATGGGAACAGTGTGTGCACACGATGATCCTTGTATTGCCGTGAAGTTCGATAACCCGTCGAGATCCGGCTTCCTGATGAAGCCCATCGATATTTTGTGTGATAACACTCTTTAGTTTTCCCAAAGATTCCAGTTCAGCTAGGGCAAGGTGAGCCCTGTTCGGCTTGGCTTTTTTGAGAATGGGATACCGGACATCTTTAAAAAAATTCCAGTAATAGGAAGGATCCCGGTTGAAGTAATCGATATTTGCATAGATGCTGGGATCGTACTTTGTCCACAGGCCTCCTGCTCCCCGATAAGTGGGAATCCCACTTTCGGAAGAAATCCCTGCCCCACTGAAGGCAGCGACATATTCTGCCTGAAGAAGATCTTGAACTATGGATTCGATGGACACAGTCTATTTTTCCCTTTTGATCACCATAGCCATACTGACTCCCCCGCCTCCACAAATACCGGCCACGCCGAATTCACCGTCATGAACTCTGAGGACATGATAAAGAGTCAAAACAATCCGGGCTCCGCTGATACCAGTAGGATGACCGAGAGCAATGGCCCCACCATGTTTATTCAGTTTACTTCGATCCCACTTGAGGACTTTTTCATTGGCGATCACCTGGGCAGCAAAAGCTTCATTGACCTCTATGAAATCCATATCTTCAAGACTTTTGTCTGCATTTTTCAATGCGGCCGGTATGGATACGCCAGGACCATCCCCCATGATAGTGGGCTCTACGGCGACATTAGAGTAGGACAGAATGGAAAAGAGAGGTTCGACTCCCAGTTCCTCTGCTTTCGCTCGGGATGTGACAATCAAGGCCACGGCTCCATCCGACATGCCACAGGCGTTTCCGGCCGTGATCTTTCCATCCTTTTTAAACACAGCCGGAAGCTTCCCGAGCTTTTCCAACGTGGTCCCTTTCCGGATTGTCTCATCTTTTGAAAAAATAATCGGATCGGCCTTTTTCTGCGCGATTTCAACAGAAGCGATTTCCGCATCAAACCAACCTTCCTCCTGGGCCTTGGCTGCCTTTTGATGACTCGAATGGGCAAACTCATCCATCTCTTCCCTGTTGAGGTTGTATTTGTCCACGAGGTTCTCTGCAGTTTGCCCCATGCCCATATTGCAGATAGGATCGATAGAATCACTCCATCCATCAAGCAGCGTTTTATTCCCCATTTTGAAGCCCTGCCAGCGAGCGTCTTTCAGAAGATAGGGGATGGTGCTCATACTGTCAAAACCGCCAACCATCACGGTTTTAGCCTCTCCCAATCTGATCGATTGAGAGGCCATGGCAATAGCCCGCATCCCTGAAGGGCAGGCCATGTTCAGCGTTATTGTCGGGACGGATATGGGAATACCTCCCTGCAGTGCTGCTGACCGGGATGGATTGGGCCCATTGCCGGCCTGGCGGCAGCTGCCCAGGATGACGTCATCCATAGCTTCCCCTTCAAGATTGGCTCGTCTTAAAGTTTCAACAATCGCTATCCCACCAAGATCAAATGCGGGAATATCTTTCAGTGTGCCTCCGAACCGGCCCATGGGCGTCCTGGCACCGCTAATGACAACAATATCATTTGAATTCATTTTTTTCCTCCTATATATACTGTCCACCGTCGACCTTGATGACTTCTCCAGTAATGTGCTTTGCTTTATCCGAAGCCAGGAACGTGACGAGATGGGCCACATCATTTGGCTCTCCCAGTCGGTTGAAAACGGTTTCATCCGCAGCTTTCTGCTTAAATTCCTCCGGCAGGTCTTTAAACATATCGGTCAGGATCATTCCCGGAGCAACGGTATTGACATTGACATTGGACCGACCCAATTCTTTAGACACTGTTTTGGTCAGGCCTATGGTGCCGGCTTTGGCAGCAGAATAATTCGCCTGCCCGAATTTCCCACGAAGTCCGTTAATGGAAGTGATATTGATAATTTTCCCGGATTTCTGCTCTCGGAACAACGGGGAAACGGCACGGATAAAATTAAATGTACCTTTAAGGTCCACATCGATGACCTTGTCCCACTGCTCTTCCGTCATCTTCCATACCACCCCATCCCAATTCATACCTGCATTGTTGACAAGTATATCGACATGCCCAAACTCCTGAATGATATCCGCGACAAGCTTCTGTGCCTCGTCAAAATTTGAGACATCAACTGAGTACGCTTTAGCTTTCCGACCCATTTCTTGAATCTGGGCAGCGATCGCTTTGGCTTCATCCCCATGTTTACGGTAGGTCAGGGCGACATCGGCACCGTTTTTCGCCAGATCCAGGCATATCGATGTACCGATTCCCATACTTCCTCCTGTTATGAGGGCCACTTTATTTTCTAAATCCATTTAATCCTCCATTTCTCTCATAAAATTTAAATCTTATCTATTATATTCTTATTGAAACCGGAAAGGCTAATGAATCCTTTTTTACTCTTTTTTCTCCTTGGGTTTTGGTAGTACGGCTTCCATTAAGGCCTCATCGAAATCCTTCCCCTCTGCAATCTGCTGCCTGTATTTGACAAAGTCGATGACATCTTCTCCGGTTATCCCTTTTGAATTAAATGCGTTAAATCCCAGATAAGCCTCGGTTGTCATGTTTACAGACAGCCAATGCCGGTTGTAATTTTTAGCCATATCCCAGAAAAATTTCTTTTTGGCTCTCACGCCATCGAGGGACTTGATTAGACAGCCTGGAAAAAGATTAGTGAATTTCCATACAACACTGTTTACAGCTTTATCGAGAAGCTCAAAATCAAAAACTGCCTCTTTGAGAAAAGCCCGAGCTTTTTTCCCCTCCTCCCCTCTGGCAAACTCACCATATACGATGTCTCCATCTGCGACATATTTGTCGATAATAACGGATGGATTCCTTATGAATTTATCGTCCTGTTTGATAACCGGGACTACCTGGGTCACTAGACCCAGGCGTTTCATTTTGTAAGCACTCCAGAGCTCGCAGGACACGCAATTCCAGATGGCATCCTCTATGCTCAGAAACCAGGGTAAAAAATCAGTGGAGCCTCCGTCGGGAGCCGATCCATGCCTGGGGCCAGCCTGTCCGAAAATGGCCGTATCGGCTGTAATAGCGATATCGCAGGCCATGCCGATTTCCTGGCCGCCGGCCACGCGCATCCCATTCACCCGGCAGATCGTTGGTTTTTTGCACATCAGGATGGCATCGACCATCCCATTAAAAAGGTCCATATATTCACCGTACTCGTTGGGCTTCCCTGAGTAATATTCGGCATATTCCTTTGTGTTGCCTCCTGTACAAAAAGATTTGTGCCCCACGGCCGTAAAAATGACAGATACCACACTCCTATCTAGAGAGGCATTCTGGAAGGCCGCAATTACACCCTTGACCATATCTGTCGTATAGGAATTATATTGGGCCGGATTATTCAAAGTAACCCAGGCAGTAAATAGGCCCTCAATCTCCTGACCTGAAGCATCCAGAACGGGTTTTTTTTCATAGATGATGCACGGAGGTTCCAGCCCCCAGTATTTATCTCCCCAGATGGAATGATCCTTGAGATCATTGTCTCTTTTTAACCAGTCGATACTCATGTGTTTCTCCTTTAATATTTGTTTTAAACATTTATTACTTCCATTGATTTTATCTTCCTCTTATCAAAAACCGCAACTAAAAAGAAAGTGATAAGGCTGACAATCCAGCAAAAGTAGATCGGATGGACAAGGTGAATAGATGTGAAAAAGTCTGCCAGCTGCGGAAACAGCAGCCAAGCGGCTAAAGCGGTCATCCCCATAACCAGCGTCCATGTTGCATGTGACCGGCGGCAGATGTTCGGCCAAAAAAGAGTCATAAGGGTTACTAGAGTATACGCCGTCGTCAAGGTCAAACCGATGAGGAGGGTATTCAATATTCCGGACACAGAAATAGCCAGGATATACGTGAATACGCTCAAGACGAAAACAGAACCCCGTGAGATATATTTTTCTTTTATTTCACTGAGTTCGGGGGCAATAAATCTTTTAATGATGTCATTGACTACGAGTGTTGCGCTTCCTACAAGAAGGGCGGAGGCCGTTGAGACATCGGCAGCCCAAAGTCCAGCAAGAACGAGACCGGCAATAATGGGACTTAAACTGAGGACTGTCCTCGGAAGGGCTTCGGTTGGAATGATTTCCGGATGAAGAATCTTAGTCGAGATCCCGATGACAGCACTGATAAATCCCACGGGAAGAATGATCAAACCTCCCAGAATAAAACCTTTCCGGGCAGAGGAGGCATTTTTGGCGGCAAAGCTGATCTGAGCAATGGACTGAACAGAAAATGTTGTGGTGCACATGATTATAAACCAAGCGAGGATCAACCACCAACCGATGGCACCCAAATCAAAAGCCGGAAAATCGTGTGGAAGTTTGACGACAAGCTCTTTAAAACCGCCCACTTTTTTTACGGCCAAAAGAGCACCAAAAAATACACCCGCATAGATGAGAACAACATTGATGATATTAGTCAGTCCCGCCGCCCAAAATCCGCCGATAAGAGTGATTCCCACAAAGACAACGGCCGTCACAAGCATCCCGGTCTGGAAAGAAAAGACATCTGGCAGAAGTGAAGAGAGAATGGCTCCACCGGCAATATATTGAAGAGATGTGATGACAATCTGCAGGACAAGCTGCCCGATCACTCCTACTATGCGGCCGGATATATTGTAGTGACGTTCGAACAGCTCAGGGAGAGTCGAAACCTCCATTTTCCTGTATCGGCGGGCAGCAAAAAGGCCAAAAAGAATTGCTCCGGCAGCGAATGCGGCATTGTACCATCCTGCAGACAGGCCATTGTCGTAAGCGCTTTCAGCAATACCAATAGTCGATGCCCCTCCGATGGCCAGACCTGCAAGGAGCGGAGCCACCACCCAGAATGGGAGGCTGCGTCCCGCCAGAAGATATGCAACCATTCCACCTCGGCTGAGACGGCGTGTGAACCAAGTGATGAGATAGAGAAGAACGATATACAGAAAAACTATTGTCAGAGGAATCCAGTTCATCCGTTACCTTTGACCTTGAGACGCACATCGACGACAACGGATCTGGACTCAAAAGCCATCACAGGGTTGAGGTCGAATTCATCGATTTGGGGAAAATCCAAAACCAGTTGAGAGAAGCGAATGAGGATGTCCACTAAAGCATCAAAATTCACGCCTTTTTCTCCTCGTGTTCCTTCCAGTATGGGATATCCTTTGATCGAAGACATCATTTCAATGACTTGATTTTTTGTCAGGGGAGCCAATCTAAACTGAACATCCTTTAATGTTTCGACAAACACACCTCCTAAGCCGAATAAAATCAAAGGCTCGATTCCTACTTGTTTCTTTGCCCCAATGATCACTTCTTTCCCGGCCTCCTCATATCTTTGAAGTATAAAATGAGGCTCATGAGTTTTGAATTTCTCAGACATCTGCTCAAATGCGCCCATGAGTGCGGAATGATCTCTGATATCAAGTTGAACGCCACCACTTTCTGTCTTGTGAACGATCTTTTTGGCATCGACTTTAAGCACTACTGGGAATCCGATTTTTTCGGCGGCAGCTTCAAGCTCGGATTTTTCCATTATTTTGATGCTCTTGACGAAGGGAATCCCATAGCTGTCCAGAAGATCAAAGACATCGGACTGGGGAAGGAACATGTCCTTTCCGCTGAAATTCCCTAGAATACGGCCTGCTTTTTCCCTGTCACATTCACATTTTTCATATATAGGCGCTTCTTTCCTAAGGATAGTTCCGTATTTGGTCATAGCGGAAAGTGCCTTTGCCGCCGCTTCGGCAAAATCATAGACAGGAACAGCGCTCTCTCTGATGAGCCGGATGACTTCCTGCCATTTTTCGATGGTGATCACTTGACAGACAATCGGTTTTGGGGATGTTTTTCCCAATTCACCGAGTTTTCGAGCGATCCCTTCACAGTCGACAAAAGGGGCTGTGACAAACACAAGCAGGAGGGAATCGATATTGGGGTCATCAAACAAGGCCTCTACCGTACCTCCGTACTGCTCAGGACCGGCCGTAGCCACAACATCCACAGGATTGGATACAATGGCCTCCTTGAAGACGAGCTGCTTGAGAGTGCCCTTTGTCTTCGGACTGAGTTCGGCCAGCTTTAATCCTGCAGCCATGCATTCATCAACTCCGATGATCGCCGGACCTCCTGTGTTGGTGACGATACACACGCGATCGCCGGGCGGGACAGGCTGAGAGGAAAACGCCACGGCCGCCTCGATCATCTCCTCCTGTGTGTGAAAACGAAGGACGCCTGCCTTTTCAAAGATCGCATTGGCCAGAGTGTCCTGCTCGATCATCGAGCCTGTATGAGAGGCGACAGCTTTGATGCCTTCCGATGTTTTCCCGGATTTGAGAGCCAGGATAGGCTTCTTTTGAGTGACCCTACTGGCCACTTCAAAAAAACCGGCCGGATCTTTAAGGGTTTCGATATGGACCATGATGGCTTTAGTCTCCTCATCTTGGCCATAATAATCGATGATTTCGTTCATGCTCACATCGGCTTCATTGCCGAAGCTTGAATACATCCGTATGCCCATCCCGATCCTGTAAAGGTGAAGCTTGAGTGTTTCTCCCACGCCGCCGCTCTGGGCCACAATTGAAATGTTCCCAGGAGACATGGGGACAAACGTAAAATTGGCATAGACAGACACGTCGGGATCCGAGTTTTGGATGCCTTGAGAGTTCGGCCCGTAGATGCGCATTCCATGTTTATGGGCAATCTCGACTATCTGTCTTTCAAGGGCCAATCCCTCCTCTCCCACTTCCTTGAATCCGGCGGTATGCACGATGGCGAATTTGACACCCTTTTGGCCGCAGTCCTCGAGAACAGCCGGAACGATCGTGTTTTTGATCGAGATATTGACTAGATCAACTTCGTCGGGAATGGATGAGACAGAAGGGTAGGCTCTGAAACTTTTGATGTACTTCGATTTGGGATTGACCGGAAAAATAGGCCCCTTAAAATCATGGTCGATAAGATTTTGCATAACGATATGGCCGATGCTCAACGGGTTGTTTGACGCCCCGACAATGGCCACAGATTTGGGTTTGAATAATGCATCAAGCATTCTATTACTCCTTTTTTTCTAAGGCATAAAGGGCAGCACCAAAAGCACCTGTCAGTTGGGGAAGAGGCGGGATAAAAATCGTTTTTTCGATTTTCTTTTCAAACATCCTCACCAAATAGGGATTGTGCGCCACCACGCCCCCGCTCATAACAATATGTCCATCCAAGATATCCATTTCCACAGCCCTTTTGATGATGGAGTCAAAGACTCCTTTGACGAGGTCTTCGACTTCGACACCCTCGCGGATTTTCGTCAGGATCTCTGTCGCCGAAAAAACGGTGCAGTAGCTGCCAATCTGGATGTCTTTCCTGGACTTCTCAGCCAGAGAATTAAAGTGTCCGATGTCGACTTTCAGACGGTTGGACATTTCTTCCAGAAAGGCACCCGTACCTGCAGCACACTTTCTGTTCATTTTAAAACCTGTCCTTCGTCCCTGGCCATTCACCTTTATAATTTTGCTATCCTGTCCCCCAATGTCGATCAGAGTATGAGCATGGGGATAATGGAAAAAGCTTCCCTTTGCATGACAGCTAATTTCTGTTTTTGTGTCCTTGGAGAAATCGACATTCCTTCTCCCGTATCCCGTTGAGACGATAAAATCATCAAGTATGGATACTTCATCGACTTGGGTTCGTGCTTCATCAAAAGCTTCTTTGGCCGCTCTCTTGAAGTTGGCGCCTGAGTTAATCACAGAAGATCCGAGGACTTGGCCTTTGGAATCTATGAAAACAGCTTTTGTTGTTGAGGCTCCGACATCGATTCCCGAAAACAGTTTGCCCATTTTTTGTATTAAACTCTCTTTATCAACAAATCAACTCCATAATGTTATATAATTCAGGCACTCGCAACCGGAATTCATCCTATCTCGCTTCAAGCTGCTCAATAAATGCTTCGATATTGGTTTTGGACTGCTCTTCCGAATAGCAGCGCAGGTCATTGAGATCTCCATTGATCGTCAATGTTGGAATCCCAAGTGATTTTTCCAGCCGTTCGGGCATTCCATATCGGTTATTGGAATTATTGGGACAGGTTTTGGCGTCATGGAAAAGGATGCCATTTATTTTGTAGCGATCGACCATGTCTTTGATGTACTGTTCTTTGTAGTTTTCATCCCGAACAATAAAGATCTGAGTGTATGCCCGTGCCATGCTCAAAAATGGATCCTCGGGATCAAAATCGTCAAAAATCCAGCTGTTGCAGTATGTCGATGCGATGACGGCGGCCTTAAGTTCGATGAATAATTCCGCCATAGATCTCAATTTTCCCCAAATGGGCATGCCTTCCCAATAGATTCGAAAGGTCTCTTCTTCGACGGCACCATCTTTATTGGCCGCCCTCTCTTCGAGTTCTTTGAGGAGAACCTCATAGTAATCGATAGCCGGCTGTGATCCACGCAGCACCACGGCAGGTCCCATATGAATGGTCGCATCAAAAAAACTCAAGGGAGCCGGAACAGCCTCATTGGTTGTCAACACTTTTTTCCAAAGGGCCGTGCACTGTTTAGACAGATCCATGATGTGTTTGAACTTATCGATATCGAATTTTTTCCCTGAGATCTCTTCCAGCCGGGGGATCAATCCTTTGATCTGGTGCACGATGCCATCGAGGTGTTCCTTTTTGATCTCCCCAAGGTTTCGATAAGACGTTATGCCCATAGCCGGCACATTGAGCTCTCTAGAATACCACATGAACCAATCCTGAACATCGCGGCACTGGTTGGTGTTAAAGACAAGCACATCAGGTTTAGGGACACCTGTGATTCCCTCATAGCCCCGGGTCAGAGGGGTTTCCTTTTTAATAAAAGCCCCGACATCACTGGTCAAGTAGGAACAGATATCAGGAGAATAACCTACGGCGTTGGCCACAGGGATGTAGTCGGCAGATTTACGTGTTGTCCCAAGGACAGCGCCGTGATTTTCGGGGTAGTGAACTGCAAAATCAAAGCTGAGAAGAAGTTCGGCTGGACCGACACTTGTGCACCAAGCCACTTTGGATGCTTCATCTTTTGACGCTTTATCCAGAGAATAGAAGTAGTCGGCCATAATTTTTCTCATAAAACCAGTGGACTGGATTTTTTTAATCAAAGATTTTTCTATCGAATTTGCTAGAGAAGTTTTGCCACTTC
>CAZLLG010000003.1:15558-34188 GCA_964560275.1 uncultured Eubacteriales bacterium | reverse complement strand
CTTCAAAGCCAGGCCCCAATTCTTTGACTTAGGGGAGGGGGTGTGATAAGACTTTTTTTCGGTAAGGAGGTATCCGATGAAAAAAATAGTATGTGTCCTAATAGTTTTTGTTTTTTTATTGGCGGTCGCTCCTCTACAGGCTCAGAGTTTTTCTGAAAGCCTAAAAAAGATGGACAAGTATTCCGGGTATTTTACATTTTATTGGGATGAGGCTTCCGGTAAGATTTTCCTTGAAATCGACGAGTTCGATAAGGAATTTCTCTATGTCAACTCTCTCTCTGCAGGACTGGGATCCAACGACATCGGTTTAGACCGGAGTCAGCTGGGGGGAACTCAAGTCGTCAAATTTCATCGCATTGGCCCAAAAATTCTTCTCATCAGGCCGAACTACTCTTTCCGCGCTCTCAGCGACAGTTCCGCCGAGAGAAAGGCGGTCGACGACGGATTCGCAAAGTCAGTCATTTGGGGGTTTCAGGTTGCCGCAGAGTCGGGAGGACTTGTGTATGTGGATGCCACCACCTTCTTTATGCAGGATGCCCACGGTGTGATTAGATCTTTAGGAAGAAGAAATCAGGGAAATTACCGTCTCGACATATCGCGTTCAGCCATCTATCTGCCGAATACGAAAAATTTTCCGAAAAATTCAGAATTTGAAGCCGTCTTAACCTTTACCAGTGATAACCCCGGCAGTGGGGCCAGGGGAGTCTCTCCGGATGCCGGCGCCATTACGGTTAGGCAGCATCATTCTTTTATCGAGCTTCCTGATGACAAATACAAACCGAGAATGTTTGATCCACGTTCAAATTTTTCCGGGATCAGCTATATGGATTTTGCCACCCCTATTGATCAACCGCTTCAGAAGAGATTTACAAACCGACATAGGATTTTTAAAAAAGATCCCATTTCCGAAGTCAGTGAACCCGTCGAACCCATAGTTTATTATATCGACAATAGCGCACCAGAACCCATCCGTTCCGCCCTTCTCGAAGGTGGAAGCTGGTGGAATCAGGCTTTTGAAGCCATTGGATATAAGGATGCATTTCTGGTCAAAATTCTTCCAGAAGGTGCGGATCCTATGGATATTCGCTACAACATGGTCAATTGGATCCACCGTTCAACACGAGGCTGGTCCTACGGATCATCTGTTACCGATCCTCGGACTGGAGAAATCATCAAGGGCCATGTGGCCTTAGGTTCGCAGCGTATTCGGCAGGATTTTCTCATTGCCTCCGGTCTGATCGCCGAATATGAGGAAGGAAAAGACCTAAATCCACAAATTCGGGAACTGGCTCTTGCGAGAATCCGGCAGTTGTCTGCCCATGAGATCGGTCACACACTGGGAATGGGCCACAACTACGCCGCTAGTGTCAATGACCGGGCCTCCGTCATGGATTATCCCCATCCGTTGATAAAGATTAACGGCGATGGCACCCTCGATCTCTCTGATGCCTATGACGTCGGCATTGGAAAGTGGGACATTGTCTCTATCAATTTTGGATACCAGGATTTTCCGGAAGGCGTTAACGAAGAAAAAGAGCTGAGGGCGATTCTGGACAATGCATTTACTGACGGAATGTATTTTTTAGCCGGACAGGATGCCGGTCCATCCAGTGCTCATCCGTTAGCAAATGTCTGGGATAATGGAAAAGATCCCGTCGATGAACTTGAACGGGTGATGAAAATTCGGGCTATTGCCCTCCGGACATTTTCTGAAAAAAGAATTCCCATAGGTGCACCCATGGCCACATTGGAGGAGGCACTCGTTCCTACTTACCTGTTCCACAGATACCAGGTAGAAGCCGCCTCCAGCAAACTGGGTGGTCTGTATTACAATCACACACTGCGTGGAGATCCTCAAGAATCTCCTGCCATCGTACCAGCAGACGAACAACGTCGGGCATTGGATTCACTGCTGAAAACCATCGCACCAGAAAATTTGGCTATTGATGAAAAACTTCTCAGCATTATTCCTCCACGGCCCCCGGGATACAGGCAGAATCGTGAACTTTTTCCCGGATATACGGGATCGACCTTTGATCCGCTAGCCGCAGCTGAATCGGCTGCCAATCTCACAGTTGGATTAATCCTTCATCCCCAGAGAGCTTCTAGGATGGTGGACTATCACTCCCGTGATAAAAACATTCCGGGTTTATCTGAGGTGTTGGACAGACTCATTCAGTCGACCTGGAAAGCGGAGCACCACCAAGGAATTTTCGGTGAAATTCAGCGTGTAGTGGACAATGTCGTGATGCTCAATGTCATGAGGTTGGCCATAGAAGGAAGTGCCCTTTCACAGGCAAGAGCTATCGCGTTTCTCAAACTGGAAGATTTAAAAAACTGGTTGATAAAAACATACTATGCCGTTGTCGATCAAGATCAAAAAGCTCATTATTTTTATGCCGCCAGTCAGATTAAACTGTTTCTGGAAAATCCCAATCAAGTGCAACTAACGCTTCCTCTCTCATCCCCACCGGGTGCTCCCATTGGAATGTACACCTATGATTTGAGAGATTAAGGAGGAGGACAGATGCCGCATACTCGACGTGAATTTTTAAAAATTGGGGGATTGTCCATAGCTGCCAGTGGATTTACGAAGAGTCTTCTCGCTTCGCCAAAGCCCCAGACTCAAACCAAACTAAAAAATATGGTATCGGGAGTTAAGCCTCTTAATGCGGCTGACTATGAAATCCGTATCATCAAGGCACAGAAACTGATGGCCGAGTTTAAAATAGACGGACTCTTTTTATCCGGGAGTCCCAATCTCACCTATTTCACCAATATCCAATGGGGCCGGAGTGAAAGGACGTTCGGGGCGATACTCAACCCCAAAGAAGGCCCGATCTGGATCTGTCCTGCATTTGAAGCAGAGCGAGCTTCAGAACGCATTCCCAAGGGGAGTAAGATCCGCACCTGGGAAGAGCATGAGAGTCCTTTTAAGCTTATGGGGGATATTCTCAAAGATCTCGGTTTCCCGAATGGACGCCTGGCCTTTGGTCCCACAATACGCAGTTTTGTGTATTATGGGATGAAGAGGGATGCTCCCAACCTGGAAATAGTAAATGGGGCTGTTATCACAGAGGGCTGCCGGGGTATTAAAACAACAAAAGAAGTTGCCTATATGGATCTGGCCAACAGAATCACGAAGCTGGCCTATCAGGAGGGATTCAAGAATTTACAGGAGGGCATGACAACCCGTGCGCTCAGTGGGAACATCAGCAATGCCCACAGACAAATGGGCGTTCGGGGAGGTGGCGGCCCCCAGTTTGGACTCAACACAGCCTTTCCTCATGGATCATCCGTAACAAGGAACCTTCATGAGGGAGATATCATCATGGTGGATGGGGGATGCTCTATCCAGGGATTTCAATCCGATGTTACACGCACAATTGTCTATGGTCAACCTACTGATAAGCAGAGAAGGGTGTGGGACACTGTAAAAAAAGCTCAGTCAGAAGCTTTAAAGGCCGTGCGTCCAGGAGTTGCCTGTGAAGAGATCGACCGTGTTGCGCGCAAAGTTGTCGAGGACGCGGGATTTGGGCCCGGCTACAAATATTTTGGTCATAGAGTGGGCCACGGCATCGGTATGCAGGGCCATGAATACCCCTACCTTGTCCGGGGAAATACTCTCAAGCTTCAACCCGGAATGACGTTCAGTGACGAGCCGGGTATTTATATCTATGGAGAGTTTGGTGTCCGTATCGAGGACTGCTTTGTTGTCACGGAAGATGGAGGCCTAGTTTTGGGAGGGATGGAAGCCGTATCCATAAATCAACCCTTTTCATAATTTATGTATTTTCTAATAGAATTCTTTTTTACAGGAGGGCGTAGTGTCAAAAATAACTTTGAATAAAACTCTCAAGTTTTGGGCCTTCACCTTTTTTGCATGTGTTGTCACCATTTGTGTGTCTTTTTCTCAAGACATTGGGTTGACGAATGCTCAAGACAGCTTAAACATTCTTCCAGAGAGGAAGAGGGCAGAAGTCATGAATGATTGGCTTAAATGGAGGTTGGATAACATCATTCCCGAATTGATGCGGAGGGAAGGGATCGATATGTGGCTTGTCATCAACCGTGAATACAATGAGGATCCGGTCTATATGAGTTTAATGCCCGAACCGACCATGTATGCCCGCCGCACATCCATTCTAATTTTCCATGATTTGGGATCAGACAAAGGCGTACAGCATCTTTCTGGAAGTTATTATGGCTCCAGGAATTGGTACAAAGGTACTTGGGTGGACAAGACAAAAAAACAGTTCGAAAGCCTTGCAGAAGTCGTCAAGAAGCTTAATCCCAAAAAAATAGGCATCAACACATCAAAGGATTGGGCATTCGGAGATGGTCTGTCCGCGAGTTTAAAGGAAAAACTGGAAACAGCTCTTGGGCCCGAACTCTCGTCTCGGTTGGTCTCAGCTGAAAACCTCTGCATCGGATGGCTTGAAACGAGGAGCCCTCAGGAATTGAGTGTGTACCGGCACATTGCTGGTATTGCCCATGATATCATCGCAGAATTTTATTCTAACAGAGTCATCACTCCAGGGATCACCTCCACTGAGGATGTAGTCTGGTGGACCAGACAGAAAATAACTGAACTTGGTCTAGAAACCTGGTTTCAGCCTTCGATTTCCATCCAGAGATCGAAAAAAGATGCTGTTTTGTATAAAGACAACCCAAGAATCATACAAAGAGGAGATGTCCTTCACTGTGATGTGGGCATTGTTTACCTGGGGCTTTGTACGGATATGCAGCTCCAGGCCTATGTGTGCAGAGTTGGAGAGGAAGATGCTCCTGAGGGACTAAAAGAGGCTCTCCGGAGGACAATTGAAGTGGGCACTATATTCCGGAATGAATTTAAGGCGGGAAGATCTGGAAATGCCATCGTTTTATCCGCGATGGATAAAGCCACGGCATTGGGGTTGCGGCCCCTCATCTACTCCCATCCCCTTGGTATTCACGGCCATGGAGCAGGGCCTCCCATGGATGCCAGACCTTTGGGGAGGGTGCCTGAAGGGAATTCGGCACGGGGCGAGTATCCCCTGTATTCCAACACATGCTATGCCATCGAGTACAGCTGCACAACAAATGTTCCTGAATGGGGTGGTCAAGATGTGCGCATTGGATTCGAAGAGACGGGGGTTTATACCCAAGAGGGCTGCAAGTTTATCGACGGCTCACAAAAGAAATATATTCTTATAAAATAGCAGTTTAAGAATAAGCGAATCATAGGAGGAATCATGAAAAACAAAAAACACTACTTAATTTTTTCTCTTCTCTTCTGTCTGCTGATTTTCGGAGCAGATATTGAGATTTTTGGACAGGAATCATTAAATCCTGAGCTGTTGAAGTCCTTTAAGTACAGGGCTCTCGGCCCTGCGCGGCAGGGTGTGCGTATTCTCACTGTTGCGGCCCATGAATCCGATCCGTTTACATTTTATCTGGCCGTTTGTTCGGGAGGAGTCTGGAAGACGGTCAATAACGGAACGACATTTACCCCGGTCTTTGATGATGCAGGCCGGTTGACCTTCGGAGCGTTGGCTATTGCCCCTTCAGATCCAAATATCCTCTGGGCTGGAACTGGAGATGCGGCCTCCGGCCGGATAGCGATTATCGGAGACGGCGTGTATAAATCGATTGATGCCGGAAAAACCTGGACACACATGGGCCTTAAAGCGACGCGGCATATCGGCCGGATCGCCATCCATCCTAAAAATCCGGATATCGTCTATGTGGCAGCTCTGGGTTTGCACTTTTCTTCTAATGAAGAGAGGGGTCTCTACAAGACAACCGATGGTGGAAAATCTTGGAAAAAATCTCTCTATATAAGCGAAAAGGTCGGAGTCGTCGAAGTGGCCATCGATCCCCATGATCCGGATACTGTCTATGCCAACACGTATGACAAGTGGCGTGTGCCCTGGCACTTTGAGGAATCAGGTCCCGAGACCGGAATATACAAATCTACAGATGGCGGTTCGACATGGAAGCGGCTCTCAGGAGGTTTGCCAGAAGGAAAACTGGGCCGATCAGGACTGGCCATCTATCCCAAAAATCCGAATATCATCTATGCGACTATCGACAACTTCAACACACGGCCTCCAACTGAAGCAGAGATCAAACAAGCCCAACAGCGCAATCAGAAACCTGAGGGAAGACGAATTGGCGGGGAGGTCTACAGAACCGAAGATAAAGGTGAATCCTGGACAAAGATGAGTCCGGACAACGTATCCGTTGGCGGAGGAAAGTGGTACGGCCAGATTATTGTCGATCCCAATGATGAAAATGTCATTTATGTTCCCAGCACACCTCTTCTAAGATCGACGGATGGTGGAAAGACATGGGGTAAGGGAAGGAGTTTAACCAACAATGCTCCGGGAGTCCATGTTGACCATCATTCGGTGTGGATCAATCCCAAGAACTCCAATCACCTTATTTTAGGAAATGATGGCGGATTGGCCATCTCCTACGATTTTGGAAAAACCTGGGATGTTTTTGAAAATATACCTGCAGCCGAGTTCTATTCCATCGGTGTGGATATGGATGAGCCCTACAATATTTACGGTGGCACACAGGATACAGGTTCAGTTAAAGTCCCAAGCAATGGGAGGTCCGGTCAGGTGACGGTGGATGATTGGGCCTCTGTGGGCGGTGGAGATGGGATGTTTAACCAACCTGATCCCAACAACAGCCGATGGTTGTATAACGACTCACAGTTTGGTGTTATCCAGCGGCTTGATCAAAAAACAGGAGTGAGCACTCGAATTCAACCGAGACGAGGACCCGATGAGCCACCTCTCAGATTCAACTGGAACTCGCCTATTCACATCTCTCCCCATAACAGCCGGATTATATACCTCGGAAGTCAGGTCCTTCACCGTTCGATCAACCGAGGTGACAGCTGGCAGGATATCAGCCCAGATTTGACCACAAACGATCCGGAAAAACTCAAGGGAAATATCGAACACTGTAACATCACCTCCATCTCGGAATCGCCTATCACAGCCGGTATCATCTGGGTCGGTACGGATGATGGTAATGTTCAGATCACCCAGGACTCAGGAGCACACTGGACAAATTGTATGTTGAGTTTAGAAAAGGTTGGAGCACCGAAAGACTTCTATGTCAGTCGAGTGATTGCCTCCAACTATAATGAAGGATCGGCCTACGTCGTAAAAACCGGATTCCAAAGAGACAATTTTGAACCTCTTGTCTTCAAGACAGATAATTATGGTGCCACCTGGTTTTCGATATCATCTAATCTTCCCCAAGAGATCATCTATGTCATCTTTGAAGACAAAAAGAATCCGGAGCTGCTTTTTGTAGGAACAGATATCGGGGTTTTTGTCACGATTAACGGCGGGAAAGAGTGGCACAGTTTTAAGAATAACATGCCCGTCAATCCAATACACGACCTCCTTATCCATCCCCGGGAAAACGATCTGGTTGTCGGTTCTTACGGGAGAGGATTTTACGTGACCGATATATCCCCTCTCCAGGAATTTAATGATGAAGTCTTAGATAAAGAGGCCCATCTTTTTAAGGTCGAGCCGAAGATCCAGTGGCAGGGTCGTTTTGGAGGTGGACATGCAGGACAGAGACAATTTCGTGCCCCCAATGAACCTTCTGGAATTGTTGTCAATTATTATCTCAAGGATGAAAGAAGTGACAATGTCGTTGTTCAGGTTCTTGATCTTTCAGGCAAAGAAATCAGGTCCATTAAAGGGAGCTCCAAAGCAGGTCTTCATACGGTCGTTTGGGATATGCGGGCGTCCTCTTCAGGAAATCAGGAGGCAGGACAAATGAGATTCCGAAGACGTCCAATGGTAACTCCAGGAGAGTACTTGATTGTTCTCCAAGTTGGTGAGACAAGGCTGACTCAGACAGCTCAAATCAGGAAAATGCCGGGAAGCTGATCTATTTCTTTTTAGAGTCCAGACCGATTTTTATACCGGCAGTAAACGAGAGTCCGGAGAGGTTTATCACTCCCTTCCTGATATTAGCTGCATCGGCAGGCGCATTCTCTCGAAAGTCTATTATGGGGTAATTTTTTCCCATAATTGATATTTTGTAGTGCCAAAAATAGTGATTGGAACCACTCTCATTAACATTGACTCCTGTAGGAATAATTCCCGTGTTTGTCCAATCTCCTTTTATGTTGGAGTATTTGACATATCTTCCCATTCCTCCAACAAGGAAAGAAATAGTCCTGGACACGATAACCTCAATTCCCCATCGAGCCTGAATGCCTAGAGAGCCTTGTTTACTTTGGAATGTGTAGGTTTGGTCTTCCACGCCCAAAATTCCGTAATCCGTGAGGGAATCCGATTTGTAATCCATATTTAGGAAGTAGTATCCAGCTCCAGCAGAAACATAGATATTGAGCAGTTGTGTTATGGGAAAAGAATAGTAGAGATTAAACATAATGGGTAAGGTATTGATTTTGTATGTGGTCGTTTGAACTATTGGTACAATCGGGTCATATGTCAGATGACTCTCATTCCTTAATCGTATGAGTTCGATTCCTAATCCCACGCCGACATTTTTTGAAATTGAAAAAATAAGTTCTCCACTAAAGTCAGAACCACAGCAGAGTTTTTCAAAATAGCCCGTGTGTGTGGGATCGTAAAGATCGAGAATTTCGTTGGCTGCTTTTGCAGCGGAGCTGATATCGCTAGACATCACATGGGTCATCCCCCCGTAGAACCTAAAAGAAAGCTTCGGAAAACATAAACTCGAAAATAACCCTACTACGAAAAAAGCCATACATATTCTTTTCATTGGCTCCCCTCAGTCTTGTTTAAGATCGAAGATTCAGAGGATTCCGACAATATAGCTGCACTTCGAAAATAACTAGGATCGTGCTAGTCCTTGAGCGAAAAGAGATTGCAGTCGATCATAGATATTTATTCCGTACTTGCATGAAGCCGTGCAGGTTGAACATTTAGTACAGGTTTTTGGTCCCTTTTTCTCAGGCAGGACCTCGACTGTCATCTCAGCTTGGAGCAGATTGTTGTAACCTTCTGCATACATATAGGCCCGCATGAGACTGGGAATTTCAACTCCCTTCGGGCAGGTTTCCACACAAGATCTGCAGTTCTGGCAATGAAGTGGATTTTGAATACGGGAGGCTTGACGGACAGCCATTTGCTCTCTGGCTGTCAATGAATAATTTTTCATCACATTAAAATTAAAATCCAGCTGTTCAAATGTGGTCATTCCAGGGATCGTGGTGCAGATATTTTTGTCACTCAGCACCCATTTGAATGCACTTTCGTGATCGATGCCTGGATCGGCCTCTCTGTTTCTTCTCACGCCTCCATGGGTTTTCATAGCCACAACACCGATATCTTTGGAAGCGGCGTAGGCTATGGCCTCTTTTATCTCTTCTTTTTTGTCGAGAGTGACAGATTGGGCAGTGAGGACAACATCGTAAACGCCGGCATCTACAGTCGCTCGGATGACATCGGGTTCATTGCTATGAGTGGAAGTGCCGATAAATCGTGTCTTTCCTTCTTTTTTGGCCTGGACAAGAGCCTCCATCATCGGTTCGTAAGTGGCCATCTCTGGGCTGTAACAGCTGTGCAGGTAGAGGATGTCCACAAAGTCCGTCCGCAGCCTCTGGAGGCTGGTTTCGAGCTGCTTTTGAAAGTTTTCTTTTGTGGCCAGTGGTTCCCGAGCCGGCCCTTCGTCGAGAAAGATATTTTTATCATTATCTCGAGCAAAGCGCATCTTGGTAGCAAGATAGACTTTGTCTCTTAATTTGTCCTCGTCAAGGGTTTTTCCGATGGACATCTCGCTGTTCCCTCGGAGATAGACACTGGCGGTGTCCAGGTGGGTAATGCCCATATCTATTGCCTTTCGTATCAAATCAGGGCTGTCCGAATTCATGACACCAAAACTGAGGATCGGGATCTCGAGCTTTGTCCGTCCGAGAATCCGAGTTGGGATCTCATCCGTTGAATTCGGTGTATGAGGTTTTCTCTTTAAAAGAGGAATCCCAAGTCCTGCGGAAAAGACGCCCGCAGCTGTCTTTCCTATAAATTGCCGTCTGTTAATGCCTTTCTTTCCCATGCCATTTTCTCCTTTTTTAATAGTGAAAAAATTATAACAAGTTATTTTAATGATGGAAAGCTAGACCTTGACATTTGGGTATTCCCGTCCGACTCAAAAAAGATATATATTTGACAAACAAATCTCCCCTATAATAATGTTAAAGGCTATAAGTACAGCGTATTTAATGAACAACATGTATGGAGGGAAAAAGATGAAAAAAGTTTTAAAAATCCAATGTGTTATTATGATGCTTTTTATGGTCATCTTTCTGGTTCAGAACTGCAAGAAACAAGATGAAGACACTTTAGAGCCCGATACAATTTCATCCTCTCTTTCGCCTATTGAAGAACTTGGAAAAAAACTCTTTTTTGATGCTAACCTCTCCAGCCCTCCAGGCCAAGCTTGCGCCTTCTGTCATGGACCAACGGTTGGTTTTACGGGCCCCCTTGAGGAATTTAATCAGCCGGGATCTGTATATGAGGGCGCCGTGAAGGGCCGTTTTGGAAACCGGAAGCCCCCTGCAGCTGCCTATGCCGGAGATAGTCCAGTGCTTCATATCGATGAAGAAGGCACTTTTGTCGGGGGGATGTTCTGGGACGGTCGAGCTTCGGGTGAGCAACTCGGGGATCCTCTCACCGAACAAGCTATGGGGCCATTCCTCAATCCACTTGAGATGAATGCCGCTGATAAAGAAGAAGTGATAACAAAAGTAAAAAATTCGGATTATGCAGACTTGTTTGAAAAATTATGGGGAGTCGGAACGCTGGACAACGAAGAGGATATCGACGAAACGTATGAAAAAATTGCGCGGTCTATCGCGGCGTATGAGCGGTCGGCCGAAGTGAATCCCTTCAGTTCCAAATTTGATGAATTTTGGAGCAATGCTCAGGGCAGAGAACTCGATGTGGCCGACATCAACGAGGACAATTGGCAGGACTATCAAGATCTTGGTCTGAATAGTGCTGAGCTTGAAGGATTCATTTTGTTTGCCATAAAAGGGAAATGTGCGGAATGTCATGTCCTGACATCTGCAAAAGGCAAACCACCTCTGTTTACAGATTTCACATATGATAACTTAGGGGTTCCCAAAAATCCAAATCTTCCTTTTTATGCTATGGCCGAAGAATGGAATCCAGATGGAGAAGATTGGATTGATAAGGGACTTGGCGGTTTCCTTGAAGGAACAGAAGAATATGCTGAATATGCTGAGGAGAATTACGGGAAACAAAAAGTCCCCACTCTTCGAAATGTGGATTTGAGGCCTCACGAAGACTTTGCTAAGTCTTTTATGCACAATGGTGTCTTTTTGACACTCAAAGACGTTGTACACTTCTACAACACAAGAGACATAGCCGAAGAAGAATGGCCTCCTCCGGAAATTGAAGCCAATGTCAATACTGAGGAGCTTGGAGATTTGGGTTTAACTCCTGAAGAGGAAGATGCAATTGTCCTGTTCATGAAGACACTGTCTGACCGACAATAAAAGGACATGACAAAAAGGTTCTTTGTCGTACTTTTTGTGTGCCTCTTAGTCTTGTCACTACTCTGTTTGTCTCAAGTGCGGGAGAAAAAGAGGCAGCTTATCCTGGCCACTGCAACGACCGGAGGAACTTATTATCCTGTGGGAGTGGCGATCGCCACTCTGACTACCACTCATTTAGAAAAAACCGATAACATTTTAATGACAGCGATTACATCTGCGGGTTCAGGGGAGAATATCCAGTTGATTAAAAATAAAGAAGCCGATCTAGCCATCATCCAGAGCTTTAATGGTGAGATGGCCAGGCAGGGAAAAGGCCGGTATAAGGGCGAACCTCAACCATTCCTCAGATCGGTCTCAGTTCTCTGGGAAAATGTAGAGCATTTTGTCGTTCTTAAAAAGTTTGTGGAATCTGGCGATATGTCCGATTTAAAAAACATTCGCAAAAAGAATTTCTCCATCGGGAGACGAGGATCCGGAACTGAGATTTCAGGAAGAGAAATCCTGAAATCTTTGGATTATTCTCCGGAGAAGGATTTCAGGCTTTCTTTCCTGGGTTATGCTCCCTCGGCGAACGCCCTGCAAAACGGGAGAATTGTCGGAATGAATATCCCCGCAGGTCCACCGGCAAGTGCGATCACTCAGGCTTATGCAGCCATAGGCGCGAAAAATCTTCAAATACTTGAGTTCACAGAGGACCAGATCAAATCTGTCAACTCTATCTTCCCTGTCTGGAAACGTTGTACGATTCCGCAGGACACCTATCCTGGACAAAAAATTGCTAGACAGACTATATCCCAACCCAATCTTTTGGTCACTCATCATGAGCTGCCGGAGGATATTGTCTACAAAATTGTTAAAACGATGTACAATAACCTGGACTATCTGCAAAAAATTCATCAAGCGACACAAGAGATGTCTCTGGATTTAGCTGTCAGTGGGCTGTCTATTCCCCTGCATCCAGGAGCGGTCCGTTTTTATGAAGAGATGGGGCTCTCTATTCCATCGAAGTTAAAGTAAGAACTTTTATTCATGCTCGCTGAAAAGAATTCCAAAATAAACAATTTTCTAACTTGGTTTGCAGCCGGAGCAGCTCTTTTCCATATCTGGGCTAACACTTTTGGAAATTTGAATGACCTATGGAGGAATGCTCTCCATCTTGGTTTTCTTGGATTTTTAGGCTACCTCACTTATTCCTGGTCTAAAAAAAAATATATTTCAAAGGCTTCGAGCCGTATAAACATTTTTTTTGGAAGCCTTCTTCTTGTATCCGCCGGGTATTTAATTCTCTTCGAAGACGCACTTCATAAAAGGAATGAAGTTCCTGTGATGGTTGACCTTTTGTTTGCCGGAATAACCATTGTACTCGCTCTGGAATTAACACGCCGGACGTCAGGAATCGTGATCCCGATTCTGGCCATCATTCTTCTTGCTTATGTCTTATGGTGGGGGCAGTTTATCGGAGGTGTTTTTGGTCTAAGAAACATGAGTTTCACCAGGATTCTCTACCGGATGTATTTTACGGATGAAGGCCTATTCGGGATGATTGCGACCATTTCATCGACCTATGTCTTTATGTTCATCCTTTTTGCCGCTTTTTTGCTGAAATCAGGAGCAGGGGATTTTATTATCCGGCTCTCACGGAGTATGACACGCAGAATTACAGGCGGCCCGGGTCTTGTGGCCATTATTTCCTCAGGATTTATGGGAACCATCTCAGGCAGTGCCGTGGCCAATACGGTTTCGACTGGATCCATAACAATTCCCGTGATGAAAAAAGCCGGTTTTTCTCCCAAGTTTGCCGCAGCTATCGAAACCGCATCCTCTACAGGAGGACAGCTGATGCCTCCGATTATGGGTGCAGGAGCGTTTATAATGGCTCAATGGACACAGATCCCCTATGTTGTCATTATCGGGGCGGCTCTTCTGCCGGCACTTCTGTACTTTGCTTCGGTGATTTTTGCCGTTTCTCTGGAAGTCAAAAAGCAGGGGATTCGTCCACCGGATATGGAAGATATTGAACCTGTCGGCAGAATTCTCAAAGAAGGGGCAATTTTTCTCATTCCGATTTCTGTTCTGATTACACTTTTAATCGTTGGCTTTACACCCACCTATGTAGCCGGGATTTCCATTTTGTCTGTCATTGTCTCTTCTTGGCTCAAAAGAGAGAACCGTATGGGTCTTGGAGATATCCGTGATGCTCTTGCTACAGGGGCAAAAAATATGGTGGTGACGGGGATTCTTCTGGTTACTGTTGGAATTGTCATTGGGACAATCAATATGACAGGCATATCGATTTCATTTTCTCAGTTGGTTGTCCAATGGTCGGGATCGAGTATTCTGTTGGCCCTGCTGTTCATCACAATTGCCTCACTGCTTTTGGGGATGGGACTTCCAGTAACAGCGGCCTATGTGATGATCGCCATTTTAACCGTGCCGGCCCTGACTGAAATGGGTGTGGGCCTGCTGGCGGCACACATGATCATATTCTGGCTGTCCCAGGATTCCAATGTGACGCCTCCTGTTTGCCTGGCAGCTTTTGCAGCCTCGTCCATAGCGGGTTCTCGGCCTATGGCAACAGGATTTGCTTCTTGGAAGCTCGCTAAAGGCCTCTATATCCTCCCGGTTTTGTTTGCTTATTCCGGTTTGATCAGCGGGACATGGGGAGAGAGATTTATCACCTTTGGTTTTGCTCTATTAGGTCTTTTTGCTTTTGCGGCGTTTACGACGAAATATTTTTTTCGCCCCCTCAGTATTGTCGAAAGGATCTTGCTCATCCCCTGCGCCCATTTTTTATTCTGGCCAAAACCGCTTTGGATCAATTTTGCCGGACTGGCTCTTTTTTCCGGAATAGGATTCTATAACAAATTTTCAAAAAACCATTTAAGAAGAGTGACATGAGTTTAATGAAGGTAGACATATCGAGCTCTATTGTCTCGCCGGATCGTCTCCGGGCTCTAGCTGATGGGGTATTCGTTATTGTGATGACTTTGCTTGTTTTGGAGCTCAGCGTTCCTGTGGTTAAAGGCACATCTCTTAATACCGAGCTGACGCATAAACTACTTGAGATGTGGCCGGAATTTTTTATCTATGGCCTGAGTTTTTTGATTTTGGGTGTGTTTTGGCTTATCCACCACTCTCTTTTTTCCGCGGTTGTCCGGTATGAAACAACACTTGTGTGGCTAAACATCGCCTTTCTGATGTTTGTGTCTCTAATCCCTTTTTCTACATCGCTTATCGGCAAGAACGGTTTTATTAAAGTCACGGCTCTTATCTATGGAATAAACATTATGCTTCTCTTTAATCTTGGCTGGGCCATTTTTGCTTTAGTTACAGGGAAGCGCCGGCTTGTTGATGAGGATTTTGATCCTGGTGTGGAACGAGGAGGCAAGATGATGGGGCTTGTCTATTCCTTGATCATGCTTCCTGCTATCGGGATGGCTCTTATCAGTCCAAAATTGTCATTTGTGATCTATAATGCGATTGTGGTGGTTTTATCGTGACGAGTATCGTAGGCAAAGCAGAGGTGGCTATGATTATGCCTGTTAAGTCTGAAGACAAGGGGATGTGGAAATTTGATAATTTCTTTTAGATTTATTTTTGCAGCAAAGATTTTACCCACTCACGTTCCACCCAGAGAGCACAGCCCCCACCTGTTTCATTGAGGTGTTTGTCGCTCTGTCGGATTCTTTTTAGAAATTCTGACTGAAGTGCCTCTTTCAGGGAAACGTCGTGCAGGCTCACATCGGAATAGGGTGCGAATGGGCAGGGCTCGACATTTCCGTCTGCACTTATGTGGATAAAACCTCGTCCAGCAGAAAGACATCCACCGATTTCTTCTTCGTCACCAGGAACGGCAATAAAGAGTGCCGGGAACTGCAAACGAAAAATATCCCTTTTGGCAATAAGCTCAATCCTCTGTTGTTCTGTGAGGAGCCAGTCTTCGGTTCCCTCTATCACAGGAGTGTATTCGAGGAAAAAAAACAGTTTGCATCCGAGGTCGGATAAAGACTGAATAAAACCATCATTGGTTACAGATTTAAAATTGGAGCGCGTAACTGTCAGAGAGACACTCCAGAATATTCCTGCATTTTTAATTTTTCGGACAATTTTAAGAAGCCGATCATAAACGCCTTGACCCCTCCTTCCATCGGTGTCTTCTTCGAATCCCTCGAGGCTGACTACAGGAACAAAATTGTGCTGGTCTTTAAGTTTGGCCAACCACTCATTATCGATGAGAAGGCCGTTGGTAAATACGAGAAAGATAATTTCAGGAAACTCTCTGGTGATATCCAAAATATTTTTTCTGACCAAAGGTTCTCCTCCGGCCAGAACTACGAAAGAGATCCCTAGGTCTTTGGCTTCGGATAAGATGTCGCGTATTTTTTCGTCACTCATGTCCGGTTTAGATTCTCTAGCTAGAGCTTTGTGATAACAACCTGCGCAGTGGAGGTTGCATTCGTTGGTGATAGAGAAAATTAAAATCGGAGGCACGTGAATTCCTTTTTGTTCCTGTAAGGAACGCACTTGAGCGGCTTTTTTCTGCCACTTGACAGTCCGGAAGAAAAAGAGTGCATGCTTAGGATTTTTAAGAGAGACTTTTAGAGCGTCTTTAAAAAAAATCTTAAGAGACTGGTTGAGAACATTGCGGAAATTGGCGCTCTTTTGTTCTTCTTGAGGAATCGGGGGGGATGTCGCGTTTCTCAATGGTTTAGATCGAATTTATTTATGTTTTTTGTTTAAGTGTGCTTTGTGTTCCACTTCATTTGACATAATCGTTCTCATACTAAAGAGGAATAGTGATATTTAATAACATCAGAATAATAATTGTCAATTTTCAGAATTGACAGAGGGGGGAAGAATGACAATAATGGAAGGACATTAAAGGAAGGAGTTTTGCCATGAAGACATTTTTCCGAAGAAAGACAATGACACGGTTAGGCCTTTTTACATTATTTGTTTTGCTCCCCGTTCTTCTTCTCCTGGCATCACAAGCCTCATCTCCGAAAGCTTTGGAGTGGGAAGATTGGGAAGCCGGATGCACAAGTATTTTGGTGGGAAGATTGGCGAGCACGGATGGTTCGGTGATGACAGCCCATTCCTGTGATGGTAACTACAGAACATGGGTGAAGATGGAACCGTATCTCAAACACGAAAAAGCAGAAAAAGCCAAAATATATCACGGTCTTTTGCACAATGAATTTTCCGGGGACATGCGGAGGGTTACTGTTGCTGGAGAGATCCCTCAGGTTGCGGAAACTTATGCTTTTCTCAATACGGCTTATCCATGCATGAATGAAAAACAGCTGGCCATCGGAGAGACAACCATTGGTGGACGAAGAGATCTGCGCAACACTGAAGGTATGTTCCTTATTGAAGAACTCGAACGGCTGGCACTTGAAAGGTGTGATAATGCCCGTGATGCCATTCGGCTCATCGGCAAACTGGTCAAGGAGTACGGATACTGTGACAGGGGAGAATGCATCACAATTGCCGATCCAAAGGAAGTCTGGCACTTTGAAATTTTCGGTGCCGGGCCTCTTGAGATTGGAGCGGTTTGGGCGGCCGTGCGGATCCCTGATGACCATATTGGCGTGTCAGCCAATATCCCCAGAATCAGTGAGCTCGATTTAGATGATAAAGACAACTATATGGCCTCTGAAAATGTCCACAGCTTAGCGGAGGAAATGGGATGGTGGGATCCCAACAGCGGTGAAACATTTAAGTTCTGGAAAGCCTACAGCGGCCGCAAACCTTTTTCGACAAGAGAATTCTTTATCCTCAGCACGATGGCCCCTTCACTCAATCTTGATTTTGAGGCTGAAGAACTTCCTTTTTCTGTCAAACCCGACAAGAAGGTATCGGTCCAGGATGTCTTTGCCTACTACAGGCAGACATATGAAGGCACGGATCTGGATGTGATGAAAAATCTTAAAGTCAAAGCACGCCGCGGAGAAGACATAGTGATGAGTCCTGCGGTAAATCCTTGGATGAGCTATGATTTAATAAACCTCTTAAATACCCTAAAACCGGAATCCGCAGTTCGTCAGAGGCAGATCGCCATTGCGGGCTGTTCATACTCTGAAGTGCTTCAGTGTCGTGACTGGCTGCCTGATGAAGTGGGCGGCATTGCATGGTTTTCTTTCGATAATCCCGGTCAAAGTCCTCGGATTCCGATTTTTGCGGGTGTGACTGAACTTCTTCCCAGCTTTGAAATTTGCGGCCAGAAAAAGTTCCGCACGGATTCTGCCAGTTGGTACTTCCGGAGGGCCAACCGTTTGGCCACAATACGGTGGGGAGCCGAAACTCAATTGGGGATCCCAAGGGACATTATTGCGAAGGCCGTCAAGGAATTTGAGGACAAGGCGTTTGCAGAGCTCCCGGATATCGAAAAGAAAGCGCAGGAGCTGTACAAAGACAATCCCAAAGAACTCAAGAGATATCTCACGCAGTACACCAACGACTTTGCGCGTGCGGCTATGACTAAATACTGGGAACTCGGAGATTTATTCTGGACGATGTTTACGCGTGGTTTTTAATTTTTTTGAATCGATTTTTTCAAATTTGAGTTGAGTCCTTGCTGAGAGGGGCTACCCCAAGATATTGACTTGTAATTAAACATATTGTATAAGCATTTATTCAGTTTTATATAGAGAGCAAACGAGGAGTGGCGTATGATTAAAATTGAAAATTTAACCAAATTTTACGGCGATCTCAAAGCTGTGGATTCCGTGAGTTTTGATATCCAGAAAGGAGAGATTTTGGGACTGCTGGGGCCGAATGGAGCGGGAAAAACAACCATCTATCGTATTTTAACGGGATACCTGAGCCCCACTTCCGGATCGATAAAAGTTAAGGATTTTAATATCTATGACAATCTCATCGAAATAAAAAAACTCATTGGATATCTCCCGGAAGCGGCCCCGATCTATCAAGACATGCTGGTCTTTGATTACCTCAATTATATAGCGGACATTAGGGGGGTGGATAAAAAGAAAAAACTGGCTCATCTCCGAGATCTAGCGGATCTTTGCAGCCTCAATGAAGTCATGCATTTTTCTATCAATGAGCTTTCTAAGGGTTACCGTCAGCGAGTCGGCATC
>CAZLLG010000003.1:0-15548 GCA_964560275.1 uncultured Eubacteriales bacterium | reverse complement strand
ATCGCTCATGCCTTGATGGGTGATCCAGAAATTCTTGTGCTGGATGAACCGACTTCAGGGCTGGATCCCAACCAGATCGTGGAAACCCGGGACATCATTAGGCGCATCGGGAAAGAGAAGACGATTGTTTTTTCCACCCATATCTTGAGTGAAGCCGAAGCCACATGTGACCGGGTTGTGATCATTGACCAGGGAAAGATAGTTGCAGATGACACGGTCGAAAACCTGAGGAAATCTCTCAAGTTATCGTCTTTTGAGAAAATTTTTCTCGCACTCACAAAAGGACATTAAGATGCAAAATATCAAACACATTTTTAATAAGGAATTCAGGTCCTATTTTGTTTCCCCCATCGCCTATATCGTCATTTCAGTGTTTCTTATCATCATCGGCTGGTTGTTCTATTCCACTTTTTTTCTCGATCGCCAGGCCAATATGACAAGATTCTTTTCTCTTCTTCCTGTCGCATTTGCTTTTGTTGTACCGGCTGTGACCATGAGGCTGTTTTCTGAAGAAATCAACATCGGTTCCTATGAGATTCTGCTCACAATGCCGGTAACATTCCGGGATATCATCGTCGGGAAGTTCCTTGCCGCCGTGGGTTTTATATGTGTTATGCTTTTGCCGACACTTTTTTACGCTTTGTCAACGACTATTCTGGGGAAGCTGGATTGGGGGCCGGTGATCGGGGGATACTTGGGTGCAATTCTTCTTGGTGCTACATACAGCTCAATAGGGCTTCTGGCATCGTCGGTCACAAGAAATCAGGTTATTGCCTTTATCATCGGGATGGCTATCTGTTTGTCGCTCACGCTGCTGATTGACTTTATGCTTTTTTTCCTGCCGAATTTCCTCGTAGGAATTTTCCAGTATCTCAGTGCAAATTATCACTTTCAAAATATTGCCAAAGGCGTGATCGATCTCCGGGACATCCTGTATTTTGTCTCGGTGTCTTTTGTCGTCCTGTATGGGACAAATCTTATCATGCAGGGAAAGAAGTGAGAGGCTAAAATGAATACAAAAAAAGATATGTCAAAGTATTACAAGTTTTTTCTTTACCTGGTCATAGTTATCCTTGTGAACCTGGTAAGCATGAAAATCTTTTTCCGTCTGGATCTGACATCCAATGGTCTTTATTCTCTCTCTCGTGCCAGCAAAAGGGCAGTAGCCACCCTCAAGGAACCGCTGACTATCAACGTCTTTTTTTCGAAAAACCTCCCTGCTCCCTATAACAACATTGAAAACTACCTCCATGACATGCTGGATGAATACGGGTCTTTTGCAAAGAATTACCTGAGCTACAGATTCTTCGATGTCAACGCCAAGGAAGGCGACCTGAGCGAGAGAGCCGAAGAAAACCGGCAAAAAGCTCAGGATTACGGCATTTATCCCGTCAACGTCCAGACGATAGAACAGGATGAAGCCACGATACAGAGGGCCTATATGGGGATGGTATTTCTTCATGGAGACATCATCGAGCGAATTCCCGCTATTACGAGTACGGATGGATTGGAATACCAAATCACCAGCACTCTGCAGAAGATGAACAACAAGATTTCTGCTCTTTTAAATCTTGATGAAAAAATAAAAGTTAGGCTTATTCAATCGTCCTCCTTGTTCCAGATTGCTGAGGAAGCCAATATCACTGGGCTCGAGACTCTACGGAATCAAATCCAGAGCCGCGTGAATGTTTTAAACGCCAAGGTCTATGATCAGCTTGAATTTGTGTTTATCGATCCGACCACCACGACACCTCCTGTAGAAGAAATCCAAGCCTATGAGCGCTTTGGACTTCAATGGGGGGAGATAGAAAAGGAAGACGGTTCAACGATACCGGCCGGACAGGCAATCATTGCCCTTGGTCTGGAATACGGCGGCAAATCTGTTGAACGACAACTCCTCGATAAAACCCTCCAGCTGACAGGCATGGGGCTCCAAGAGGAATTTAAGCTGGTCGAGATGGACCAAATCGATGATTTTATAGAGGGAAATATCGACAATCTGATCAATATCCATGAGGAGATCGGCTATCTATCTTCCCATGGAAGCCTCGCTCTATCGTCGGCACTTCCACCCCAGTTTCAGCAGATGCAGCCTCAGACAGGAATGCTGACAAAGTTTGATGCTCTTCTAAGTGAAAACTACAGCGTAACTCAAATTGACTTAAAGGCGGATGAAATCCCGGAAACGATAGATACTCTTATTTTAGCCGGAGCCAAAGAACAGTTTTCTGATTGGGAGCTGTTTCAGATCGATCAATTCCTCATGAAGGGCAAATCTCTAGCCGTGTTTGTCGAAACGTTTAATGAGATACAGCAGAATGCCAATCAACAGATGTACGGGTTGATTCATGCCGTACATCTGTTGATACAGCAGAATGCCAATCAACAGATGTACGGCATGAATCAACCCGTCTTTCTTCCCATAAATACCGGTTTGGAAAAACTTTTGGACCACTATGGTGTAAATGTGAAAAAAGCCTACGTAATGGATGAAAACTGTTTTATCAACCAGGATCCCACTGCGGGAGAGATGCCCTTCTTTTTTGCCCCGATCATAAAGGACGAGAACATCAATCATAGGCTGAATTTCCTGGAAAATATCAGGGTTCTCCAAATGCTGAAAGTTTCGCCGGTAGACATAGACAGGGAAAAAACGGACGCGAATAAATTGAAGGTTACGCAGCTCTTTTCGTCCTCGCAAGAGTCATGGGAAATGACCGGTCAGATTAACCTGATGCCCTGGATGATTCGTCCTCCAGCCAATCCGGATGAGAAAAAAATTATTCCTCTGGCCTACCTTTTAGAAGGAGAAATGCCCAGCTATTTTGCCGACAAGCCCATTCCTGAAAAACCGAAGGAAGAACCCGCGGAGGAGGAAGGAGAGGATGTGGAAGCGGAACAAGAACAGCCGGTTGTCGAGAAATCAAGAGTCAGGGACACAGTGAATGTTTTGGCCACTGGAAGACCGGGAAGAGTACTGGTCGTCGGTTCAGGAGACATACTCAAAGACAATATTCTCGATGATCAGGGACGATCTCCCAATGCGGTCTTTCTCCTCAATTCTCTGGATTATTTAAATAACAGGGAAGATATTGCTGTCATGCGGAGCAAAAACCAGAGGTTCAATCCCCTCAAAGACACGAAAGCCGCAACGCGGACATTGGTCAAAATATTTAACATTGCAGGCATTCCGATATTGTTCATTCTTTTTGGCTTTTATGTCTGGGTTCGACGAAAGGCCAAAAGGCGAATGATCCAAAATCTCTTCGATCCAAAAGACCCCCGTACGGAGGCCTCATCATGAAACTCAAAAAAGAATACCTGATACTATTAGGTGTGATTGTCGTCCTTTGTGTGATTCTATTAGTCGGAGGCAGAAAGGGAAAAATGACGTATAGTGTGCCTGATCTCGAACTCTTGGATGCGGACAATATCACAAAAATCGAAGTTTCTTCTGCAGAGGAAACTATCGTCTTATCCGGGGATGAAAAGCGGTGGACAATCCTTCCACAAGAATACTTAGCAGATTCGGATAAAATCCAAAGTATGCTGGATATAGTCGCGGGTTTGACGCTCACAGAGCTGGCTGCTGAGGCCAAGGGTTACCAGCGCTATGAACTCGATGAAGAGAAAAAAATCTCTGTGAATGCATTTAATGGGGAAGACCTGGTCAGAACATTTGACGTCGGGAAAGTCTCTTCGACCTACAGACACACGTTTGTCAAAGTCGGTGAAGATCCCAGAGTTTATTTTGCCCGGGAATCATTCCGGAGCACGTTTGAGGTGGACAGGGCTGATCTGAGAGATAAAACGGTGATGACCTTTGATGTGAATGAAATCACCGAGATAGTTCTTGAACAAGAGGATTCTACTCTTCATTTCAGTAAAACGATAATACCTGCAGAGGTCCCATCTCCCGAAACAGCAGAAGAGCCAGCGACACAGCCGGCCGAGGGACAGGAGGCTTGGGTAACAGGAGAGGGAACAAAAGGCAATAAGACAGAAATAGATTCCATCATAAGCCAGATGTCTGATTTAAAATGCGACAGCTTTATCGAGGACAAAACAGTAGAGGATTTTGCAGAAGCCATTTATACAGTAAAAATTACAGGTGGCAAGGACTATTCTCTTCAGATATATGCAAAGGATGAAGATGAAGAAAAATACCCCGCTGTTACATCTGAGACTCCCTATGTCGTTTTCCTCACGTCCTGGGAAGCGGAAAATATCATGAAAAAAGCAGATGATCTGGTGGAAAAAGAAGAAGAGGAAAAATAATCCGCGAACTTCAGTGCGAGGGGTAGAGAAAACTTTCCTTTTTTCGAAGAGTCCCATTGAGATAGTGTCTTTTCAAGAGTGAGTACTGCTTTTTACAGTTGGGTGTCATGGGGATGGTGTGGGGCTTTACCAGATAAATCCGGCCCGGCCTGAATCCGAATCTCTGAAAAAATCTCTCAACGATGTCTAATGATATTTCATGAAGTTTTTTTGTATTTGTGGATTTTTTTGTTCTGACTTCAACGAAGACATAAACCTGTTCTCCCTCTGTCCTGTTCCGATCGATGCCAACGGCAGCCGAAAATCGAACAAATGGAAGGAGGTCGATCACTTCTTCAATCTCCTGTGGTGATATGTTTAACCCGGAGTGAATGATGATATTCTTTTTCCTGCCTATAATATAAAAATGTCCATGCAAATCGTAATACCCGATGTCTCCCGTGCGAATGTACTCTTTTTTCCAGAATAACCGGGACGTTTCTTTGGAATTATTGTAATAACCTCGTGTGTTTGCCGGACTTCTGACTACAATTTCACCGAACTGATTAGGGCCGGCCAAGGTGCCTCTGTACAAAATCCCCATTTTAATTTCTGGAAAAGGTTTGCCGATGGAAACGAATCCTCGTGTATCGACCTTAATATTTTTATCGTCTGTCCACATGCTCACACCCACCGTGGCTTCGGCCAGGCCGTAGGCCGGCTTCATGATGTTTTTTAAATGGAACATGTTTTCAAAATCGAAGATCGTTTTCCCCCGAACAGGTTCGGCAGCATTAAGAGCAACTCTGAGATTTGATAGGTCGTAGACGTCAGGATTTTTAATGTAGGCCAAGAGGAGGCGGTAAGCAAAGTCCGGAGCTGCCGTAAAAGTGGCTTTGTGTTTATGCAGAGCGTCCATCCATTTCCGGAGGTTTATCAGGCTTGTAGGGAGAAGGACGAGCTTTGCTCCAATATAAAATAGAACCATTGTTTTGAGAATTAATCCCATGTCATGATAAACCGGCAGCCAACTGACAAAAATGTCCTTGCTTGTTATTCCCATCCCCTGGATCATCTGAGAGATGTTTGTGATGATATTGGCTTGGGACAGCAAAACTCCTTTTGGGCTACCGGTACTCCCGGATGTGTACTGGATAAATGCATGGTCATTGGAATGGATTTGAGGAAAACAACAGGATTTTGAAAATTCCGCGCTCTCGGAAACAGAGACAATGGGGATCTTAAATCCTTGATTTTTTGCTATCTTTTTTATTTCCCGAAGTTCTTGCGGAGAGGACACAATGATGGCTTTTGCTTCGCTCAGATGGGCGATAGACAGGATCCTGTCCGGCCCTGAATCTGGGAAAACAGGAACGGCTACGCCTCCTGCCCGCTGGATTCCGTAAAAGGCCGTAAAAAATTCAGGACTGTTGGGAAGCGCAAGAATCACCTTGTTGTTTTGGCTTATTCCCTTTTGAAGAAGGTATCCCGCAAATCTGTTGATATGCTGCCAGATTTCACCAAAGGTCCAGGGCTTTTCGGCAAAAGTAAATGCGGTTTGAGCTCCTTTATGTTTGGCCTTAAAAGCCAGCATCTGGATGAGGGTATCAAATTCTGGGGGATTCATTGAAACTTTATGAATTAGGCAAACTTCTCCTCGACCAAACGAAGAAGATCGGGGAGAGTTCGGATGTCAGAAATCTCATCCTCCCGAATTTTTATGGCGAATTTATCCTCCACTGCAGCAATGATGTTAACAATATCCATTGACTCAGCACCCAGGTCTTCGACAAAATGATTCTCGGGGAAAACATCCCTTTCTCCCAGTTGAAGACTGACGATATTTATCAAGTCATCCATGAGTGAGGACATGGTTATATCTCCGCTGCATCTGAAAGACTTGTCTGGATTTCTTCGGCAATATGTGATGCTTCAGTGTGGTCCATATCTGAATCCAGATAGAGGATATCCCACCAGAACTCCTTGTTATAGTAACGTAATGCGGCCGTATATTCAGGGCCAAGTGGAAAATTGGATATATAACCGCGGGTTCCGAGAATCTGAATTTTTCCATAGGATGTAGGGAGTTCTATGGTTCCAGGATAACTCAAGGCTACAGTTCCCATTCGCATGGATTTAGAACGAATGATCATCTTCATCATTTGAGGTGTCAGTAAGGCCGAAATGTATTTGTCGCCGCGGTGGAATCCTTCTCGAACCTGTTCATTGATTCGATGGGCCAAGTCCCAGATGTTTTGGTTGCTGTTTACAGGTATGGTAAACCGAACAGGAGAATGATAGCTCCCAAGATTCATCTCTCGCACTGGTGGTTTGAGATAGGGCCGCAAGTCTGCAAAAGTAAAATAGCGAAGTGGGATCTCAGTCTCTTTATAGACATGTTTGCCCACGGCTGTCAGCAGAGACGCCGTAAACAAGCTGTTGAGAGTGACTCTTTTTTTACGCGAGGCGTTTATGATTCTTTTAGACAGCTGAGAGGATAGTTTTAAGGGAAGGATGCGGTTGCTTCCGGTAAGATGGAGAGGAGCCCTATGTTTGCTGCGTGTTTTTATTCTATAAGAGATTTCGTCGCCTATCTGACGCAGCATAAATCGATTGATCCGCAGTCTTCCTGACAGGCCTCTGTAGGTAGATGGGAAAAACTTTTCTTCTGGAGGGAGGAGAGGCAGTTCTGTGGTGTCTTCCATGGGCTGGCCTTCAGCCTGCGTGATGCAGAAGGAGAGGGTGTCATGAAAGAGTGTGAGCATAGCTGCCGCATCTACAATGGAGTGATGGCATGTAAAAATGAGTTCATTCAATGTTTGAGGAGGGTTGCTGATGAGATAAGTGCAACTTATAAGGGGGCCTGAGTCTGAGTCCAGCCGCTGATTGAGATTGGACTCCACGATGGCTTCCCAATCATCGTCTTGCTTTCGTTCGAAAATTTTTAAAGGGATATTTGGAACATCCTTGGAATCAAAAAAGTATTTACCTCCCTGCTTCAGGATTTTCATTTGGAGCAGGGGATGCCGCTGCTAGAGTTTGTCCAGGGATGCTCTTAAAACAGTAGTGTTCATCGCTGATGGTTTCAGCTCTCTCGAATTGTCCGAGTTTTCTTCTCACTTTGGGCTTCCCATTCTGATTTCATTTTAATCGGCTCTTGGTTAAAGTCAAGATAATTCAATTGACTGGAATGCTTTCTTCTAGACAGAGGGTTGACATCTTTTTAATATACGGCTATTTTAAGCCAATTAGGAACTTGGCTAAATAAAGATGGCAAAAAACCAATCAAATAACGGCACGGACATGGGGAAGAAGCCTGTCACTGAATTAGCGCGTGACATGGGATTGATGCATGTCACCATGATTGGTGTGGGGGCCATGATCGGTGCTGGGATTTTTGTATTGACCGGGTTAGCAGCCGGGGTTGCCGGCCCTGCTTTGATTCTGGTTTTTGCCCTCAACGGCTTGGTTACAGGTTTAACTGCCATGTCTTATGCCGAGTTGGGATCCTGTTTCCCAGAGGCGGGGGGTGGTTATTTGTGGGTTAAGGAAGCCCTTCCTCAACCCAACGGATTTCTTTCGGGCTGGATCAGCTGGTTTGCCCATGCCGTCGCCTGCAGCCTTTATGCGGTGGCTTTTGGTACGTTCAGTGTGGATCTTCTTCACATGGCACATGTCGATTTAACGAATTTGATGCCCTCTGTTTTGGGCCCCGAGCCGTACAATGCAGCCGCAAAACTTATTGCTGTTGTAGTGACGCTGCTGTTCGCGTACATCAATTTTCGGGGAGCCAAAGAGACAGGCCAGGCTGAGACCTTTGTGACGATTATCAAGATCGTCGTTATTGCCCTCTTTATAGGTTTTGGGTGTGTGGCCATCTTTTCCGGAAAAACAGCTGAACCCTGGCCGACACATTTTACTGGATTTTTTCAGAAAGGAGCCATGGGTATTATCATGGCGATGGGGCTGACGTTTATTGCCTTTGAAGGATATGAAATTATTGCCCAGTGTGGAGAAGAGGTTAAAGACCCAAAAAGGAACATCCCCCGTTCGATTTTTCTATCTCTGGCTATTGTCGTTCCCATCTATATTCTTGTAGCCTTTGTTGCCCTCGGAGCGGTTGAACCTGAAGGAGGTTTACCAACATGGCAGTATCTGGGTCAAAAAGGTGAGATGGCCATGATCGAGGCCGCCGAACATTTTATGATGGGCAAGTTTGGCCGTATTCTTTTCCTTATCGGCGGGTTGTTTTCAACCATGTCCGCACTCAATGCGACCATTTATTCTTCTTCCAGGGTCAGTTTTGCCATGGGGCGGGATCACAATCTTCCCAGGATATTCGCAAAAATTCATCCAAAAAAAAGAACTCCTCATGTGGCTGTTTTTATTTCCGGAATTTTTATCGCTCTCATGGCCGTCACACTCCCTATTGAAGATATTGCCAGCGCGACCGATGCCATGTTTCTTCTCCTCTTTGTCTTCGTTAACCTTGCTGTTATCAACCTCCGCAAAAACCGTCCTGATTTAGATCGTGGATTTCGAGTGCCGCTCGTTCCTCTAATCCCCATCCTGGCCACAGTCATCAACCTTGTTTTGGCCGTAGTCCTATTTTTCTACAGGCCTCTGGGAGTCTGGGTGTGTGTGGGCTACCTTTTCTTTGGAATTGTGATATTTTATCTTTATGCCCGCAAAAAGGAGTTTTCTGCTAAAGCTGAGCCCGTCATCCATGCCGAACATCCACTTGTCGATGTGGATGCGTGTGATTTCCACATTCTGGTTCCTGTGGCCAATTCTAAGACCGTGCTTGATTTGCAGCGGTTTGCCACTCAATTGGCAAAATCTTTAGAAGCCGATATTACAGTCTTGAACGTCATCCATGTTCCATCCCAGACACCTCCGAGTGAAGGGAGGAAGTATTTAGGTGCTGCGCGTTCCCTCCTTTCAAAAGCTATCGCTGGGGCTGAGGACCAGGGGATTCCTGTTTATTCTCTAGTCAAACTCACCCACAATATCCCCAAAGCTGTTATCGAAACATCTGAGGAGAGGAAAACAGATCTGATGATTTTGGGCTGGGAAGGCACTCAAGCTGCCCGGAATAGAGTTTTTGGCACCAAGTTGGATGAAATCATTCTTAATACCATTTGTGACATAGCGCTTGTCTGCAAAGCACCCGCTGAGGATGCCGATATAAAAAAGGTCCTGATCCCGGTGAGCAATATCAAGTTTGCCGTTCTCTCCCTTAAAATTGCTGAAGCGATGTTTTGTGAGAATAACGTGCAGCTCGTTCTAATTCATGCCACTCCTCATGATGATATTTCAGAGGTGAGAGAGAAATGTCTTTCCGATCTTCATAAGTGTTCAGACGAGATAACTCCCGAACGTTTCCAAATTGTTATCCGAAAGACATACCGTGCTTCAGAAGCCATACTGAATGAAGCTCCGAATTATGACTTGATCATTATGGGAGCACCTGAGGAAGGATTAATTAAAAGAGCCCTATTTGGGGATCTTCCGAATCGGATAGCCAAGGAACTTGACATCCCTATCATTCTCACAAAAAAATATCATGGACATGTAAAATCCTGGTTCCAGAAGTTTTTCGGAACCCGGAAGACGATGCTGGACTGAACGATTTTTTTAAAAGGCTTAAATGAATCAAAGACTGTTCAAAAACAATTTTTCCAAATGGAGTTTCCTATTTTTAATGGCCTTCGGGATCCTTTTTCTCAGTGATCCTGTTTCCGCAAATCAGGTCAGTTCTCAAGAAAAACAGGAAAAAAAGAAAAAGCAGGAGAAAATTACGGAAGAAATTGTCGTCGAAGCAAAAGTTCCCAAAGAACAGCCCATCTCGACGACAACGATCATAAGGGAAGAGCGGATCGAAACCCTGACTCCGAGGGATCTCTCTGAAGTCTTTTCTTTTACATCGGGAACCTTAGTGACATCCGGATCAAAAAACGAGTATCGGTTGAAAATCAGAGGTTTTTCAGGACAGAGGATCGTCCTGCTCTACGATGGAATTCCCATATATGAACCTTATTTCAACTCTTTTGATCTTAAAACCCTTCCTGCCGAGAATATTGAGAATCTTAAAATCGTCAAGGGGGCTTCATCTGTTCTATACGGGCCCAACGCTCTCGGAGGTGTTGTCAATATCATCACCAAAAGGCCTCAGCCTCCTTCGTTCTCATTGAGGGGCTTATATGATTCCAATGGAGGATACGGTGTTTCGACATCCGGATCTTTGCGCTGGAAGGATATTTTGTTTTCCGTTTTTATGGATTATGATGAATCGGATGGATTCAATTGGGGCAGAAAGGGTGAAAATAACCGGATGGAGAACAGCGATTACAACAGGTGGAATGTCGTGGGGAAGTTGTATTTTTACCCAGGGAAAAAACATGAGATCCTTTTCGAAGTCGCACAATATGTCTCTCAATTTGGAATCCCTTCTGCTCAAGAGTACTACTTCCCCCGTTACTGGCGCTTCAATAAGTGGAATCGCACCCAAATCAACTTAGGTGGAACCTTCTCTCTTTTTGAAACGAGCTCGTTAAAATTCAGGAGCTACTATGTCCGGCACGATAACATTCTGGATGCCTATACGGATTCCAGTTTTTTAAATCTGCAATGGGAATCCACTTATGCCAACGCGTCCTATGGTGTCTTTCTTATCGGTACAGTGCCCTATTTATCTCAAGACGAACTCAAGTTCAGCTTGAACTTCAGGGACGATCGGGTCCGGATTCAAGACGATATTGGAACCGAATGGACTGAATATTCTCATCAAACCATCTCCCTTGGTGCAGAGAATCATCTTAATATAGGACAAATGTGGAAGCTGGTGGGGGGGGTAAGCCTGGATTATCTGAAGAAGCAGACGGGAGAAAATAAAACCTCATTGAATCCCATAGGAGGAGTGAAATTTAATCCTTCAGATTTTATCGATCTTCATCTGACTCTTTCCAAGAAATCCAGATTTCCACCTATGAAATCCCTATACAGCACGTCGTCTGGAAATCCAGATCTGAGGGACGAGAGAGCCACTAGCTATGAATTTGGACTGGGCTATGAAAAAGAAATTTTCCTTTCAGGCGCCGTGTTTTACAATAGGATTAAGGATCTTATTCAATCGATCCGGCTCCCAGATGGATACAACACAAATTTAAACATCGGTAATGCCCGCATATTTGGTTTTGAGGTGGGCATCCAAAAAGCATGGAGCTGGACTGGAGTTTCCCTCAATTACACCTATCTCAAAGGAGAAGATCTTGATGTGAGCCGGCCCTTGGACCTTCTGCCCAAATCCCAATTCAATTTTATGGTTGATTTTGCTGTTCCTTTGGATTTAAAACTTTCGGTGTGGGGATTGGTTGTGTCTCAATCTGAGTTGATGCTCAAGGACAATCTTATTTTTAATCCAGGCTATTTTGTTTTGAATGCGGTGATATATAAAAGAGTAAAAGGATTTGAGGTCTTTCTAAAAGGCGAAAACCTCTTGAACAGTTATTACACAACAGAGCCAGGTTATCCCATGAAATCAAGGACTATTGCATTCGGTTTTAGAGCCGATTTTTCTGAAACTGAAAAAAAATATTAACAGCAAAAGTGTGCAACTTTTTTAGCAGTTGCCATGTTTCTGTTATTTAGGAGGAAACACATGAAAAATCTTATTAAATTAGGTGTATATCATTTTATCCTTTTTCTTTTAGTTTTTTCGATTTCATATGCTCAAAAGATCGAAACTGTGGAAGGCATTCAAATCATCCACAACGAAAACGAAGGACAGTGGGGGCAAAATCCTCAAGTTGAGCTTGAATTTATCAAAACCATCGGCAAAATGGATTCCGAAAATGATGAAGAGATTTTCTTTATGCCTGCGGATATCGGTTTTGACTCCCAGGGAAATATTTATGTTTTGGATTCAGGGAATCACCGCATCCAGAAGTTTTCTCCTGACGGAAAGTATTTGGCCACAATCGGGCAGCAGGGGCAGGGGCCAGGGGAGTTTCAACACCCTCAATCCCTTTCCATTGATTCTGAAGGGTATCTTTACATCTCTGATATGGGGAATCGGAAAATCCACGTTTTAAAACCCGGAGGAGGTGAGCACCACACCATTCAAATGAACGAGAGAGGCGTCGAAAATATCAGGTGGAGTCCTGCAGACAGCATCGTCATGGGGGGAGGCGGTGGTTTGATGATAATGGGGCCGGGAGACATGAATGAAGATCAGGATCTGGGCAAGTTGTTGACAGTCTTGGATACAGAGGGAGAGATTATACAAGAATTTGGCGAGAAACTGGATTACAAAGATTTCCTCATGAACAGAATGGGAAACCGGTATCATTTTACTGTTGATATAAAAGGTCAGATGTATGTGGCCTTTGACTATCAAAACCGTTTAGAAAAATACAGTCCTGAAGGGAAGCTCCTGTGGACATCCGACCGGAAAATGGATTTTGATGTCACCACTCCTAAGAAGAAATCGGGGAGCCGCAAAGCCAGCGGAGGCAGGGTTGAAATCAGAATGCCCCAGATGAACCGGTGTGCCAATGGAATTGCCGTCGATGAAAAGGGCAGAGTGTGGGTTGCTGGTTATGATAGACAGATCAGAGAAGATGAGCAGGTTGGAACATCAGTCAGTGTGATGATGGATGCCGGCGGGCGGCGCTCAATGAATATAAAACCTGAAGGAAATACAGATGTCACAAAAACCGATGCCTTCCGGCTGGAAGTATACTCTCCCGACGGAGTGTTGCTGGGAAAGATTCAGCTGGAGCATTTTGTCGACGACATCCTTATAAATGGAGACAAAATCTATATGCTGGATAAAATGCGCGGCAGCCAATATTACGAATACAAAATTATCGAAAAATAGTACGGAAGGTCAGCAGTCTGTTTCTAGAAAAAGTCGAGACTCCTCTTGTTACTCATACCGCAGAGAATTGACCGGATCTGCACTGGCGGCTCGGAGAGCCTGGAAACTGACCGTGAGCAGGGCAAAGATCAGGGCCGCCATGGACGCCCCAATAAAGATAAACGGATTAAGTCCGGTGTTGTATGCATAGTTCTGAAGCCATCGTTTCATAAAAAACCAGGCTGCGGGCCAAGCGATCAGATTGGCTGCTGATACCAATAAAAAGAATTCTGTTGACAGAATCTTCACGATATTGGGAACAGTGGCCCCTAAAACCTTACGGATACCGATCTCTTTTGTTCGCTTTTCCGCCATAAAAGAGGCCAGGCCCAGGAGACCCAGACAGGCAATCAAAATAGCCAGAATCGTGAACGCTCCAAACAGGGTTCCTAATCTCTGTTCTGTTTTATACAGATCATCAAAGGATTCATCAAGAAAGGAAGCATCGAAGGGGAATGTGGGGGAGACCTTATCCCATGCTGTTGAAATCCTCTCAAGGGTTTCGGGAATGCCATCATCTTTTATTCTTATGAGAAGAAATGTGTAGGGCTCGACCGGCCTCAGGCGGATCACGAGCGGTTCGACAGGAGTGCTGAGGGATTGGAAGTGAAAATCTTTCACGATGCCGATCACGATACCATCCTCTCCCCATAGCGAAAAAGGTTTTCCTAATGGAGATTCTTTCCCGATCAGACGAGCGGCTGTCTGATTGAGGATGTAGGACTGTTCTATGTCAGAAGGGAACTCCTTCGAAAAAGAACGCCCTTCGGCCATTTCCATTTGTAGTGTTTCGAAATAGTCATGAGTGACTGTTGCGGTGTGAAAGAGGATCATATCGTTAGGATCTTTTTCCGGCCAGGAGATCGACGTGGTGGAATTGTACATTTCTGTGGGGAGCATGTTTACGGATGTCACGTTCAAAATGGAGGGTTCGTTCTGAACACTGCGCTTGAATGCTTCATAGAAACTGGCGGTCTGAACTCCAAACCTCATGTATACGACATTGTTGCGGTTATACCCCAACGGTTTGCCGCGAATAAAATTAAGCTGGCCCTGGACCACAAGACTGATGATGATCAGCCCGATGGACAGCGCAAACTGAAAGACAACAAGAATACGGCGAAACGTCCTGCCTTTGGGTCCTGAAAAGCTTTTGGTGTGGAGCACTTGGACGGGATTGAAACCGGACAAAAAAAGTGCAGGATATAGTCCAGCTCCTAAGCCTGCCAGGATTACGATGCCGATTAAACTCAAATAAAGGAGTCCTCCTTGAGCAAAATTAAAAGCCAATTCTTTCCCCGAAATATTGCTGAATGTGGGGAGCAGTAAAAAAACGAGCCCCAAGGCCAATATAAAGGCCACGGTGGCGTAGAGAACGGATTCGCTGAGAAACTGGCGGAGTATGTCTGTTCTAAACGCCCCAACCACCTTCCGCATCCCCACTTCTCGGGCTCTATTGCCTGAGCGGGCCGTAGCAAGATTCATAAAGTTGATGCAGGCGATCACCAGCACCAAGAAAGCCGTTAAGGAAAAGATGATGACATACCGGATGTCTCCACGTTCACCAAAATCAGCCGTGAGATCGGAGTGGAGATGAATCCTTTCGATCTTCTGCAGCTCAATGGTTGCGGTAGAGCCTGGATTGTGTTTTTTGATAAAATCGCGGATTTTTTCATTCACGACTTCTGGATCGGCCGCATTGGCCAATTCGACATAAGTGAGGTAGGAGTTGCTGCCCCACTGATCGAGGCGCTGACCGCCAAATTCGAGCAGCACAAACGGCATCACAAAATCGAACTGAAGATGGGAATTTGAGGGAACATCCTCCATTACGCCTTTGACGATCAGGTCAAACTGGTTTTCCAAACGCAGGAGCTTTCCGATGGGATCTTCCTTGCCAAAATATTTCTCGGCCATGGTTTCACTCAGCACAATCGAGTTTATTGGTTCAAAAACGGTTTCCGGATCACCTTGAATCAGGCGAAAACTCATCATGGTCCAGATGGACGGATCGGCCATCCCCAGCCCGCTTTCGTAAAAACGGAAATCTTCATATTTGACCAGGAAGCGCGGCGCCGTGGTATAGCGAAAGGCGTCGACAATTTCTGGAAATTCCTCAATCAAGGCAGGAGCCATAGGGGCAGGTGTGCTTGAATATCTGGAAATAGCCCCGCCGGCAAATGTGTGCTCAATGACAATACGATACAGGCGGTCCCCTTTTTTGTGAAACTTGTCGAAGCTCATTTCGTCAAACACCCAGAGCAGGATCAGGATGCAGCAGGCGATCCCAACGGCCAGTCCAACGATATTGATAAAAGAATAGCCTTTGTATTTTCGGAAATTCCTGAATGCGGTTTTAAAGTAATTAGAT
>CAZLLG010000002.1:19820-34354 GCA_964560275.1 uncultured Eubacteriales bacterium | reverse complement strand
GGAGCACAGCCTAAATTTTTCGATCTCTTCGATCGCCAAGCGGCTGACACCGATGATGTCAAAATTAAACACGGCGTGTTCAGCCACAGAATGATGCCCCATTTTGAAAATAATATTTTTATTGGAACTCCTGGCTTTCTGCACTGCCTGTCGGGCCAAAGCCCGCAGTTCGTTTGCAGGCCGGGAATCTCTGGAAATCCGAGCATAGGCAGCGGAAAGGATTTCGGGTGTGATGTCGTCTCTTGGGGGAGAATTTTTTTTTAGATCCTCTATGACCTCGTTATCGACATTGTATCCGGCCAAATAGACTTTCATGTTTGATAAATAAAATAAAAGGTGCCGCACCAAAAGTCAATCATCCCAATCTCGAGTCAGCTTTCATTTGAGTTTTGGAGAGAGAGAGATTAGAATAGAAAAATAAAGGAGTGCAATATGACAGAATTTTCACAGCTATCCGTCAAACAACTTCTGGAGATGGCCACCCGTGCCGAAATGAATGCCAATAGAATATATTCCGATCTAGCTGACTCTTTAAAAAATCCTCTCCTCAAAGAAAAATTTCAGTGGCTGGCCTTCGAAGAGACAAAACATAAAGAATCTCTTAAAAAACTTTTTCTGACTCTTTTTCAGGGAGAGGAAATGACAATCCCTGACAAAACAGATGAAGCTCTTCTGCCTTCCATCAATCTCACTCCATCCTCCTCCCTCACTGAAATCCTGTACCAAGCCATGAAGGCTGAGGAAGCAGCTGGAGAATTCTATTTAAGTTTGGCCCAAAGATTTAACGCTGCCCAACAAAAAATTCTTAAATATCTGAGCCATGTCGAGCACAGCCACTACACCATGCTGAAGAGTGAGTACCTTATGGCTCAGGAATTCGAAGACTATGGAGAGGCTGACAGCGATAAAGTTGTCACCTAAACATCTGTAATAACTTCATATCCTTCCCGGATATACGTGGGTTCCTCCAGAAAATTCAAGAATTTTATCAATTGATTTTGATAAAAGTGATTTTCTTCGTTTGCTCTTGCATCCGCTTCGCTGTCCCAGAATGAGAGGGATATGCCTTCCCCAGTCTCGCGATTGATTAAAAAAGAGAGACGACAAAATCCCTTCTGTGCTTTGGTTGAAGGGACAGCACTTTCATTATAGAGTTGGATACCTTTTTCCATTTTTTCAATTTTAAAACGAAATTTTGTTAGTCGAGCATACACTGTTCTTCCCTCCTCCCTCAATTTATATTCACAAACATATTACCCTAAGGATTTTTTTTACTACCCCTTCATCACACCCACAGGCACCACCCGGGCCACAAGGCGGCCTAATCCTAATCTATGGGACACATCGACAACTTCATCCACATCTTTGTAGGCTCCCGATGCTTCTTCAGCCACCCCTCTCCAACTGGTGGCTTTGAGTTCGATACCCTGACCTTCCATCTCTTTTTTAATTTTTTCTCCCCTAAACCTGCGCAGAGCTTCATGCCTCGACATCAACCGTCCTGCCCCATGAGCCGTGGACCCAAAGCTCAACATTTCCGCTTCAGACGTTCCAACAAGAATATAAGAAGCTGTTCCCATGCTTCCCGGAATAATCACTGGTTGCCCAACCGACCGATAGATTTCCGGAATCTCTTTGCGGCCAGGTCCAAAACTCCGGGTGGCCCCCTTCCTGTGCACACACACACTTTTTTGTTCCCCATCTATGCTGTGGTTTTCAAACTTGGCCACATTGTGGCAGACATCATAAACCTGATCCATACCGTCAGAACTCCCCAGAACTCTTCGAAAAACACTCCGAACCCAATGGGCAATCATCTGCCTGTTGACAAAAGCGAAGTTGACGGCCGAACTCATGGATTTATAATACTGTAAACCCAATTCGGATTGGAGAGGAGCATAAATCAACTCCCGGTCCGGCAGATTTTTGGTGCCGAATTTGTCCTCCATTAGGCGTATGTAATCTGAAGCCACTTGGTGTCCCAAACCACGGCTCCCGCAGTGAATCATGACTAGTATTTGATTTTTAGAGTGAATTCCAAAGGTCCGTGCCACCTTCGGATCAATGATTTGATCCACTTTCTGAATTTCCAAGAAATGGTTGCCTGAACCCAGGGTTCCCAACTGAGGAGTTCCCCTCTCTATCGCTCGCAGCGAGAGAAATTCGGGATTTGCACTCTTCATCCGGCCATACTCTTCGGTTTTCAGAAGATCCTCTTTTGTTCCATATCCATTATCTACAGCCCATTCCGCACCCCTTCGGCAGACATCGAATAAATTGTTCTTATTTAAGTATGTTTGGCCTTTTCTGCCTACTCCGGCTGGAACCGTCGTATATATTTCAGCAAGAAGCTCCCTGCGTTTCGACTTGATATCCTGTTCGAAATACTCTGTTTTTAGAAGTCTAACGCCACAGTTGATATCGTAACCCACGCCTCCGGGAGAAATGACTCCCGTCGTTCTGTCGAACGCAGCAACTCCTCCAATGGGAAATCCATACCCCTGATGTCCATCAGGCATAACAAAGGCCTTTGTCTGAATTCCGGGTAAACAGGCAACATTCTGTGCCTGAAGAAGAGTTTTGTCTCTTTTAATGCTCTCCAAAAGTTTTGAAGATGTGTAGATCACGGCCGGGACTCTCATATGCCCCTGCTTGGGAATCTCCCAGACAAAATCCTCTATTTTTTTTATTTCCATTTTGAATCTACATGTCGACCACAACCTGAACCAAAACGGAATCGTTCTTCTTTATTTCCATTTCATTATAGGTGACGGCCTTAACCTCTCCAAAAGTTTCATATCTCTCTAAGAATGTGTCTCCGACCAAATCCGCCTCAAGAGAAAAAAAATTGTTCTTCTCAACGAGACAGAGTTTCTCCACCGTCTTCAATAGAAACATCTCCGAATCGAGTTTGAATAAAATGCCTTCCAAGAAATTAAAAAGGAGTTGCTTTTCATCTCTTCCAGTGGCCTGCAGTTTGTGCTTGATTTTTGTCTCAATTTTTTCCGGATCCCACATGAGAGAAACCATTGCTAAAGCAGCATTGATGAACGACTCTTCTACAGTTTCGCCAAAAGCCCGGAATTTCGCATCCGCTGTGTGCTGAAGATATATGAATTTCTGCATGATATCTACGAATTGAAGATCCCGGGAATGGGAGAACCACAGAAAGTACATTTGGAATCCTTCACATCCATCTGCCGTATATCGAATCCATGTCTTCGAATAAGAACCTTCTTGCACTGTGGGCAAAAAGTGTTTTCAGACTCTCCCCAGACATTTCCGATATAAATGTGATGGAGACCCGCCTTTTTCCCTATCGAAAATGCTTTTCGAAGAGATTCGACAGGTGTGGGGACACTGGCTTCATACTTGTAATCAGGATGAAAACGGCTAATGTGCCAAGGGATATCTGGGCTGATCTCAGAGATGAATTCCGCAATCTCTGTCAGTTCCTCCTCTGAGTCATTTTGTCCGGGAAGGATCAGAGTGGTGATCTCTATCCAAATTCCAAGCCTCCTCATAACACGAATGGATTCTAAAACAGGCTCAAGATGTGCCTGACACATCTCTGCATAAAAATCCTCTCTAAATGATTTGAGGTCCACATTGCAGGCATCAAGATAGGGATGGATTTTTTCCAGAGCTTCAGGTGTCATGTAACCATTTGTCACAAAAACATTTGCCAGTCCCTTTTTTTTGGCCAGCAGAGATGTGTCATAGGCATATTCAAAAAAAATTGTGGGTTCGGTATATGTGTAAGAGATACTCTGGCACTCGTGGCGTTCTGCGGTACGAACAGCTTCCTCAGGAGACAGAGGCGATTCAAAAAAAGAGCCCTCTTTTCTTTTTGTCTTTTGGGAAATCTGCCAGTTCTGGCAGAAGGAACACCGGAAATTGCATCCGAGTGTAGCCACAGAAAACGATAAGGAGCCAGGGAGGAAATGAAATAGAGGTTTTTTTTCGATGGGGTCTACATGGGAGGCAATCACTTCTCCATAGACATGGGAAAAAAGTGTGCCCTCTGTATTCTGCCTAACTCCACAAATCCCGAATTTAGACGGGGCAATCAAACACCTGTGTTGACACAGAAAACATATCGTTTTTAAATCCTTTTCCTTCCGGAAAAGCATAGCTTCTTTGATCATAACCCACAGGCGCTATTATACCTCGATATCGGGAAAAAATTCCACCGCCGAAGGACAAAGAGAGTTCAGCTTACATTCGGGACAGCTTGGTTTACGTGCCTGACAGACATTGCGGCCGTGATTGACAAAAGCATAATTGAAATACAACCAATCTTTTTTGGGAACCAAATCTAAGAGGTCCAATTCGATTTTATCAGGATTATTTTCTTGACTTAATCCCAGCCTTTGGGACAGTCTTTTGACATGCGTGTCAACAGCAATGCCTTCCGCTCGGCCGTAACCACTGGACAGCACAATGTTGGCCGTCTTCCTCGCCACACCCGGCAGGGTGAGGAGTTTTTCCATACTGTCGGGGACTTTCCCGCCAAAATCTTCCACAATTTTTCTTGAGGCTAAAATAATATTCTTTGACTTATTTCTAAAAAAACCCGTGGAATGGATTTCATCCTGGAGTTCTTGAGGGTTGGCTTGGGCAAAATCCGAAGCAGAACGGTACTTTTTGAAGAGAGAAGGTGTTATCAAATTGACGCGCGCATCGGTGCACTGGGCAGAAAGAATCGTGGCCACAAGAATCTGATGCGGCGTTTGGAAGCTCAGTGCCGTACGGCTCTCCGGATAGGCACGGTACAAGATCCGGATAATCTCTAAGACCCTCGCCTTGGCACTGTCCATTAATTAGAACTGTGTAAAACGATCTTTTGGTGTTCCGCAAACAGGGCAGATCTCAGGAGCTTCCCCTTCCATTGTGAAACCGCACACCTGGCAGACATGGATAGAATCGAGATCCACATCCGAACCACTGTCAACTGCAACCTTGGCTTTTTTGTAGAGTCCGGCATGCACTTCTTCGGCAGCTTTGGCCCAGATGCTCATCCTTTCGGCAGCCGGTTCCTGCTCTTCTTGCGCATCCTTGATAAATGTTGGATACATCTCTTCGATTTCATATGTTTCCCCTTCAAAAGCGGTCTTTAAGTTTTCGGATGTGCTCTGGATTCCGGATAGAGTTCTTAAGTGATTCGTGGCATGAATCTGTTCGGCAAAAGAATTGGCACGGAAAATCCGGGCCACATTCGGCAAATTTTCCCGTTCGGCTTTGTCCCCAAAAGCCTTATACTTCATATGTGCCTGGCTTTCACCGGCAAAAGCATCATTTAAGTTTTTTTCTGATTTTTCTTTCATTTTTTTACTCCTTTAATTTGAATCATTTTTTCTATACTTCCGAGCGCATTTTGGCTGATTTCTGGCGGAATCTTCACTTGATATTTCAAGTCTTCTAAAGACTTTAGAACCTTATTAAGATCGATTTTTTTCATATTGTAACAAAAAGCTAAATCCTTCGCAGGAAAAAAATCTTTGGTTGGATTTTCTTTTTTCAATCTGTACGTCATGCCGGCTTCCGTCCCAAGGACTATTTGATTCTTCTCGGTTTCTCTTGCTTCCTTCACCATTTGCCCGGTTGAAAATACTTCGTCGGCAATATCGATCACCTCTGGGCGGCATTCGGGATGAACCCAGACCTCGGCATTTGGATAAAGACGCCGCTTTTCTTCGATGTCTTTGACATGGATGTTGTTATGGACATAACAATAGCCATCCCAGGGAATAATTTTTTTGTTCGTATGGCGGGACACATAAGCGGCTAAATTTTTGTCGGGAGCAAAAAGAATCTCATCTCTATCCAAGGAATCGACCACTTCGACTGCATTAGACGAGGTGCAGCAAATATCACATTCGGCTTTGACTTCAGCCGTGGTGTTGACATAACACACAACATTCCGACCCGGATATCTTTTTTTCCATTCCCTCATATCGGAGGCCGTAATCATATCGGCCATAGGGCATCCCGCATCTTTTTCAGGTAATAGGACTGTCTTTTCAGGAGACAGAATGGCCGCAGTTTCAGCCATGAAGTGAACCCCACAAAAGACAATTATATCCGATTCAATTTGAGCTGCTTTCTGGCTCAACTCTAAGGAATCGCCGACAAAATCCGCAACATCCTGAACCTCTTCAATCTGGTAATTGTGCGCAATAAGGACAGCATTATGCTTCTTTTTCAGCGCTTTGATCTTTTCTACGATATCCGAATTCTTCATGTTTTTCGTGGTCTTTACTTTTGCCCTGGGGATTCATGGCCAAGCAGTGTGCGAATGAATAACGAACAGTTTATTTTTTCGATTTTTTTATAAAGAGGCATATTGATCAATTTAGCTCCCTCGTCATCAATATAGGAAACCTTCGAAAAGTCGAGAGTCAATTTCTTTCCATCATTTATACTCCCCTCAATTTCTGCCTTTAGCTCTTCCAACCACTGTTTGGAAACTTTGCCCTCCAACAACAGAACGCGGTTTTCTTTATTTTTATTTTGAACTGTTATTCTCAGCATTTGATCTTGCTACTCTTTGATTTTTCTGACGAAGGCTTTATACACACCATCTTCTTCTTCGATTCCTAAATATTCCTGCCCGGTCTGCCTGCACCAGGCCGGAATATCCTCTTTGATCCCTTTGTCCGTAGAAATAACCTCCAGGACTTCTCCAATTTTCATGTTTTTTATTTTCTGCGCTGTTTGGATTATTGGCATCGGACAGAGGAGTCCGTAACAATCCAATATTTCGTTGGTTTCTATTTTGTCCATTTTAAATTCCGTAGTGATTTTGATGGCTATACCCGAACTTTTGTCGCTCCGCAGTGAAGACATTCATTGTCCTTTTTGTTTATCGGATCGCCACATTCAGGGCATTCGACCAGTTCGATATGACAGCCTTTGCAGAATCCTTTCGGTTCTTCCAGCGTTTCTTCACAGTAAGGGCAGGAGCACTCTTCGCTCTCTTTCACTTCTTTGGGGGTGCCTTCCTCAACAACACCTTCGGCAATGTCTCTATAGTTTTCAATAGCTGCATGGAGGGCATCCGCTCCTAAGTTTGAACAGTGAAGTTTGTTTTTAGGCAGCCCGCCCAACTCCTCGGCCACCTGCTTATTAGTGATTTTCAAGGCTTCATCCAGTGTTTTTCCCATTGCCATTTCACTCACTATGCTGGATACCGCAATGGCGGCTCCGCAGCCAAATGTTTTGAATTTGACATCCGTAATCCGGTCTTCTTTAACCTTTATGTGAAATTCCATCATGTCGCCGCATACCGGGTTTCCAACTTTTCCCTTTCCATCTGCATCTTCAATCGCACCCACATTGCGGGGATTTTGGAAATGTTCCATAACTTTATCTGTATATATCATGACTTTCTCCTATAGATTTCCAGGATAGATCGGAGACATCTGTCTCAGCCTATCAATGACTGGAGGGAAGACTTCGAGTAAATATTCGATATCTTCCATTGTATTGTCTTGTATAAGACTAAAAACCAGAGAGCCTTGGGCAAGCGCATGGTCAAGGCCCATGGCTAAAAGTACATGTGAGGCTTTTAAGGCTCTCGATGTACATGCCGAACCGCTGGAAACAGCGATACCTTTCATATCCAGATTGAGCAACATGGACTCACCTTCGACAAACTCGACACAAAAACTGGCGTGATATGGGAGTCTTTTCTCCGGATGACCGGTTACAACCACATTGTCCACTTTCTCAGGAAGGCCCTGAAGAAGTCTGTCTCTTAAGGGCCGGGCTTTGTCGGCCCTCTCCGACAAACAGTCTGCAGCGATCTCAGCCGCTCGGCCTAATCCTACGATTCCTGCAACATCTTCAGTGCCGGCCCTCCGTCCGCTTTCCTGGATTCCCCCATCGATAAACGGGAGGATTCTTTTGCCCTTTTTGACGTAAAGGGCAGCTGTTCCTTGAGGCCCATAAAATTGATTTCCAGCGAGGCTTAACGCATCCACTCCTAATTCCTTAACATCCACAGGAATATTTCCTACAGCGTCTACTGCATCGGTGTGAAAAAGGATACCCTTTTCCGCACAAAATTCTGAAATCTCCTTTATGGGTTGAATAGTACCGACTTCACCGTTCGCCAGCATCACAGAGATCAAGATTGTTTCAGGAGTGAGGATTGTGTCCAAATCATCGGGATTGACAAGACCAAACTTGTCAACGGGAATTTCTGTGGATTTTATTCCGACATGTTCAAGGTATTTGGCTGAGTGCAGAACGGATTGATGCTCAACAGCCGAAACAGCAATATGGTTTCCACGGATTTTTTGAGCCATAGCAAATCCCTTGATAGCAAAATTATTAGATTCCGAACCGCTGGACGTAAAAAAGATCTCAGAAGGATCCGCATTGATCAATGCTGCCACATGTTCCCTGGCGCTCTCAATGGCCTGAAGGGCCACCTGTCCTGATGTATGAAGGCTTTGAGGATTCCCGTAATTGTCCTTTAAAAAAGGAAGCATTGATTCCAGTACCTCGGGGAGTAGAGGGGTGGCCGCAATATGATCAAAATAAACCTTTCGCATGGCTTTTAGACAGATACAACTTCTTTGACTTCAGGAATATCTTTTTTCAATATCCTCTCGATGCCCATTTTTAGTGTCATCTGAGACATCGGGCATCCGCCACAGGCTCCTGTCAACCGGACCTTAACGACTCCGTCATCGACTTCAACAAGCTCCACATCTCCACCATCAGCCTGAAGTGAGGGGCGAATTTTCTCCAGAGATTTTTCAACTTTTTCTTTCATTGTCCTTTCCTCCTATTGGTTAGGATAAACACATAATGTAGTATATCATTCAAATTTTTCCAAGATTTTTTCTATCTTTCCGGACTCAGAAATAAGATCCAGAAATGCCAGCGGCTTTTTCCCAGGGAGGGACAACTCCTCGTAGGTAGGACGCGATTCCCTAAAGATCATACCTACAGGAAGCTTTTCCTCGTGTCTTGAAAAAATGTCCCAAGCTTTCTTCTTGTTTGTGGGATCGTACTTGGGATCTTTATCCACATCATAAATATTAGATTTGAACCACTGGTATGTATCGATCTTGTTGTGAGTCACACACGGGCTCAGGACTTCCACAAGAGAAAAACCTTTATGTTTCAATCCGGCTTCGATAAGTTTAGCCAGCTGATGGGGTGCGCCTGAAAATCCACGGGCGATAAAGGATCCATGGCTAGCAAGGGCCAATTGAAGCCCATCTAGGGGCTGCTCTTTGGATCCAAAAGGTGTGGAAAGGGAGATAAAATTCATACGGCTTGTGGGTGAAGTCTGCCCTTGTGTTAAACCATATATCCTGTTATCGACGACAATATAGGTCACATCGACGTTTCTTCTCAGAGAATGGATAAAATGACCCAACCCGATAGAGTAAGCATCTCCATCCCCGCTGACTGCAACGACAGTCAGCTGAGTGTTCGCCAGCTTCACGCCTTGGGCAATAGGAAGAGCTCTTCCATGCAGCGAATGAAATCCATATGCATTAAAATAGCTGTTCAATCGGCCATGACATCCAATCCCTGTAACAATACTCATCTTCTCAGGCTTGATTTTAAGGGATACAGCGGCTTTTTTAAGCGCAGAAAAAAGGCCGTAAAGGCCGCAGCCCCGACACCAGGTGGGATCTTGAAGATGATAGTCCTCCAATTTAAACATTTTGGACAACTCTCTTTACTTGGCTCGAGATATCTTCGGGACGAAAGGCCACACTCGAATAATTCAATATTTTCTGCATAGAGGCCTTAGGCTTCACACGACTGTGGATCAAGTCATGAAGCTGACCGGAATAATTGTTTTCTGCAACAAAAACAAACTTACAACTCTGGATAAAATCATGCACAGCTTTGGCCGGAAAAGGCCAGACCGTCCGGATTTGAAGATTTTTAGCAGGAATATTTTCTTCACTGAGTTCCTCGCCGGCTTCAACAATAGGACCGAGCGTGGAGCCAAAACCGATAATTCCAATTGAAGCTTGTTTATCACCCCAGAGTTTGGGGGGGATCAAGTCTTTTGGAAATCCCGTAAGCTTGTGCATCCGTTTCTGCATCATCCGTGTTCGATTTTCAGGATCCTCATCCCTGTATCCTTTTTCATCATGTTCATTGCCTTCCACCATATGGATTCCGTTTTTCATGGACGGAAGAGCCCGTGGAGAAATTCCGCTTGAGGTAAACGCATACCTTTTGTAATCTTCAAGGTCTTTTAAGTCTTCTTCTGAGAGGAGTTTTCCCCGGTCTATTTTTATCTTCGATAAATCAAATTTTTTGACTGTTCTGTAGTTCTGTCCAAAATCCTGCTCCGTCAGAAGGACCACTGGAACCTGGTACTTATCGGCAAGATCGAAAGCTTTAGCGGTGAATTCAAAACATTCCTCAACCGTCCCCGGAGAAAGGATAATTCGGGGAAATTCGCCATGAGATCCATAGATCCACTGGTTTAAATCGGACTGCTCAGTTTTCGTCGGCATCCCCGTGCTCGGGCCGACACGTTGGACATCAACGATAACAATGGGAATTTCTGCGATCCCGGACAAACCATAACTTTCCATCATCAAAGATCCACCCGGACCTGATGTGGATGTCATAGTTCGGGTTCCAGCATAGGATGCACCTAGAGCCATATTGATCGCCGAAAGCTCGTCTTCTGTTTGAACAACAATGCCGTTAAAATCGGGAAAATACAGCGCCAGCCACTGCCAGATCTCAGTCGCAGGGCAGATTGGATAGGCAGCAAAAAAACGGCAGCCCGCAGCAAGTGCTCCCACAGCTATGGCTTCGTCGCCCGAAATAAACATCTTGCCTTTATCCTTTTTCTTCACGAGTTTATGCCGTTCAGACGGCTCCACAATCAGCCGGGCCTGCTCACATCCCAGATTTAAGGCATCAATATTCAGCCGTGCAATTTCTTTCCCTTTTCTCTTCAAAAAAGCATCTAAGATGATGCGCTCAATGACCTTGAAATTGAGATCGAGTATATAACACAGCGCTCCAAGTGCAATCATGTTTTTGAAAATATCGTTCTTAAAATGCTTTCTGGCCAGAATTTTAAGGGGAAACTTGTGGAATGTTTTTCCTTTTCTGTGCTTTGGTTCAAGACGGCTTAATTCATCTCCATCACAGAGAACAACTCCACCTTTGGCCATTATTTTTGTATATTTAATGATCGATGCACAGTCGAAAGAGAGGAGAACATCGATCTCGTTCCCGAGCCCAAAAACCTTCTTTTGGCTTGCGCGAATCGTGTATTGTGTAGGCTCTCCTCTTATGTTAGAAGGAAAATACCTGGACGTGGCCACTTCCCATCCTTCCTTTTTTAAGATTTTTGCCAGAACATTTCCCGTGAAAAGAACTCCATCACCGGCCTGGCCGGCAATCATCACGGAAATATCTTTAATCATTCTATTGATGCCCTATTCCTTGCTCGCTCACAAAACTCTCACTCCAACTCTATTTATTTAAGCAATATCCATGCCATTTCGGACATTCAAATAAAAAAAGGTGTAAATTTAATCTCACCCTGGAATTTTAAATGAATAGCCGGGGAGCCACTTTAACTCATTAACCATATTAACACTATTCGACTGAAAAGTCACCGATATATCGGTGGTTTTCCCCATGATATCGCATTCGCTCTACTTGTATTGTGTTCTGTCTATGGCCAGTTTTTTCATTCGGCTCTGGAGTGTCGAAGGTTTCAAACCCAAAATACTGGCTGCGCCCTTATCTCCGTAAATGGCTCCCTGTGTAAAACGCAGCACTTCGATGATATAGTCTTTTTCAAACTCATCCATGGGAAGAAGTTTTGTGCCTTTTTTCCCTTCCGGCTCCTGTCTAAAGTATGCATCAGATATTTCAAGAATCCCTTTTTTCGATATGACCAGCCCATGTTCTATGATGTTCTGCAATTCCCGGACATTGCCGGGCCAGGAATAGTCTAAAAAAATCTGCATGGTTTCTTCTTTGACACGATCAATTTTTTTTCCCAGTTTTCTCCCGAACTGCTCAATATAATAGGCGGACAACAGTGGAATATCTTCGCGTCTATCCCTAAGAGGCAGAACATCGATGGGAAAAACATTCAAGCGAAAAAACAGGTCCTGTCTGAATTTTTTCTCTTGAACGAGGAGGCTCAAATCTCTGTTCGTCGCAGCCAACAAGCGGACATCGATCTTGATGGTCTTTGAACTCCCAACTCTTTCAAATTCTCCATCCTGAAGCGCCCTCAACAGCATGGCCTGTGTTTCCAGGGGTAAATCACCTATTTCGTCCAAGAATATTGTGGCTCTATCTGCATATTCGAACCGGCCAATTCTCTTCTGAATGGCCCCTGTAAATGCCCCCTTCTCGTGTCCGAACAACTCTGAAGCAATCAAACCTTCGGATAAAGCAGCGCAGTTAACTTTAACCAAAATTCTATCTTTCCGTAAACTGAGTTCATGAATATAACGGGCGACCAGTTCCTTTCCAGTTCCTGTCTCGCCTTTTATCAGCACGGTGGTATCTGTGGGCGCCACTTGCTGGATGGCTTTTTTGACCTCCTGAATGGCTCGGCTCGTTCCTATCAGCTCCTCGAAGGGGTAGTTAGATTTAAGTTCATCTTTAAGAATTTGGGTTTCCTGATAATACCTGTTTTTCAAGGATTCCGTCTTGGCCTTGTTTAGCCTTTCTTCTTCAAGCCTCACGCTGTCTGTGACATCATGGAATGTTCCTCGATAACCGACTGTGTTCTTCTTCTTATCAGTGATGGATTTTAAAGACATTTCGAGAAACAAGTTTTGTCGGCCAGAATGAAATTGAAGCACACGATTCACCACAGAACCTTCACCGTCAACATCTTCGATGAAGTTTTCCAAAGTTTCCTTGTCCAGAATGAGTTCATTCATTTTGACTGCATTATCCAACAATTTTTTCGGATTTGAATATCCGAATAAACTCGCTCCCTTCTGATTGATTTGGAGGATAGTCCCCTTTGTGTCCAACTCAATTATTCCTATCGATGCCGAATCGAAAAGATCCATGACCTTTTTCTGAGACTCTATTAGAGAGGAATACAGTTGGGAATTGTGGATGGCAATGCCAATTTGAGCGCTCAGCTTCTCGAAAAGCCTGACTTTGTCCAAAGGAAAAAGATCCTCTCTTTTATCAGAAAGATAAAGTTCTGCGATGGTTTTATCCTGGATCTTTACAGGTATAATGGCTACAGATTCATACCCGCAGCCCTGACAGACATTCCTGAGAGTGATGGCATCCGATCGCTGTTGATGCTTTTGAATATCGGCATTGAGAAGACTCATGGAATTTGTATAAAAGGAGCCAAATTCAGTAATAAAAGGAAGGTTTTTGTCAACGTCCCCTTTGGCGACATATCCACACAGGCAGTCTTTTAATGTCACCCAATGTTCGGAATCCATAAATTTTTTCTCCAATCCAAACTGGGAATAAATTGGGATATTGCCAGAAGAATCGATAATTCTGATAGCCAGATGTTGGCACCCTGTGACCTTATGTAGAATAGCCAGAATTTCATCCAGGGTGGTTTTCAAATCCGTAAGATGTGATATTTTTTCTGAAACACGGTGGAGAATGTCAAAATTCTCGAATGATTCAGAAGCCGTTTTCTCCTGGCTTGTTGATCCGGTTTTTTTTGCCATAGCTCTAAAAATTCCCCTGCTTTATAAGAGTAACAGGCCTGTGGCCTTTTAAAATTTCACTCCGTTTTTGACCTTTTCCAAATCTACAAAAGACTTCATCAAATCCTCACGAAAGACAGTATCGTTTCTCTCTACACCCGTGGACACAATGGACACATTCGCTCCAACAAGATCTTCAATGAGGTGGACATAATCTTTGAACTCTTGAGGGAAAGATTGAAAGTCTTCGGCTGAATTGAGCGTTTCTTTCCATCCACTCATTTTTTTATAAACCGGTTCAACCTCAGAAAGAATCCAACTCTCGCAGGGATAACCCCGCAGAAGTTGGCCCTTATACTTATAGCCAACACAAACGGACAACTCTTCAAGACCATCCAAAACATCAGGCTTGGTCAATGCAAGATGTTTGATGCCGTTCAGCCGGCGGGCATAGGCCACGGCAAAAGCGTCAAACCACCCACACCGTCTTGGACGTCCGGTCGTGGCACCAAATTCATTTCCCTTTTCCTGGAGAAAGGCTCCGATTTCTCCCCGTGTTTCGGTTGGGAAGGGGCCTCCTCCCACTCGGGTGGTGTAGGCTTTTGTGATGCCCAACACCTCATTAATCTTGTCCGGGCTTATTCCCAAACCAGTACAGACGCCTCCTATGGTCGAATTTGAGGACGTCACAAAGGGATAGGTCCCAAAATCGATATCTAGCAGCGCGCCTTGGGCTCCTTCAAACAGAACGGAATTGCCCTTTGAGAACTGTTCATCAAGAATAACAGAGACATCCTTGATATACCCTTGAATGTGATTCGCATAATTTGAATACTCCTCAAAAACTTTGCTCGGGTCGAGGCCTTTTTC
>CAZLLG010000002.1:0-19810 GCA_964560275.1 uncultured Eubacteriales bacterium | reverse complement strand
AAATTCTAGGAAGAGGTTGTATTCTTCTACGTTTGATTTGATTTTTTCTTCTAATACACTCAGATTTAAGAGATCTCCGACACGTATGCCCCTTCGAGCGACCCGGTCAGTGTAGGCGGGGCCAATCCCTCGGCATGTAGTCCCTATTTTTTTATCCCCTCTGCGTTTTTCCCTGATAGCTTCGAGTTGGCCGTGATAGGGAAATATGAGATGGGCATACTTGCTGATGGCAAGATTGTTTTTTATATCTATCCCAAAATCCTTTAGATAGGAAAGCTCATCAAGAAAAGCCTTCGGATCGATAACGACTCCATTCCCGATAAGACAGAGTTTATCTCGACGAAGAATTCCGGAAGGGATGAGATGGAGGACTACTTTTTTTCCTTCGTAATAGACAGTATGACCGGCATTGTGTCCGCCCTGGTACCGTGCCACAACATCGAAAGGAGGAGTGAGCAGATCGATGATTTTCCCTTTTCCTTCATCTCCCCACTGAGTACCGACAACAACCAAATTGACCATGTCTTTCCTCAATATTCAGGATAGATATTTTTTTAAGAATAAAGCGTTCGATATTTGAAAATGAATTCTATCAGAAGTCAAATGCAGAAACAAGCTTAAAAGCTGAGTGCAGCCTGGAAAGTGAGAGCGGTTTTGTTCTGGTCTATCGATTTATCCTTATTAAGATCATATTCGAGTTTGATAAGCACATTCGTATACGGCATAAAAACAATCCCAAATGCCCAGCGGTTCAAATTGAATTGAATACCAGACCCCTGAACAAGGGGATTAAGGAATCCTTGACCATGGAAGGGATCTGAGTAGTTGAGCCTCTGATAGGAAACAACAGGATGGATTTTCTGCAGAGTTAAAGAGGCTTGGATAAAAAATCCTTCGGATTGTCCTTTGGAAAATCCATTGGGATTCTCTATGTCTCCCCAGGTGTATTCTCCCAGCACTTTAAAATCCACCGTACTCCAGGTCATATCAACACATCGAAGAACGGTTTTTCTCTTGTTGTCCGCATCGGCTTTTCCTCTATAGTGGGAATAGGCCACCTCAAAGCTTTGACTGAGAAACCAACTAAAACGCCCCCCGATACCCTTGTTCTTATTATTGTCACTAAACTGCTGTCCCTCATTCAAACTCTTTCCTTCTGAAAGACCGTTGCCTGCAAAAACCTCATACAACAAACTGCCGATCCGACCTTCAATAAGAATACCGATATCTCTCCAACTCGAGGGAAATGAATGGGCAACATTCAAAGGTGTATGAATCAGAAAGGTTTCATGAGGCCGGCCGAACGCATTGTATTTGCCAAAAGGAACAAGATAAAGACCGAGCTTCAATCGGAAAGATTCAGAGGAGAAAAACCTGACCCAGGCTTGTTCAGCTTCGACTTTTTTATCACTCAGACGCAGTTCCGCCAAATACCCGATATTGGGAGAAGGGCTGCCGGAAAAAATGAGCCCAAGCTGAATATTCTGAAAAGAGTCGGGTTTTTTTTCGGCATTCTTTAAATTTTTTGAATAATCAAAAGAAAGATAGCCGTTCGTTTCACCCTGGACAACCTGGAGAGACACAAAAAGGAAAAAAATGATACAAATAAATCTTTTATTCATAACAGTGAGAAGTCAAAATCCTTTCTAAGAAGAGAGGTTTTATATTTCTCGACATTCATTTTTTGGGAAATCACCTGATTGATTTCCTTTACACCTTTTTTCGTTCCTATCCAGATCGCTCCTTTGATTACCCCTTGTTGGATAACAATTTTTTTATAAATACCCTCTTCTTTATCCTCAAACCTGTATTCCTCGGCGGCCTCTTCCGGATTGACGGCACCGATGGACGTCACATCGACTCCCGCAACTTTTAATGTATTGGAAGGAATCGTTCCCAAATAGCTTTGTTTGATCCCCATAACATTTGAGGCGGCGGTTCTGGATTGATTAAAAGCAGCAGAGATAATTCCCGGCACCTGACCATTAAACTGGACGCCATCTCCTGCAGCAAAAATTCCTTCATGGCTTGTTTGAAGATACTCATCAACAACAATGCCCCGGTCCACTTCCAAACCGGCATCCACAGCCAGCTCTATATTGGGCCGCACTCCAGCTGCCAAAATGACAGCTTCGGTTTCCAGGCTTCGGCCTCCCTTAAATCGCAATCCTTGAGTTTCCTGATCTCCCAGGATCTCTTCTGTGGTTTTTCCCAAGAACACCTTTATTCCCATCATTTCTATCTGATGCTTCAAAACCTCTGCTCCTTGAGGGTCCAGCTGTCTTGGCAGCAGTCTTGGAAAGAATTCAATAACATCAACCTCCCGGCCCCTTGTTTTAAGAGCACGAGCGATCTCTATTCCAAGGAGTCCTCCACCTACAACAGCCACTTTTTGGCGGTCGCTTACATAACTCAGGATATCCAGTGCATCATCCAAAGTCCTCAGCGTGAACACTCCTTTTTTATCGACCCCATTAACGGGTGGCAGAAAAGAATGCGCTCCATTTGCCAGGAGAAGAATATCATATTTTTCTCGTCTTCCTCCTCCGTTCCCGTGCAGTTCGACTTCCTTGGATTCAGGATTAATTTTTTTTATGGACATACCGAGAGAGAGGTGGATATTTTGAGAGCGGTACCACTCTTCAGGAAATGCAAAAAGTCGCTCATATGGTAAGTTCCCTGCTAAAAATTCGATGAGGTTAGGACGGGGATAATACCGGTAGTTTTCATCAGAAAATATTTGGACCTCTAATCCCGGGTCAAGGTCACGAATGGTTTTTGAAAAAATGGTTCCGGCCAAACCATTTCCCACCGTGATGATGCGCATGTATTTTTATTGGCTGTCGAACAGACTAAATTTTCTGGAAAAAATCCTTTGTCACTCCGCATTGAGGACAGGTCCAGTCATCAGGGAGGTCTTCAAAAGCTGTTCCCGGATTTATCCCATTTTCAGGATCTCCCTTTTCGGGATCATAGACATAACCACATGCTGTGCACTCCCATTTTTCCATTGTTTTCTCCTTATAGAATTAAATAAACGCTATCCTTCATCGAGGACATGCTTTTCGTATTCTATCTCCAATTTTAACTTATGCTCTTTCTCTTGTTCTACAAGAAAGTCAAACAATTTTTTCAACTCATTTGATTTTGCAGCCTCTTTCATCCTTGTATAGAGTCCTACGGCCTCCTGCTCCTTTTTAGCGGCAAGAATAAGCAGATCCTGAAAATTCATGTCCGGCGATGGAGGTTCCTCAGTTAAAAAATCGCTGATCTTCAAATCGATAACCTTATGAGTTTCCAGGCTTTTTGAATCCGTGCGCGTGATGCCTTGGAGAAGTTCTTTGTGCTTTTCTTCTTCGGCCTGAAGTTCGAGCAGCAGATCTTTTATTCCCGGAGTTTCAGCAATCTTAATCATATCGCCGTATGCTCTGCAGGCATCCTCTTCTCTTTGGATGGCAAATTGAATGATGTCTTCAAAGTTTGAATAATCCATTTTCACTCCTCAATAGGATCCCAAAAATTATTAATATTTAAATATCAAAGAATCCCTATTATAATGAAAGCCTATTACCCTTGCAACAAAACAGTCGTCCTAGTTGCTTTTTTGGGCATTTTACTTTATCATGCGTTTTCAAAAATGAATACAAAAGCCTTTCCCTTTCTTTTCCTGGGATGGGTTATTCCAGGCCTGGGGCATGCCGCTTTGAAGAAGTACAAAAGAGCACTCTTCTTCTTTGTGGCCATTTCATCCATGGCCGGACTGGGCCTTGTAATGGGTGGTCGAGTCTATTCATTTCAAACAGAAAATCCTCTGACAATACTGGCATTTTTCTCGGATATCGGGATGGGTAGCCTTTTTCTTTTAGCAAAAATCTTTTCTTTTGGAATTGGTAATTTGAAAAATGTCTCATTCGAATTCGGTACAGCTTATATTGCTGGAGCCGGCCTTCTAAACTATCTTGTGGCACTAGATGCCTATGATATTGCGGCGGGGAAGAAGACCTAATGTTTACAAGTCTTTTTGTTTCAATGGTCATATACTCAGCTTTTGTCTCCTCAGTGTTAGCTTTGATTCGAAGAAGCGGGAAAAAAGAGCAACTCCGCTACGGTCTCTCTCTCTTCCTAATCATGGTCGTGGGCGCTCTTGCGTTTGGCTGGTTCATGTATCTCTTCGTCTAACTTTTACTTCACTCCGGCGCACCCTGCTCCATCTTAGTCGAAGACCCGTCTCTCTAGCCACCGCACCACCATGCTCCTCAGATGGACAGGGATGTCGCCGGATTAACTCAGGGTCCAATCGATAATAAAACACTTAAAAATAGGAATGTTTCAAAGACGAGATAATTTCATAATAAAATGATAATATACCGAGTGTAGAAAATTATTTTAGTTTCTGAATAGTGCGAAGCCAAAAAGATGATTGAGTTGTATGGGATATCTAAACAGTACCAAAAACCCAACTGGGCTCTCGATGATATCACTCTCAAAATTGGAAAAGGTGACTTCTGGTTTGTGACCGGACCGAGTGGTGCCGGGAAGACAACTCTTCTTCAGATCATTTTTCGAGAAATCTTCCCCACTCAAGGCCAGATTGTAATCAATGGAAGAAACATCCTGAAGATACCTGATCACAAAATATATCAGCTCAGAAGAACCATGGGCATTGTGTTCCAAAATTTTCGACTTCTTTTCCACAAAAAGGTTTTCGATAATGTAGCTGTCGTCCTTCAGATACTTGGGGTTCCCCAAAAAGAGCAGAGGAGACAGGTTCTCAATGCCCTGCGTATGGTGAATCTCCACCACAAAATGTGGGCTTTTCCTCCACAGCTGTCCTATGGCGAACAACAGAGGGTGGCCATAGCCAGAGCCATTGTCAACAATCCACAAATCATACTTGCGGATGAGCCAACTGGAAATCTTGATACCGAGCTGGCCATCGAAATCATAAGTCTATTTAAAGCCGTCAATGAGCAGGGCTCAACAGTTATCATATGTACGCATGACAGAGAGTTGATCCGTAACTTTGGAAAAAAAATCCTCTTCCTCTACAAAGGAAAACTACTTAGAAAGGAAGAATTATAATTTTTCAAATACTGAATTACTTCTTGAAAGAAGTCCGCAACAATCTGTGGCAGTTCCGTGCCAGGAACTTTTTTTCCATCACGATCATCTGTCTCTCATTTTTAACGCTCGGAATTTTTCTGTCCTTGTCGAACAACCTGCAGCATACAGCACAAGAGCTTTCCCAAAACGTGACGGCCGTGTTTTTTCTTGAAAAAGATTTGAGTGACACTGAAAAATCCACCATCAAAGACAGGCTCCTGAACAGCACTCTCGTCTCTGATGTCCAGGATGTCAGCGAGGATGATGCACTCAAAAAATTTCAGGGAAAATTCCCCGACCTTCAAGATATTATTGAAAATTTAGATAAAAATCCTTTCCCCCCTTCTTTCGAAGTGATATTCAAGGAAGATGATCTATCTCCAGAAGACATTTTTGGCTTTATCGAGGAGATCCGCAGCGCCGAACAAGTCAGTGATGTGCAGTTCAATCAAGAATGGATTGAACGGATGTACTCCCTCAGCCGGCTGGCCAGAGCAGTAGGATATTTTCTGGGAGGCATTCTTGTGCTGGCCTCGTTTTTCATCATTTCGAATATCATCAAACTGAATGTTTTTTCAAGGAAGGATGAGATCGAAATACTACGGCTTTCAGGAGCAACCAACATGTTTATCCGGATCCCTTTCCTTATGGAGGGAACGATCCTGGGAGTTTTAGGAGGGGCTCTTTCCTTATTCCTACTCTTTGTTCTTATAGAAATTTTCCCGGTATACCTTGGTTCGTCACTGGGTGTCCTGAATGATCTGATCAGTTTCCGATTCTTGTCGCTGGCTCAAAGTGTTTTTCTAGTTCTCGCCTGTGCCATCATTGGATTTTTCGGAAGTCTGAGTTCCCTCTCCCGTTTTCTAAAAGTTTAAGGCCTTTGTATGGTGAACATCAGGTTGACACATAGATATTCTTAATCTAAAATCAAAAAAATGGCGCCTATAGGGATGGAACTCAAGAGAGAACGTGAACTTAGGGGTATATCTCTGCAGGAAATTTCAGATTCCACAAAAATCAACATCCGGTATTTGAGAGACCTGGAAGAAGATCGACTTGACAATCTCCCCGGCACGTTTTTCATCAAAGGAATTATCCGTTCTTTCGCAAAATATATCGGACTGGATGAAAACACTATCCTCAACAGCTATTACGAATCTGAACAGCTCCGGGAACAGGAGAAAGAAGAACAAGAAGAGGAATCACAAAAGACTCAGTACATGCTGCCCACAAAAACAAAGAGAATACTGTACTCCATTTCATTATTTCTTGCTCTTATGGCTGTCCTCACGCTCATCTGGTATATTTTTTTCTACCAAAAACCACAGAGAGAACAGGTTTTAGAATCTCCATCAACTCAAGCCGTTCAAGAAACGACATCTATCCCTTCTTCAGAAACTCAAGTTCTTGAAGAAGAAAAGGAGCTGGTCATTGATCTTGTATTTGTGATGGAGACCTGGATTCAAATCTATGCTGATGGAGAGCCGGTTATTGACGGTCTTAAACTCGAAGGAGAAAAAGTTCAAGTCATCGCCAAAGAAGAACTGCTCATTAACACTGGAAATGCGGGAGGTTTTTCCGTCACTTTAAACAACAAAATAGGAAGACCATTCGGAAACCCCGGAGACGTAAAAAGAAATATCAAGATCACACTCGAAAATATGGAAACATTCATCGAGCAAGAAAATGAGAATGTCTCCATCTAAACCAAACAAAAAAAATGGAAGCTTCTAGAAAAAAAGGATCTCGTTTTATCGGTACAATCATCATCCTTCTGGTTATCCTTTTCCTCGTTATCGAGTTCTTCATTCGCCGAACCCAAGAATTCTCAGTTGCACGAATACTTCTTCTCTCTCTGGAAATCATATTCATCCTGCTTTTTCTCATCCTCTCATTTGTTTTGGGAAGAAACCTGATCAAACTTTTCCTCGAAAGAAAAAGAAAAGTGGCCGGTGCTCACTTTAAAACTCGCCTTTTTATCTTTTTTATCTCGCTCTCTTTTATTCCCACTATGCTGCTGTTCTTTTTCGCAAGCGACATCATCAGCCGCAACATTGAGGGATGGTTCCAGACGCCAATCGCTCAAATTATGGATGACACACAGAATCTTGCAGATGGCTTCTATCTGAACAGCAAGGAAATCACTTTCCACTATGCCCAACAGCTGGTGAACACTATCCAGGAACAAAATCTCATCGACTTGGAAAGACGCCTTCCTTTGATGGCCTTTGTCCGGAATAAACTGACGGAATATAAGTTGGACGAGATCGGAATCTATAAAGATGACGAAGAGCTTTTTTCTTACCTGAATCCTGATCTTCCTTTTCAGTACTATCAGGATCTTAAAACCAATATGATCAAAAGGGCACATCTTGGAGAAAATTTAGAAGAAATCCTGTCCATGGGCACTGGAGAGTTGATCCGGCGCGGGATTTCTTTCAATATTCCGGAAATTGGCAGCATACTCGTTGTAGCGGGAAAATTCCTTCCGCAGAATTATGCCCAGAGGATCAATAATATCTTTTCCGATGTCGAACGGTACCGTCAACTTCGAATTCAAAGAAATCCCGTAAAGACTTCCTATCTGCTGCTGCTGGCACTTGTCACTCTCCTTATTATATTTGCCGCCAGCTGGATCGGTATGTACTTGGCCAAAGGGATAACCGTTCCCATCGAAAAACTGGCGCAGGCCACAAAAGAGGTCTCCAGAGGAAATCTGGATGCCCATGTGGAGGACCCGGCTTCAGACGAATTGGGAACCCTCATCGATTCATTCAATCAGATGATCGCCGATCTCAAAGGGAGCCAAAAAAACATTGCACAAAAAACAAAAGAGCTTGCCGAAGGGAAAAAATACATCGAGACGATCCTGAACAATATCACTACAGGAGTGATTACTCTGGATGCCAAGGGAACTATCACAACCATTAATCCTTCCGCTCAGGAAATGCTGTTGCTGCAAAACCGCAAGCTCATCGGAAAAAAAGTCACTGAAGTCCTTAAAGATGCAACATATAAAGACATCACGAAATCCATTCAGCGCGGTGTGAACAACGATTTCAAAGTGAGAGATAAGGAAATCAACATCCAAACCGACAGCCAAAACATTATGCTGACCCTAACGGTGTCCCCGCTGAGACAGGCAAACGATGAATTGTCTGGTATGATCGTGGTCCTGGACAACTTGACTCAGCTCATCAAGGCACAAAAAATTGCTGCGTGGAAAGAGGTGGCGCAGCGCGTGGCCCATGAAATAAAGAATCCTCTCACTCCCATTCAGCTTTCTGCTGAAAGGATCATCAAGAACCTGAAAAAGGATGGAAGGAATAATAATGAAATTATTCAAGAAGGAGCCGGCACGATCGTAGAAGAGGCCAGAACCATTAAAGCACTTGTGGATGAATTTTCCAACTTCGCCAGACTGCCGAATATTCGATTAGAATCCGCCGATATCCATGAGATCATCGAACAATCTATCTCTCCCTATCTGGGTATTTTCAATGATATCAAATTTGAAACCAGATTATCCTCAGACGTTCCTCCATTGTTACAGGTGGATCCCGATCAGATGAAACGTGTGTTTATGAACATTTTCGACAACGCCATCGATGCCATGGAGCAAAATGGCACGATCACAATCAAAACCTTTTATAACAAAGATAAGAAAAAATTGACAATCGAGATATCTGATCTAGGACCAGGGATTTCCGTCGAGGATAAAGATAAGATCTTTCTTCCGGACTACTCGACCAAAAAGAAAGGAACCGGTCTTGGCTTAGCGATCGTTAACCAAGTCATTGTCGAACATAACGGATCCATCGATTTCAGCAGCCTTGAGCCTCATGGAGCAAAATTCACGATAAAGATTCCAGCATGATTAAAGACAAAATACTCGTCATCGATGACGAAGCCGGCATCCGATCTTCCCTCAAGGGGATTCTAGAAGATGAAAATTTTACGGTTAAAACCGCTGACACGGGTGAAAAAGGTCTCGATATACTGCGGGGAGAAAATTTCGATCTTGTCCTACTCGATATATGGCTCCCAAAACTAAAGGGTATTGAAGTTCTAGAAAAGATAAAAAAAATCGAAGAGAATACTCAAGTGATTATGATCACAGGACACGGCTCAGTCGAGGCAGCAGTCAAAACAACAAAACTAGGAGCCTATGATTTCCTGGAAAAACCTCTATCTCTGGAAAAAGTCATCATCACGGTGAAAAACGCTCTCAAACACCGCCAGCTCGAAGAAGAAAACATCCAATTAAAAGAAAGAATGCGGGCAAAGTACCATCTCGTTGGAAAGAGTTCAGCCTTACAGAAATTGAGGAGGGAGATCAAGGTCTCAGCCCCGTCAAATGGACGGATCTTGATCTACGGAGAAAACGGCACAGGAAAGGAACTCACAGCCAGGCTTATCCATCAACAAAGCCTAAGGAAACACAAGCGCTTCATCCGTATAAATTCCGCTGCCATTCCTGAAAATCTTCTCGAAAATGATCTGTTCGGGTATGTTAAAGGAACTTTTCCTAGCGGTGAAATTGAAAAAAGAGGGAAATTATTCCTTGCAGATGGCGGCACTCTTTTTTTTGACGAAATTGGAGATTTGAGCCTGAAAATCCAGGACAAACTGCTCAAGTCGATCAAAGACAATAAGTTTGATCCCCTGGGATCTAATAATTCTATCGCAACAGACGTAAGAGTGATTTCGGCTACGAACAAAGATCTGAAAGTTCTCATCGCCAAAGGAAAATTCCGTGAAGACCTATTCTTCAAACTCAATGTCATACCTCTTACAATCCCTCCTCTGCGGGAAAGGCCCGGAGATATTCCTCTCCTGATCAACCACTTCTTAAAGTATTTTGCCATCGAATACGCAAAAAAACCAAAAACAATGACACCAAAGGCCATGGAAACTTTCACAAATTATTCCTGGCCGGGTAACGTCAGCGAGCTGATCAACGTGATTGAAAGATTCGTCATCATGATACAGGACAACCAGATCAAAGCCTCTCACCTTCCCTTGCTTGTCGAACTCAGAGAAACCCAACTCGCAAACGGGATTGAAAAACATCAATCATTCCAAGATGCTGAGGAGCATTTTGAAAGAGAATTCATAAAAAAAGCCCTAATCCGGCACAACTGGGATGTCAATCAAACCGCTTTGTCTCTCAAGATAGAAAAGGATCAACTTCATGAAAAAATTAAAAATCTGGGCATTTCATTCATAAGCTGATGGACGATCAAATCTTATCCATTTTAACAAACATCCGGGACTTCATTTGGGGACCCCCTCTTATTATCCTTCTCGTCGGCACAGGAATTTTCCTGACCTTGCGATTACGTGGGCTTCAGATACGGGGACTTTTTTATTCCCTTAAACTTGCCTTTTTCCAAAGAAAAGAAGATGACAAGGAGGCCGGGGACATCTCTCACTTTCAAGCCCTGATGACGGCACTCGCTGCGACCGTGGGAACAGGAAACATTGCCGGGGTGGCTACCGCCATTGTCGCGGGTGGACCGGGAGCACTGTTTTGGATGTGGATTACAGGGATCTTCGGAATGGCCACAAAATACGCTGAAGCGGTTCTCGCCATCAAATACAGAGAAAAGGATGAGACAGGAATGATGAGCGGTGGCCCGATGTATTACATCTCGAAAGGCCTGGGATGGAAATGGCTGGGAACTCTGTTTGCTGTTTTTGCTGCCATTGCAGCTTTTGGTATCGGCAATATGGTCCAGTCCAATTCTGTGGCTGAATCGGTCAACTCATCCTTAGGCATCCCCCACTGGGCCACAGGAATTATCCTGGCTGCATTTACGGCTATGGTCATTCTCGGTGGAATCAAAAGTATAGGCAGGGTCACTCAAGTTCTGGTCCCCTTCATGATTTTAATCTACTTCACCGGGGCCTTGGTCATTCTTCTCCTCAACATTTCTGTTCTCCCAAAAATTTTTGGCGTCATCTTCAAATCCGCATTCACTCCAACGGCTGCTGTGGGCGGATTTCTAGGCGCAATGGTCATGCAGACAATCCGTGAAGGCGTTTCAAAAGGAGTCTTTTCCAATGAATCGGGCCTAGGATCAGCGCCTATTGCCGCTGCGGCTGCCAGGACTCCAGATCCCGTTAAACAGGCCCTTGTTTCCATGACCCAGACTTTTATCGACACGATCATTGTCTGCACAATGACGGGGCTTGTGATTCTCATCGGCGGTCTTTGGCCTATGGGGCCGAATGGCGCCGAACTGACCACTCTGACATTTAATAAACTTCTTCCAGGAGGATTTGGCGAGCTCATTGTATCCCTGGGACTTGTTTTTTTTGCGTACTCCACAATTTTAGGATGGAGCTATTATGGAGAAAAATCCATCGAATATCTATTCACGGAAAAAGCAGTAAAGCCCTACCGAATCATTTTTGTTTTTTTCGTAGCTGTGGGAGCCATGCTGAAACTGGAGATCGTGTGGAGGCTTGCGGATATCATGAATGGGCTTATGGCCTTCCCCAATCTGATTGGTCTCATTGGGCTGAGTGCAGTCATAGTCTCAGAGACTAACAAATATTACTACAGCAGAAATAAGTAAATCCGGATCCCTCTACCCCTGATTCTTAGGGAGAGATTTTTCAATTTACAGCCCCCCTGTTTTGTGATATCTTGGGTGGTCTAACGAGGGTAAAATGCAGGTCAAATCACTACGAATCGCAGTCATTTCAGCGAGAAAATTTATAAACATAGGCTCCCTTTCTCGTCTTTGGAACCTAGTTAAAAAATTCCATGCCGCAGATATTGCCTCTTTAACAGAACATCTCACATTCCGGGAAAGGATGGTCCTGTTTAACACTCTCTACGAAAACGATAAAGAGACGGCCGTCGATGTCGTACGAGAGATCGATCCAGAAGATGCAGCTCAAATTCTCAAGGAATGTCCTGTCGAACAAATCACCGAGCTCTTCCAAATGTCCGCTCCCGACGATGTTGCGGCTATCATGCCTTTACTTCCCGAAGACCTTAAAGATGCTGTTCTAGAGGCCATGGAGGACAAGCCCTCAGAGGATCTTCTCGAACTGCTTGAGTATGAAGAGGAGACTGCGGGACGGATCATGTCCCCCAATTTTTATGCCCTAAACGAAAACACAAAAGTCTCTGACGCAATAACAGCCATGCAGCTTGGAGTGGATGTGGAATCAGCATTTTACCTGTATGTTATCGATGACCACGATCATCTTGTCGGCGTTGTGTCAATCCGTCAGGTTCTTTTTTCCCGACCGGATACTCCTCTAAAAAACTTCATGAACACCGATCTCATCAGTGTTTCTACCGATACCGATCAGGAAATAGTGGCGAGGAATGTCGCAGATTATAATCTTGTCGCCATCCCTGTTGTCGATGCTGAAAATATTCTCGTCGGTGTGGTTACAGTCGATGATATCATCGATGTTATCGACAAAGAAGCCACCGAGGATATGTACAAGATGGTTTCTCTGGACAGCACCGACCGGATTCAGGACAGTCCTTTGTCATCTGTAAAGAAGCGGCTCCCGTTCCTATTGCTCAGCCTTATAACCGCTTCCATTGCTCCTGTGATCGTGAACAGCTTCACTGGAACCATCGAGCAAGTTGTGCAACTTGCCGTGTTTATCCCCTTAGTGATGGCGCTGGGGGGAATTGCCGGAAACCAGACAATCGCCATTATTGTCAGGGAGATTGCCATCGGACAAACAGACTGGCTTTCGGCCAGGAAGGCGTTAGTCAAAGAAATAATCGTCGGTTTTATTAATGGATTGGCTATCGGTTCTATCACAGGGATCTTATCGTTCCTTATTTTTGACAGCTATTTTCATGGGATAATCATAGGCCTGGCCATCATCATCAATCTTTTTATCGCAGCGTTTATGGGGACTCTTATCCCTCTTATTCTGAAACTTATCAAATTAGATCCTGCTCTAGGATCGGTCAATCTGATGACAATGTGCACAGACAGCATAGGCGTTTTAACTTATTTAGGGCTCGGAACTGTGTTCCTCAACCATCTTCTCTAACCAACTCCAATGCCTCTTGAACAATCCGAGGGTTTCATTCTCCGAACTTACAACATCGGAGAGCAAGACAAAATTGTCATTCTTTTCTCGAGAGACAAGGGGCTTTTTAAGGGTGTGGCCAAGGGCGCACGAAAATTCGGCAACCGCTTCGGAAGCAGTCTCGAACCTCTCTCACACGTGAGGATGTTCTATTATGAAAAAGAAGGCAAAGAACTTGTCACCATCAGCAACAGCGATCTCATCGAATCCTTCTTCGACATTCAAAAGGATTTAAAAACATCCTACACTCTATCTTATTTCGCCGAACTCATCGACGCGTTCTTTCCGGCAAGGACTAGGGACGATGTCCTCTTCCGGCTTCTCCAGTCCACACTTTTATCGCTCCAAAGTGGGGCCGATTTAGATTTTACGTCTCTCTACTTCGAGAGTTGGTTTTTAAAAATCAGCGGCATTCTTCCTGATTTCAAGCGCTGTAAAAAATGCCGAAAGGAATCGGACGAAAAACACTGGCTCTCTTTTAAAAAAGATGGCATCCTGTGCAGCAGCTGTGTTTCAGAAAAAAAAATAGAGGTCCCAGCGGATTTTAACGCTTTTCTGAGCTGGATCAAAAAAAATCCGCCGCCTAAAGACTTCTCAGTGCCCTTTTCTCCGGAACTTCTCAAATCCGTCCGTACTGTCCTCCGTTCCATCATTATCTTTCACATGGAAAGAGTCCCTAAAAGCCTCCGGTTTTTAGAATAGGTTCTCTCGTTTCCTCATAGGGCGGTACCCTCCGCGTGCGCCGGGATAAGATACCACCGCGCCATCCCCCCCAAGAACAGAATTCCAAAGATTTTTCCCAATTCTTTTCTTTCGTGATTTTCATACTGAATGCAATAGCGTTCAAGACATAGAATTGAGCTGGAAATTCATGTTAAGATGATTTCATCTTTAACGGAGAGGAGAAGTCATGAAAATTAGGAATATTTTTATCATTTTGATGGTCTTTTTTGGGGTTAGTTTTTATTCTCTGGGCGAAGACGGCATGTGGATGCCTCATCAGATGAAAGACCTCAATCTGAAAGCCCTCGGCCTGAGGATGGATCCGGAAGATCTCTATAAAAAAGATGGGACTGGCCTGATGAGTGCGATTGTCTCCCTTGGCGGTGGAACAGGTGAATTTGTAACCTCCCAGGGATTGATTTTAACCAACCATCATGTGGCTTTTGGCGCCATCCAGCGTGCCTCTTCAGAAGAAAACGATTATATACAGAACGGCTTCATTGCATGGACAAACGAAGAGGAAATTCCGGCAAGCGGCTACATTGCCGATGTTCTTTTGGGATACGATGATGTAACGGACATTGTCACAGCTCAGCTTAAACCAGGATTGTCATTCCGTCAGAGATATGATGCTTTGGACAAAATCAGAAAGCAGCTCGTTGCCAGGGCAGAAAAAGAGGGAAAGGACATCCGCGCCAACTTGGCTTCCATGTACAGTGGAAACAGATATTATCTCTTTAAATTTAAGAGAATCAAAGACATCCGCCTGGTCTACGCTCCTCCCCAGGACCTTGGAACTTTTGGCGGTGATATCGACAACTGGATGTGGCCCCGCCACACGTGTGATTTTTCCTTTATAAGAGCGTATGTGTCAAAAGAAAATGAAGGCGTGGATTTTCATAAAGACAATATCCCCTATAAACCCAAATCCATTTTGAAGATATCTTTAGAAGGATTTAAGGAAGGAGATTTTTCATTTGTCATGGGATACCCGGGAAGAACGTACAGGAACTACACCCTGTCGGAACTAAACGCCGATATCAACGATATGAAAAACAGGATAACACTCTATGCTGAAATCATTTCTTTTCTGGAAGACGCCGGGACAATCAGCCGCGACATTCAGATCAAGTATGCCAGCAAAATTAAAGGCCTGAACAATTCTTTAAAGAATTACCAAGGAAAAATCGAAGGGATTGAGAAGATTTCGCTTCTAGAAAAGAAGAAGCAGTTTGAAAAAAATTTCCTGGACTGGGCTGGGAGAGATGAAGAGATCCGGAGAAGATACAGCTTGTCCCTACGGGATATCGAAATATTTATGAACAAATACAGCCATCACACCCAAAGAACAAACCTGCTCAACCAGCTGATAAGTTCCTATCTTGGATCTACACTGCTCTCGCAGGGCTACAGCATCTACAGAACGACTGAAGAAAGACAAAAACCGGATATGGAAAGAGAGCCGTCCTACCAGGAAAGGGACCTTCCCTATATCAAACAGCGCATTCAGCTCGCGGAAAGAGGGTATGACTTCGACACGGATAAGGCCTTCTTTAAATTTCGTTTGAAAAAACTCCTCGATGTTCCTCAAAATCAGGTTCCACAGGCTCTCAAAGATATTTATGCAAAAAAATCTGAAGCCGACATCGATGCCTATGTGGATTCGCTCTACACAGATACAAGACTCGCCGATGTGAACAGAAGGCTCGAGCTGATCGATTTAAATCCTAATCAGCTCAAAGCTCTCAATGATCCTATGATCCAACTGGCAGCTGATCTGGAAAAAGAAATGAAAATCCTCAGAGAAGACAGCAAAGCACTCGGGCAGGAACGTCAGATATTAAAGAAAACTTATCTTGAGGCCCTATTAAAGAAGAACGAGGGACAGATCGCTCCTGACGCCAACTCCACAATCCGATTTACATACGGATTCATTAAAGGATACCATCCCAGGGATGCCGTATATTATTCGCCTCAAACAACCCTCTCTGGAGTCCTTGAAAAAGAGACGGGTGAATTTCCCTTTTTTGTGCCGGAAAAACTTAAAGAACTCTATAACCAAAGAGATTTCGGCAAATATGAAGATCAACATCTTCGGGATATTCCCGCATGCTTTCTGAACACAACCAGTGTCACAGGAGGAAATTCGGGTTCTCCAACTATCAATGCAGAAGGGGAACAGACTGGAATCATTTTTGATATGACGTATGAGAGTGTCATCAGCGATTACATCATCGTGCCAGAACTGCAGAGGACAATTAGTGTCGATATCCGCTTCGTGCTGTTTGTAACGGACAAATTTTCAGGTGCCTCTCATATAGTCAAAGAACTGGGGTTTTAAATTTAGATCCGTTGCTTCTAATTTACCGTCAAGTAAGCAGGAGTACCCCCACTGCCCGCATTGTTCACAGGAACAACGGCATAATAGTAGGTCCGGTTCATTTCAACATGCCTATGCAGGTACGTAAAAACTGAAGCATCCACATCAGCCAGTTTAAACCAGCTCGGCCCGGATATCTCATAAATACGGTAGAGACCTATATCGGAATTGTTGGGATGAGCCTGCCAGTTCAAGACAATAATGGATTCCCGCTGAGACAGCGAACGATTCTCCACCCTTTGTCCTTCAAACTGAAGCGGGGCATAAATGAGCGATCGAAAATTGGCTTTAACGGTCTTACTGGAATCCATCTGAAGATTCAGTGGGTTGACTGTCGCCTGGCCGGGAGGGATATTTCCTGTCCAGTGGGAAAATTCAACATCAGCATTAGGGATGGCCATGATGGTGACGATGTGATTCTCTTCATGGTCATATATGCCCGGAGGAGGAGCGGTCGTTCCTCCCATTCCAGTTTGAAGGTTGAGAACAATTCCCATTTCACCCATAAGGGCCTTGTAGGCATTGATCCGGCTTCCGGAGACAAGCTTTCCCTCCGCAGAGGGGATTTTATCTCCATTGTTGAGGATGAGGTTTTTGATGTCCAGCCATGTGAGACTCGGATTGTAGGATTTAAGCAGAGCCGCCAGACCGGCGACATGAGGTGTTGCCATAGATGAGCCGCTTTCCACCTGGTACCCGTTATTCAGCACCGTGCTCAAAATCTCATCCCCCGGTGCAGCGATATCCACGGTTGTGACACCAAAATCCGACCAGGAGACCAGCTGATCATTTCGATCTGAAACTCCCACAGCAATGATATTTTCAGAATCGTTGGAAGAGGGATAGTGAGGGTGGGTCTCGTTGTTTTCTCCGTCATTTCCAGCAGCAAACATAAAGAGAACTCCTGAATTTCTAGCCGCATCGATGGCATTTTTTTCTGACTGTGAAAAATTATACTCCCCGAAACTACCGCTGATGATTTTAACACCTTGATCAACAGCATATTGGATGGATTCGATCTCGTCCGAGATCGCTCCTCCATCAGCGGACAAAAACCGCAGCGCCATGATTTTGCAGTTCCAGCAAACTCCCGTCACTCCGATTCCGTTATTCCCGACAGCCGCTATGGACCCTGCAGCATGAGTGCCATGACCGTCGTCATCCATGGGATCTCCGCTGTTATTGGTGGCGTCTATCCCGTGGTAATCGTCCACATATCCATTTCCATCATCGTCGATCCCATTCCCTGGAGTTTCCCCTGGATTTTTCCACATGTTGTTCTTCAGATCTTCGTGATTATAGTCAACACCTGAATCCATCACCGCCACAACAACATCTTGCCGGCCAGTGGTCAAATCCCAGGCCTCGGGAGCATCGATATCGGCATCAAGGGTTCCGTTGGACTGACCCGTGTTGTGCAGACCCCACAGGTCTGAAAACCTGGAGTCATTGGGAAGAGTTGTTTTCGCATACCTAAAATAGTCGGGCTCTGCATATTCCACATAAGGATTCGCATTGAGCTCTTTAAGGGTTTTTTCTTTATCCCAATATGTGCGGTAGACGGAGACATCAATAAGGGTGAACTTCTGGATTTCCTGAATTCCCACTGCGGATTCAATGGAGGCTTTCATAGACTCCTGAACGCTTATATTTTCCAGTTTTTTATATTTAACAAGAATTTTATCCGGAGCCGAGCGGGGTCGTTCTTCTACGGATAAAACCTGGCGGTGAGGTCGATTCTTTAACTGAGACTTTCCTGAAAGGGTCAGTCCAACCAAAAATAAGCCCGCACAGACAACAAAGGAAATAAAAATAAATCTTCGAAACATCGGTGTGTTTTCCTATTAAAACTCTATGTTTTCTTCAATTTTAGGGACAAAAGGGATTGAAGTCAATGAACCTTTTCATACATAATCTTCCCGCCCACAATGGTGTAGATCACCGTGGTCTTTAATATCTCTTTTGGCTCTATCTCAAGAATATTTTTGTTCAGAACCGTAAAATCAGCCAATTTTCCGACTTCAATAGATCCTAAAATCTCCTCATTAAAGGCCCCGTAGGCGGCCCAGATCGTACAGCCTTTGATCGCTTCTTTAATGGTCATGACCTGATCTGGAAACCAGCCCCCTTCCGGCCATCCCGAAGGATCCTGCCGCGTGACTGCTGCATAAATCCCGTACAACGGATTGTTCGATTCAACCGGAAAATCCGATCCACATGGAATACGGAGACCGGCATCCAGAAAATCGCGCCAGGCATAGGCCCCCTTCGCCCGACTCGAACCCACCCTCTCTTCCACAAAATACATGTCGGATGTGCAGTGTGTTGGCTGCATGGCCGGGATAACACCAAGGTCGGCAAATTTTTGGATGTCCTGAGGCCGGACGATCTGTGCATGTTCAATCCGGAACCGGTGATCTTCCTTGGGATTTTCCCTAAGCGCCCTCTCATAAGCATCTAAACACAGACGATTACCTCGAATGCCAATGCAGTGGGCATTGACTCCCATGTCGGTCTCAAGAGCGGCCTTGGCCACACGGTAAATGTAGTCCGGTGTTATCCGCAGCAAACCGATATTATGGGGATCGTCCGAATAGGGTTCAAAAAAAGCAGCCCCCCGTGATCCAAGAGCCCCATCAAAAAACAGTTTAACGCTCTTGACAGAAAGAAAATGGTTCCCGTACTGTTCAATTCGATTTTCTCGAAAATAGGCGGCCAGATCTCCAGATATCACAGGGTGTTCCTGCTCACCCAACATGGCATACACACGCAGTCCAAGCAAATCTTCATCGATAAGATCCTTATAGATCATTATCTCTTCGGGCGAAATTCCCGCCTCGTGGACGCCGGTCAATCCAACCGATAGACAGCTCTTTACCGCTTTGAGGATCCTTTCCCGAACGGCCACCTCCGTATCCTTGGGAATCTGAGCTTCGACTTGATTCATCGCCCTGTTGATAAGAACACCTGATGGCTCACCGGTTTTCTTCCGATGAATCACTCCGCCAAAAGGATCGGGAGTCTCCATGCTGATCCCGGCAAGTTCCAATGCTTTTGCGTTGGCAAACGCAGAATTGCCGTCGACACGTCTGAGATAGACGGGATTTTCCGGCGATACGACACTCAGTGGATCGTGTACAGGAAAACTTTTATCTTCCCAGTCATTCTGATCCCAACGCCCTCCCACTATCCATTCGCCGGGACGGACACTTTTCACCTTGTCAGTGACTTTTTCGATAATTTCCTGGAAGCTCTTCGATCCGGTGACATTTAATCTCGTCAGCTCTTGTCCCAGGCTGTAGATGTGCGCGTGGGCATCGATGAGACCGGGCAGGATAAGTGACCCTTCAAGATCCAGGACTTTCGTTTCGGGCCCTATAAAAGATCCGGCTCTCTTGAGACTTCCGACAAAAATGATGCGATCGTCCCTGACAGCGACAGCTTCTTGAATGGAAAAATTTTCATCAACCGTGACCACCTTCCCGCCGCGGAGAACAAGATCGGCAGAGGACTGATTGTTACAAG
>CAZLLG010000001.1:0-50527 GCA_964560275.1 uncultured Eubacteriales bacterium | reverse complement strand
AAGATAAAGTATGTTCCGATACTGGAGCAGGCCATAAACAAAACGATGAAGATGTCGAGAAGCTGCGGTTCTAGATCTTTGACTTTCCCGGCCCGCCTGGTCACTCCGGCGGAATAGCCAACGAGAGACAACAGGATGAGAACGATATATGAAAGGGTTTCCATTGTATTGAACTTATCATAGCGGATTGCAGAATAGAGTCAATCCCCCCTAGAGAGGAGAGGGTCGATGAATTTTTATCAGTGAGGTTTTCCTGTTTTTGGCGTGATAATCTTTATTTTGCTTCGGCCCAGTTAACGCCCCAGCCAAGATGGACTTTAATGGGAACCTCGAGAGAAAAGACATTTTCCATCTTCTTTTTAACGAGCCTGTCCATGATGTCCTGTTCATCATCCGGGACTTCGAACACCAGTTCATCATGGACCTGAAGAAGCATTTTGCTTTTCAGAGAATTCAGCCGGAGTTCCGCCCAGACATCGATCATGGCTTTTTTTATGAGGTCTGCCGCTGTTCCCTGGATAGGCGTATTGAGAGCGATCCGGCGGCCGGCTTGTTGTGTCATACGGTCACTTTGCAGAAGCTCTGGAACCTGTCGCCGTCTTCCGAAGAGGGTTTCGGAATACCCTTTTTTTTTGGCTTCCTCTACGCTTTTTTCGAGAAAATTGCGGACGTTCGGGTATTTTTCAAAATACCTATCGATGAACTGTTGGGCTTCGGCGATTGTCGTCCCCAGCTCTTTCGCCATAGAAAAAGCCCCTGCTCCGTAAACCATACTGAAGTTGATGATCTTGGCTCGTCGCCGCTGCTCGTCTTCGAAAAGAGAGGACGTTGGACCGAAGACTCGGTTGGCAGTTTCCTGGTGAACATCCTGATTCCTCATGAAAGTATCGATCAAAGCCTGGTCTTTGGACAGATGGGCCAGGACGCGAAGTTCGATTTGGGAATAGTCTGCGGAGAGGAATAGATGTCCTTCAGCCGGGATAAAAGCCTGCCGGAACCGTGGGCCAAGTTCTCCCCGGACCGGGATATTTTGAAGGTTAGGGTCAGAGCTGGATAGACGTCCTGTCGCAGCTACCGTCTGGTTGTAGGACGTGTGGATGCGGCCGGTTTTGGGATTGATGAGTTGGGGAAGGGCATCGGCGTATGTGGATTTAAGCTTGGCGAGCTGCCTGTATTCTAGTGCATGCAAAGCAATAGGGTAATTCTGGGAAAGTTCCTGCAGGATGTTGAAGCTTGTCGAATACCCTTTTGTTATTTTGGTCTTCCGCGATGCAGGCAGATTGAGTTTTTCGAACAGGATGTAAGCGAGCTGTTGGGGCGAGTTGAGATTAAATTCTTCTCCACTGACGGCGAAAATTTTTGTCTTGAGCCTCTCCAGGTCCTCATGAAGTTCCTTAGAGAGGTTTTTTAAGGCCGAGGAGTCGATTTTAATCCCTTGCATCTCCATGTCGCAAAGGACAGGAATCAGAGGCAACTCGGTTTGTCTGTAAAGCGATTCCATCTTTTGGTTCTGAACTTTGGGCCAGAGAAAGTCGCTCAGTTTGAGGGCTAAATCTGCGTCCTGGCAGGCATAAGGAGCAACCCTTTGAATATCGATCGCATTGAGTGTTTTTGCATCCTTGCCTTTTCCTGCGATCTCTTGAAAGGGAATGGTTTTGACTTGGAGATAGGACAGGGATAGACGATTCAGGTTGTGCTTTCCCCAATTCGGCTCCAGGAGATAGGAGAGAACCATCGTGTCCAGATCGATCCCTTCAACAGACAGCCCCTCTCTCTTAAGCACGATGGCATCGTACTTGATATTTTGTCCGATTTTTTTAATTTTTGGATTAGAAAGTATCTCTTTAAGGAGAGAGAAAGCCCTTGTCTTTGACATTTGATTTGGAACGTCAGGATAATCATGACCGAGAGGAAGATAATACGCCTTGTTATTTTCGATCGCAAATGACATCCCCACCAAGCGGGCCCGGGTTGGAAAAGGGCTGTCGGTTTCAGTGTCCAGAGCCACACGTTTGGCTTTTTTTATTTTATCCACAAGCTCTTTGAGCTGACCTTGTTCCCAAATGATGGTGTAATCCCTGTGTTCTTGGTCCGACCTTGTCAGGTACTCCGAAAGAAGAGAGGAGAATTCCATTTCCTGAAGGAGGGGGATCAGCGCTTCATAGTCCGGCTCACTGAGTGTGAAATCACCCGGATTAAACGGCACGTCAAGGTTTTTTTCGATGGTCACCAGCTCCCGACTCAGGAGCAGCTGGTCTAAGTTTTCTTTAATTTTTTCCCTGAGGCCAATTTTTTCGACACGGTCGAGATTGTCCAAAAGTTCATCGAGAGAGCCGAATTGATTGATCAGCGCTTTTGAAGTTTTTTCTCCAATTCCCGGGACTCCTGGGATATTGTCAGAAGCATCACCCCAGAGCGCGAGGACATCAATAATTTTTGATGGAGACACACCGAAAAGATCCTTTACGCCGGCTTCGTTGAGAAGCCGGTCTTTTGAGGTGTTGTAGACGGAGGTGTTTTTGTCTACGAGCTGAAGCAGATCCTTATCTGTCGAAACGATAATGGTATGGATATTATATGAGGGAACGATGCGGGTTAGACTACCGAGAATATCATCGGCTTCGTATTTTTGTTTTTCGAGAATCGGAATATTTAGGGCCTTCAATATTTGCTTCAATACTGGGATCTGAATGACGAGGTCGTCTGGCATTGGTTTGCGGTGGGCTTTGTATTCCTTGAATGCCAGGTGTCGGGTAGTTGGCCCTTTTGTATCAAAGACGATTCCTAAGTAATCGGGCTGGTGTAAATCCACCAACTTGCGCAGAATTGAGATAAAACCAAAAATGGCGTTTGTCGGGAATCCTTTTGAATTGGAAAGGCGTTTGATAGCGTAAAAAGAACGGTAGAGAAGAGAATTCCCGTCAATAAGAAAGATTTTTTCTTCAGCCATTCGTTTTTTTGGCGATTTAGGTGTGACCGAACTGCCCGTTGGTAATGGCCTTGAGTACAGCTTTATGTTGTTCTTGGAGGAGAGCATGAAGGTCCTCTTTGAGCGTGGGACTGTTTAAGAGATGTGAGTAAAACGTCTTTCGAGGAGAAAGGGCTCTTCCGGATTTGTAGATGAGGGATTCGATACAATAAAGGGGGCTTCCAAGATCCTGGGTTTGAACGATATAAGAGATTCCGCTGTGTTCGATTTTGGTGTTGAATCCTGCCATGTTTCTTCCGGGTTCTTTTTTCCTATTATACGTCTCTTTCCAGCGATATCAAGCAGAACTCTCAGGTTTAATGGTTATCTGCTTTATTGACAAAGTAAAGCAAGATGGTATAATAGGTTAACTTTTTTCCAAAGAGCCTAAAATATGATTATAGAGATAGATAGATTAAGCGAAAAAGAGCTGAAAATCAGTAAAAATTTTGAATTTCTCAGTACTGATCTGGTGGATGAAAACGCAGTTTTCCGCAAACCGGTTCATGCAGACATCTCTATAAAAAGAATCCAGGATGAAATATTTATCACTGGGGAGATCACGACCCAGCTCAGCTTTGTCTGCTGCCGGTGCCTGTCGCCATACGAAATGCCGGTGGATTCCAGATTTGACCTTGTCTATCTCCCTGAGGAGCTTGAAGATCTGGGGGATCAGTTGGAAGAAAAGGACCTGAACAGACTTTTCTATATGAGTCCAGTCATCGATCTTCTTGATGTCGTGTTGGAGCAGGTCAACCTCACTTTTCCCATCAAACCGTTGTGTTCAAAAGACTGCCGGGGGCTTTGTCCTGTCTGCGGCAAGATCGAGAAGGATGGGGAATGTCACTGTGTTACCCCTGATTCTGATTCTCGCCTGGATAAATTAAAAATATTTTTAAGAGATAAAAGATAAATGGCAAATCCAAAACGAAGACATTCTCATTCAAGAAAAAAGAAAAGACGTTCCCATGATGCTCTAGAGGTCCCGTCCCTGTCTTTATGTTCCAACTGTGGGAGCCCTAAGTTGCCCCATAGGGCCTGTCCCGAGTGTGGGCACTACAAAGGGCGGCAGGTGATCGAAGGCACCGAAGAGTGACTTGAGTAGGGGAAAATGAAGGTTGCTGTTGATGCGATGGGTGGTGACTTTGGCCCGAGAGTTGTTGTTGAAGGGGCCATCCAGGCTTCTCTAGAATACAAGGCCGAAGTTCTGCTTGTGGGCAAAGAAGACGTGATCAAAAAAGAATATGACAGCCTACCTCATTCCCGGGCTAATGTGACTATCGTCAATGCATTGGAATCCATCGATATGGAGGAGGGACTTTTATCTATCCGCAGGAAGAAAAAATCTTCCATTCGTATCGGAACGGAGCTGGTCAAAGCCAAAGAAGCTGAGGCTTTTGTCAGCACGGGCAATACTGCGGCTGTCGTGTACATTTCCAAAAAAGTTTTGGGAGCCTTGCAGGGCGTGGAGAGGCCGGCACTTTCCGTTCTGGTCCCCACGCTTAAGGGACTAACCCTTCTGACTGATGTCGGAGCCAATGTCAACTGCAAACCTCAACATCTGGTGCAGTTTGCTGTGATGGGGAACGTGTTCATGGAATCTGTCATGGGATTGAAAAATCCCCGGGTTGCGCTCATGAGCATTGGTGAGGAAGAGATCAAAGGAAACGATCTGACTAAAGAGGTTCACGAACGGCTTGTGTCCTCGGCTTTAAACTTCATCGGCAACATCGAAGGAAAGGACATCTATTCAGGTCACGCGGATGTTATTGTCAGTGATGGATTTACGGGAAACATCGCTCTCAAAGTGAGCGAAGGAGTCGTGGAAACATTTTTCAACATGGCCCGGACCGAGATCATGAAGAACCTCTTTGCCAAAATCGGGTTCACCCTCATGAAGAGGAATGTAAAAAAGTTGTATAAAAAAATTGATTACGCCGAATTTGGAGGGGCCCATCTTCTCGGCCTGAACGGAGTTTGCATCATCGGTCATGGACGCTCCAACCCCAATGCTGTAAAAAATGCAGTGCGCCAGGCACGCGAATTTGTTTTACAAAGAGTGCAGGAAAAAATCCAAATCGAGCTGGGTAAATCTTTTCAGCCTTCTTTCGAAGTAAAAGTGTAACATGTCTTTGGAAAACAAGATAGGAATTGTTACGGGTGCTTCTCAGGGGATCGGAGAATCGATTGCCCTTGAACTTGCCGGAGGGCTGGCAGAAGTTCTCCTAGTGGATGTGCAAATAGACAAACTCGATGTTGTTGTGGATAAGATAAAGAAGGCTGGCGGGAAAGCAACGGCCTTTGGTGTGGATGTGTCTCGATTCGACTTGGTCAATGAGACCGTCAAGTCTATGATTGAAAAATTCCAGAGGATCGATTTTGTTGTCAATAATGCGGGAATCACACGGGATAACCTGCTGATGAGAATGAATGAAGACGAGTGGGATGCCGTTATTGCCGTAAATTTGAAAGGTGTATTCAATTTCTCCAAGGCGGTCATCCGGCATATGATCTCCAACCGGTATGGACGCATCGTAAATCTTTCTTCTGTTGTTGGTGTGATGGGGAATGCCGGACAAACAAATTATTCTGCTTCCAAAGCCGGAGTAATCGGTCTGACTAAATCTATGGCTCGCGAAGTGGCAGCAAGGGGGATTACAGTCAATGCTATCGCTCCAGGCTATATCGCGACGGCCATGACAGAAGCCCTTCCTGATTCCATCAAAGAAGCATTTGTCGACCTCATCCCCATGAAAAGATTTGGCACCCCAGTGGACGTGGCCCACATGGTTAAATTTTTGGTCTCTGATGAGGCCGCATATATAACAGGTCAGGTCATAGGCATCAATGGTGGAATGCTTATGTGACAGATAAAATCTATGGAATAATTCTTTACGGAGGAGGAAAAAATGGAAAGAGAAGAATTGATGAAAAAAATAAAGTCCATCGTGGCTGATAAGCTGAGCATCAGTGAAGATCAGATCACCGAAGAAGCATCTTTCATCGATGATTTGGGTGCCGATTCACTGGATACAGTCGAGTTGGTCATGGCCCTTGAAGATGAATTCGATATGGACATTCCTGATGAAGCCGCCGAAAAACTCACCACTGTTGGCGGAGCGATGGATTACGTTTTAGAAAAAATAAAATAATCGATCCTTTTTATTTAAAGCATGGGACAGAATCCTCCTAATCGCAGAGTCGTTGTCACTGGAATCGGGCTGGTTTCTGCCTTAGGCGTGGGGACGGAGAACACTTGGACCTCACTGCTTGAAGGAAAAAGCGGAATTGGGCACCTAACCAGATTCGATACAACCGGATACACGACGACAATCGCAGGAGAGATTAAGGATTTTGATTCCCTCCAGTTCATCGACAGGAAAGAGGCCCGAAAAATGGACCTTTTTATCCAGTATGCGATAGTTGCGGCTCAATTGGCCGTCGATTTTTCTGGGATCGATCCCGAGGCTCTTGCCGGAGAACGGACGGGCGTTTATGTAGGCTCTGGGATTGGGGGGATCGGGGAGATCGAGAGAACCCATAAGATTCTCCTTGAAAAGGGGCCAACCAGGGTTTCCCCCTTTTTTTTGATCTCGACGATAATCAATGAAGCCTCTGGGCAGATCTCAATCCGGTTTAAGTCAAAAGGACCCAATTCGGCCACAGCCACAGCTTGTTCTACAAGCTCTCATTCTATTGGAGATGCCTTTCGAATTATTGCCCGAGGAGATGCGGATCGGATGATTGCCGGGGGAGCGGAAGCTCCTCTGACACCCCTTGGAATGGCGGGATTCTGTGCCATGAGAGCCATTTCAACCCGAAACGATGAACCCGAAAGGGCGTCCCGGCCCTTCGACAAAAACAGAGACGGATTTGTCATGTCAGAAGGGGCAGGCATCCTTCTGCTAGAAGAGCTGGAAACCGCGAAAAACCGAGGGGCTAAAATTTATGCTGAACTCATCGGCTATGGGATGAGCGGGGATGCCTATCATGTATCCTCTCCCCAGGAGGATGGGGCCGGAGCTCAGATGTCGATGAGGGAGGCTATCAGAGATGCCGGAATCCCTTCTGAATCTGTCGATTACATCAATGCCCACGGCACATCAACATTATACAACGACAAAATTGAGACTCTGGCCATCAAAAAAGTTTTTGGAGATCGTGCCTACAAGATTGCCGTCAATTCCACAAAATCCATGACTGGGCATCTTTTAGGGGCTGCGGGAGGCATTGAAGCGGGAGTCACAGCCTTGGTACTAAAAAATCAAATCATCCCGCCTACAATCAATTATGATATCCCTGATCCAGAATGTGATCTGGATTACGTTCCCAATACGGCACGGAAGGCGGACGTAGGTTTTGGCCTGACCAATTCCTTTGGTTTTGGAGGAACAAACGCCACGCTTCTCCTGAAACGCTTCTAATTTTTGGGAAAAATATAATGTTTTTTCTATTTTAATAACGCCCTTATATGGAGGTTAAAGTGAAAATCTTTGTGTTTGTTAAAAAAGTTCCGGATACCGAATCAAAAATCAGGATAGATCATGAAGCCAACAGCATCATAGAAGAAGGATTGAGCTTTGTGATCAATCCCTATGATGAATATGCCGTCGAAGAAGCCCTCCGTCTTAAAGAAGCCGGGGAGGCAACCGTCACTGTGTTTTCTGTAGGTTCGGATGACACCATCCCAATCCTGAAAAAGGCGTTGGCCATGGGTGTGGATGAGGCCGTGCTTTTGAAGGATGAAATGGCAGAAACATATGATGGGCTGCGAATTTCTCGCATTCTTGTCCAAGCCCTTAAAACAAAATATTCAGATTATAACCTTCTTTTATTCGGAAAGCAGTCCGTTGGAGCCGACAATTCCCAGGTCCCATCGATGGTGGCAGAACTTCTGGGTCTTCCTCAGATCAATGTCGTGACCAAGCTGGATATTGATGGAAATAGTGGTAGCGCACGCCGAGAAATCGAGGGCGCAGTGGAAAAAGTCGCCTTTTCTCTTCCCGCCGTTATCAGCGCTCAAAAAGGACTGAACGAGCCCCGTTATGAAACATTGAAGGGAATAATGGCAGCTAAGAGGAAGGACATCCCTGTTATTGATGTAAAGGATCTCGGCCTCGATGGGGATTTGCTAGATCCCAAACTCAAGCTGATCAAAATGGAGAGCCCTCCCCCACGCGAAGCCGGAAAGGTCATCGAAGAGGAACCAGAAGTGGCGGCAAAAAAAATTGTCGTTTATTTGAGGGAAGAAGCGAAGGTTCTATAGGAGGATAAAATGTTTTTAGTTTATATAGAAATCAGGGAAGGGAAAGTCAAGAAATCTTCATTGGAGGCTCTTTCAGAAGCCAAGCGGCTGGCCGATGAGATGAATGTGGAGGTTGCGGCGGCAATCGTAGGACACAATGTAGAGGCCCTTGCTCCCGAAGTCTTTCGCTTTGGGGCCTCAAAGGTATTTGTTCTGGAGAATACGCTGCTCAGTCACTATTCTCCCTCAGGATATGCCTTTGCTCTAAAGAGTTTGATTGATGAACTCAATCCTGCTGTTGTCCTCTTCGCGGCAACCGCAATGGGCAAAGATCTGGCGCCTCGATTGGCGGCAGCCCTTGGAGTGAGTCTAGCCACAGATTGTATCAAGTTGACGGCAAACGGAGGAAAGCTAGAAGTCGTTCGGCCAATTTATGCAGGCAAAGCCTTTGCCACATTCAGCTTTAAAGCTTCGCCCCAGATGGCCTCTCTCCGGCCCAATGTTTTTCCTCTAATTGATCCCATCGACACCCCAGGGGAAACGGTCAAAAGAGAGGTGGTTTTGGCCGAAGACAATGTTAAGGATCAGGTTGCCGAACTTCTCAAAGCGGAAGGCACGGCTTTAGATGTGACTGAAGCGGAAATTGTGGTTTCAGGAGGACGCGGGATGAAGGGCCCGGAAAACTTTGATTTGCTCCGGGATCTCACATCCATTCTTCCTCATTCTGCTGTTGGGGCATCCCGTTCAGCCGTGGATGCCGGATGGGTCGATCACCAGCATCAGGTCGGACAGACTGGAAAAACAGTGTCTCCGAACATCTATTTTGCAATTGGTGTTTCGGGAGCCATACAACACATGGCAGGGATGTCCTCATCGAAGTTCATAGTTGCGGTCAACAAGGATCCAGAAGCCCCGATTTTTAAAGTGGCCGACTTCGGCGTGATCGGCGATCTCTTCCAAGTCGTCCCGGCACTCAAAGAAGAATTCAAAAAACTCCTCACAGAATAAAATAAGGATTCCTTCAGTTGAGTCAGATGGACGTCGTATGTCTGTCTCCATACACATTCGTATGTGATGGAGGCAGAATGCGTAACGGGTCACGGGTCTGATTCTAAGATAAATGGGAAGTTTATTTGTAGATGTCGGCGCCTGGATCCGTAATATTGAAATCGGGCTGGATCAAATCAAGTTTCATCTTATTTTGCTCTGATCGTGTTTCTCCCACGCTTGTCACGTAGACAGCCGGCAAATCGACCACAGGGCATTTGGTTTCACATATGCCGCATCCCGTACAGCTGTCCACAACGATTTGTGGAGCCAGCGGAGTCTTGATCACTCCGTCCGGTCTAGCCACTTCGATTGTTATGAACTTGATCGCCTTTGGGGAGACCGGGCAGTGCTCTTCACAGACGATGCAGGAGTCCCCGAATTTCCAGGGTATACAGCGGTTCTTATCGATCCAGGCCGTTCCAATGCAAACCTGATTTTTAGCGGTTATCGACAGCTCTTTGATAGCGCCCGTGGGACAGACCTGTGTGCAGAGAGAACAGTAGTATTCACAGTATCCAATCTTAGGAACGAGCATGGGTGTCCAAAGCCCTTCTGGCCCGGCCTCTGCCCAGGTGGGTTGCAGGGCGTTGGTGGGACAGACCTTCATGCATTCACCACATCGGACACATTTCTGAAGAAACTGATCTTCAGGTAGAGCTCCAGGCGGCCGTATCAATTTATCCGATGCACGGGTTTTTGCTGGAGAAATCCGGAAGAAGGGCACGGCGACAACGCTCAAGATTGAAGTCAAGATAACTTTCCGGCGGGACAGATCGACGGATTCTATGCTTTCGGATTTGGCTTTTATGGGAAAGGTGATTGCACTTGTCGGGCAGATCGCGGCACAGGTGAAACAATAATCGCACTCAGAGCTTTTCCAATCTTGTTCAGGCCAGGGATTGGCCAATGTTTGGCAGTGGATAGTGCACAGGTTGCACTCGATACATTTTTTTTCTGACACTTTAAGCTTCAGAAGGTTAAAGCGGCTGGCTAAGCCGAGAAAAGCACCGAGAGGACAGAGATACCGGCACCAGAATCGTTCCCTATGCATATTCAGAAACACCAAACCGATGAATATAGCAGCGATCAAAAAACCTTGGACAAAGGTGGCATTAATGGCCAAGGTTTCAAAAAATTGAACAAGCCCGTCACCGATGGAATAGAGATTGGCTTTGTAAACGAGGCCAATCAGGTTCTCGACTGCAAAATCGGCAGCCGGCAGGATGCCGACAGCAAAAGATCGGTAGAGGAGAGAGAGAGGATCAAAAATTCCTACTAAATCCAGAGTAAAGAGTGTGCTGACCAAAAGGAAAAGAAGAAGATAATATTTCCAAACTAGGCGCTTGTCTTTAAATGTTTTTAATCTCTGCGGGCGGAAGAGTTTGGTCTTTTTGAAGAGCCATGAAAAAAACTGATGCAGAGATCCCATAGGACAAACCCAACCGCACACCACTCGTCCCAAAACCAAGGTGACTAAGAGTGTGATAACGGCGTAAATGAAGCCGAGAAAGATGGCCCTGGAAGCGATAAAAGTAGCTGTAGCCAAAAGCGGATCGAAATGGAAAAAAACTTCCACCCGGCGGATGTAATCCTGTCCTGGGAATCGGGTTTGTATGAGGAGGAAAAAGAAAAGGCCGAAAAAGACGATCTGTGTAATAATTCTTAATATCTGGATAAGTTTGTATTTTTTAGACCGTTCTTTTTTCAACACGGAGTTTCTCCAGGTCAATTTTCCCCAATCCCCTGTCCTTGGACAACTGTAGATAAGGTAATTCATCGGGTTTGATGTCGAAAAAGGATGCCCCCATGGAATCAACGGCGACATAGTCCACACCGGCAACAATTGTTTTAAAAACTTTAACATCTGAAAGCCGTCCGCCCTGCGGTCCATTTCGGATCAACAGGCGATAGGCATCGAGTACAGTTAGAGTGGGCTTAAAGAATCTGGAGAGATCGACCATAGCATAGTCAAGATTTTGATGAAGTTGATTGCGGTTGCCTCCTAGGGCCCCCAGCCAGTTTTTCATGCCCAGCGTGATCCTCGATAAGCTGTGAGTTTTCGCCGCAGGGACATTGATGATCTTGTCCACCTCGACGAAGTCCGTGTAGATCTCCCATTCTTTAAACCACTCCCCTTTGAGGGCCAATTTTTTCAACTTGTATTTGTTGGGAAAGGGCACCTTTGCTCCGGCATCCTTGGCGGCCTTGGCAATCCCTGAACGGACATATGTCCTTTGGGCGGGATTACAGGGATTGTCCATGACCGTGACCTGTTTAGCACCTGCGTCAAAGCAGAGCTCGACAAGAGTTTTAACAACTTCGGGATTGGTGCAGGCCCCCTGTTCAGGAGTCCTGTCCCAACCGATGTTGGGTTTCACCATCACTTTGTCACCTTTTGAGACAAACTGGTTCATTCCACCCAGTGCTGCAATGGCCTCTTGTGTTATATGGGCTGGAGAGTCTCCTTGAATTACGGCCAAATCAGGCATATTTTTTCCTTGACCCAATACAAGGGGATTCAGGTTGAGGATCACTCCTCCGATGGCAAGATCCTTGATAAATTCTCTTCTTTTCATTGACGATTATCCTTTTCCAAGTGATTGTATGTACTCCAAGATTCCTTCATAGAGTCCTTGCGCGACTGTTTGACGGTATTGCGTCGTGTTGAGCCGCGCCTCTTCCTGAGGATTGCTGAGATGGGAGATTTCTACAAGAATTGACGGCATTTCTCCACCTATAAGTACCCAGAAAGGGCCTCCCTTGACACCCAAATTTTTAATCCCTTGATACTTGGATGCGAGCCGTGTCACCAGACTTTTTTGCAGACGGTTGGCGAGATCTCTAGACTCCATGAGTTTATTAGTGCGGATGATCTTTTCAAGAATTTCTCTCTGCTGGCTGATATTTTTGGTGGTGGTCGCGTTCTCTTGGGCGGCGACCTTGAGTACATCCGGATCCTGGTTGAAATTGAGGTAATACGTTTCCACTCCGGCACGTTTTTTGTTTGGGAAGGAGTTCGCATGAACGGAGATAAAAATATCCGCTTTTTTTTCATTGGCGATGACGGCCCTGTTTTCTAGGGGGATAGAGATGTCTGTTTCCCTTGTGAGGATGATTTCGAGCCCTTTGTTCTGGAGGAGGAGATTTTTCAGGCGGGAACAGACATCAAGGACGATATCCTTTTCATAGGTGTTTTCTTTTCCGATGCACCCGGGATCTCTCCCCCCATGTCCTGGATCGATGACGATCCGCTGGATCCCCAGACCAAGCTGCCGGGTCATACTGTAGCCGGAAGATGTGGGTTTGGCTGGCTTGTTGACTTTCGGAGAGGGAGTCGTCGAAGAGGATTCTTTTGGGTAGATGTCGATAACGATCCGGAAAGGATTTAGGAGAGGGAACACGTTGTAGCGCTTGACCGAATTAATGTCTACATCTACGACGACTCTGACAGTTGTATTGGTTCTCTGAGCAATCCGGATCTGGTTGATGTAGGCGTTATCGACTTTGATGATTCTGCCCTGGAGAAGGGGAGTGAGTATTGTTTGGTAAATATCGACATAAACCCGGCCAGGTGAGACCAGTTGATTGGAGGTATACTCTCTGAGCTGTCCGATGTCTATGACAATCCGGGTGAAGGTGGGGTGAGTGTGATAGCGCAGGTTGGTGATTTCAACACGGGAGTCACCCTGCGAGATGAGAAGCACATGAGAGGCACACATGAACAGCAGCCCTAGCAGAAAAAATAATATCTTGGGTTTTTGCATTTTTATACTACTGTGGCTTCAGGCCCCATATTTTTTCAGTTTTTCTGCATGGGCCAACATAAGTGTCATGGCGTGAAGAGCCGGGAAACGGCCCAGATATCCTGAAGCACACTGTGTTTCAGAGAACGCCGAGACCTGATCTCGCTGGGAAGCACGTGAATGAAGGAGAAAAGGGTTGGGGTGCCAAGAGTGGGATTTGAGCAGACAGGGAGTGGAATGGTCGGACGTCACTACGAGCACATCGGGTTTGAGAGCCAAAAGTCTGGGGATAAAAACGTCGGCTTCTGAAATGGCAGATATCTTCTCTTCATAATTACCGTCTTCACCGGCTGCGTCCGGTTTTTTTACATGCAAGTAAAAAAAGTTGTAGTCCGTGTAGATTTTTTCGGCCTTTGTGAAGACGTCTTCGATGTTTGGCCCAACTTCAGCAACGTCCATGCCGACAAGCTTGGCCAATCCCTTGTACATAGGGTAATGCGCCACGGCGACCGGAGACAGATGGAACAGGCTGTTTAAGGTCGGCAGCGAGGGGAACTTTGAAAATCCCCGGAGAAGAACGGTATTGGCTATTGGGGAATCTTGCAAGAGTTCAGTCGTTTTGTCGATGAAAACATTCACGACCTTCGCAGCTCGCTTGGCTTCCTCTTCCTGGGCTATGGTGTACACAGGGGGATGATTATCCTTTTGAGGATCAGCGTCACTTAGAGAGGCTGAAAGCCCGGTTCCTCTAAACCTGACAACAAACCGGTGTTCCTTCCCAGGGAACAGGGTTGCGTCTGTCTCCTCGATGGATTCCAATTCTTGATTGATTTTTTCACAGAGATCGGTATTTTTACTGGTAGGAATCCTCCCGGCTCTTCGGTCCATGATAAGGCCGTTTGATAATGTGGCGAAATTTCCCCGTGCGACAAGGTCATCTGTCGCCACGTCAATGCCAACACCCATTGCTTCGAGTATGCCCCTGCCTAGGATGTACTGGGTTGGATCGTACCCAAAAAGTGAGAGATGGGCCGGACCACTTCCGGGAGTGATCCCCTTATAAACAGGATCAGTGAGACCGCAAACACTTTGAGCAGCCAACGTGTCGAGGTTGGGAGTTTTTGCAGCTTGCAGGGCTGTTTGTCCGTTTAGAGGCAGGCCTCCCAGTCCGTCCAAAACCAGGAGAACGATCTTAGAAGGTGTTTTGACGCTCAATTCAGAGGTGATCTTTGCCCTGTCCATCAGATAATCATCTTAAGAAATTTGTCCCTTCAAGTCAATGAGCCAAGTCCAAGAGGGGCGGTACCCTGCACGGGGGTATCTTTCCCTGCGCCAAGACCCGCCCACCTCGCCACCATACGCTCCGGGATAAGATACCCCCGTGCTCCCCCCTCGTTTGGTCTGAAATCCTGTCCCGTTTCGTGACTCCTTCAGGTTTTCTGACGTTTTTTCTAGCGTGCTGAAAATTTTTCTGATAAAATCTATACATGGATAAGGTTTTAGTCCTCGATTTCGGCTCACAATACACTCAACTCATTGCCCGCAAGGTTAGGGAACTCGGAGTTTTCTCTGAAATATTCCCTTTTAATGTTTCCCTATCTAGGATCAAAAAAGAAAATCCTCAGGCAATTATTTTTTCCGGAGGGCCCAGCAGCGTGTATGCGGAAGAGGCGCCGCTGGTTACGGAAAAAATATTTTTGCTTGGAATTCCTGTGTTGGGTATCTGCTACGGGCTGCAGCTCATGGCGCATGTATTGGGTGGCAAAGTCGCGCCCTCGACGAAAAGAGAGTACGGATTTGCGACCCTTGTTGTCAAAAACAGACGAGGGCTTCTGGCTGGAATGCGAAGTGACACCCAGGTCTGGATGAGTCATGGAGATAAAGTCAACAGGGTTCCTGATGGATTTGTCGTTACCGGATTGACGTCCAATTCAAAAGCTTCCGTAATTGAAAACCAAGAGAAAAAATTGTTTGGTGTTCAGTTTCATCCTGAGGTCATTCATACCAAACAGGGAAAAAAGATCCTGTCCAACTTCATCTTTTCTCAAGCCGGTGTTAAGCCCGATTGGACGATGGAGTCTTTCATCCACAGGGAAGCCGATAGCATTCGCAGACAGGTGTCGGCTGGGAAGGTCATCTGCGGTTTGAGTGGAGGGGTTGACTCTCTGGTTGCTTCACTCATCATCCACAAGGCCATCGGGAATAATCTCACATGTATTTTTGTCGACAATGGGCTGCTGCGGAAGGGGCAGTACCAGGACCTTATGGACAAATTCCGGGAAAAATTTTCATTGAATGTGATCGGAGTGAACGCCACAGAGGACTTCCTTCAAAGGCTTGAAAGAATTGCGTCTCCCGAGAGAAAGAGAAAAATCATCGGAAAAGTCTTCATCGAGATCTTTGAGAGGGAAGCGGCCAAGATCGGGAGTGTCCAATATCTAGCACAGGGAACGATTTATCCGGACGTCATCGAGAGCAGTCCTGTGAAAGGCCCTTCATCCAGCATCAAATCCCACCATAATGTGGGAGGCCTTCCAAAGGGCTTAAAATTTAAGCTTGTCGAGCCCCTACGGGAACTGTTCAAAGACGAAGTGCGGGCACTTGGCGAGGAATTGGGTGTGGACAAGGATTTTATCCAGCAACATCCTTTTCCAGGACCAGGGCTGGCCGTCAGAATTGTGGGAGAGGTCACACGCGAGAGACTGAGAATTCTGCGAGAGGCAGACAGTGTGCTACTTGATGAGATTTTTCGGTCAGGGCTTTATAAAAAGCTGTGGCAGGCATTTACAGTTCTGCTTCCTGTTCGGTCTGTTGGAGTCATGGGCGACCGCAGGACGTACCAGAGGGTTGTTGTCATCCGGCTTGTTCAGAGTGTGGATGGGATGACAGCCAACTGGTATCCTGCAGAACCATTGCTTTTGAATAAGATCTCCAACCGAATCGTCAACGAAGTTAAAGGGGTAAACCGGGTGGTGTATGACATCACATCCAAGCCTCCTGCTACTATTGAGTGGGAATGATCATGGGCGCTTCATTTATTCATCTTCACACCCATTCTGAATTCAGCATCCTGGATGGGGCATGGAAAACACAGGCCATTGTGGATGCTGCATACGAAAATAACATGCCAGCCGTAGCCTTGACCGATCACGGGAATATATTTGGGGCCGTTAGTTTTTTCCGAGAGGCGAAGGAACGAAAAGTCAAGCCCATCCTAGGATGTGAAGTTTATGTCGCACCTAAGAGCCGGTTCGACAAAAATCCGGAAGCACGCGGCCCGAGACATCTCCATATCGTTCTCCTTGTCAAGAACGAAATGGGGTACAGGAACCTTTGTCAGCTAATCACACACAGCTACCTGGAAGGATTTTACTACAGGCCTAGAATTGATAAAGAACTGCTTGCCCGGCACAGCGAAGGTTTCATTGCCTTATCCGGGTGTCTAAAAGGAGAAATCAGTTATTACCTGGGATTGGGATTTGAGGACAAAGCTGAAGAAACCGCGCGTGAGTATGCGTCATTGTTTCCCCAAGGGGATTTTTATATTGAAATTCAAGACCATGGTTTAGACGAGCAGAAAAAGATCAATCCGCTTCTTATAAAACTGGCCCGCAAACTTGACATCCCCCTCATTGCGACAAATGATGTCCATTATCGCCGTAAAGAGGATTGGGAGAGCCATGATATCCTGCTCTGTATTCAGACAAACAAAAAAGTGTCAGATCAGGAGCGGATCCGCTTCGGCTCACATGAGTTCTATTTCAAATCTGGAGAAGAGATGATCGAATTGTTTGCGGACGTTCCCGATGCAGTGAACAACTCTACCAAGATTGCATCCCGATGCAATTTTGAATTTCCCTCGAGCTCAGGGTCTGGTTATTTCCTTCCTCAGTTTAAGGCTCCAGAAGGTATGGAGTTGGGGGAGTATTTTGAACGTATCGCCAAAGAAGGATTTAAAAAGCGGATGAAGGCGCTTGTGGAGACTCGGGAAAAAGCGGAGCTTCCTGATCTGGAGGAGTACGAGAAGCGTCTAGAAAGGGAAATCCGCTTGGTCAAAGAGATGGGATTTGAGGGCTACTTTATGATCGTGTGGGACCTCATCCGGGAAGCAAAAACTCTGAGTATTCCCGTCGGTCCAGGGAGAGGGTCTGCGGCCGGAAGTCTCCTTGCTTTTAGTCTGGGAATTACGGATATAGATCCCATTGAGTTTGGGCTCATCTTTGAGCGGTTCCTCAATCCCGAACGGATCAGTTTGCCTGACATTGATATCGATTTTTGCGGGCGGCGGCGGGATGAAATTCTTTCCTACGTGACGAGTAAGTACGGCAGGGAAAATGTCTGTCAAATCATCACCTTTGGCACTATGGCTGCACGCGGAGCCGTCCGGGATGTGGGACGGGCACTAGAGGTCCCTCTGCCAGAGGTGGACAAGATTGCCAAAATGATTCCTCCCTTTGGCCCCGATGCAACGATCGAGAGGGCATTAAAAACGATCAAGCCGTTGAAAGAACTGAGAGATCACAACACAAAAATCGCGAATCTTTTAGTCAATGCGCAAAAGCTGGAAGGACAGGTCCGCCATCCCTCCATTCATGCAGCCGGGATCGTTATCACGCCAACTCCGATTGTGGAGTTTATGCCCATCTACCAGTCAACCAAAGGGGAAATCACTACTCAGTTTCCAATGGGAGACATCGAAGCCATCGGTCTCCTGAAGATGGATTTACTGGGTCTGCGCAACCTGACCGTCATCAAAGATACAGTTGAGATCATCAAAAAGAGCACCGGCCAGACACTTAGCCTCGATGAAATCCCTTTGGATGACGAAAAAACATTTGCCCTCTTCCAGGCGGGCAATACGGATGGGGTTTTCCAATTCGAAAGTCCGGGCATGAAGGATCTTTTAAGAAAGTACAAACCGGAAAACTTCCGTGATCTGATCGCCATGAATGCGCTCTATCGCCGGGGCCCTTTAAAGAGCGGGATGACCGATGAATTCATAAAGTGCAAACATCATCCGGACCGCGTCAATTATGAAGCGCCAGAGCTTGAAAAGATTCTCGAGGAGACAAAGGGCCTCATAGTCTATCAGGAACAGGTGATGCAGATCGCCACAGCCCTGGCCGGATTTTCAATGGCCGAGGCCGATATTCTACGCAAAGCGATGGGGAAGAAAAAAACATCGGTTATGAAGGCCCAAAAGCAGCGGTTTATTCAGGGGGCCAAAGAGAATGGATTAAATCATTCCAAAGCCAGCAAAATATTTGAACAGATCAATTACTTTGCCGGTTATGGATTCAATAAGTCTCACAGTGCGGCCTATGCCTATCTGGCCTTTAGGACAGCCTACCTAAAAACCCATTATCCTGTGTATTTTTTGGCTGCACTTTTGACATCTGAAGCGGAGAGAGGTGCGACGTCTCAGCTGGTCAAGTATATCAATGAGTGCAAAGAAATGGGGATTGAAGTGCTTCCTCCCGATATCAATGCCAGTGATTTTAACTTCACGGAATCCGAGGGCAACATCCGGTTCGGGCTTTCTGCGGTAAAGAACGTAGGGGAAGGAGCTATCCAGGCGATCATTGAATCCAGAGAGAAGAAGGGAAAATTTTCCTCGCCCTTTGATATATTTGAGGATTTGGATTCGAAGGCGGTCAACCGGAAAGTGATCGAAAGCCTGATAAAGTCCGGATCACTGGATTCCCTGGGATGGAAAAGGTCGCAGCTCTTCCATCTTGTGGATAAGATGATCGATTATGCCCATGATCTGCAAAAAATGAAGTCCTCGAAGCAGTCCTCCCTCTTTGGGAAGGGACAGGTCGATCCTCCTGAGGTTCCCTCTGAGATCAAGGCCATGAGAGAGTGGGATGAGCCTTTGTTTCTATCATATGAAAAAGATGCCCTGGGTTTTTATATCACCGGGCATCCTTTGGCACAGTTTGGAAAAAAATTGAAACGCCTGACCTCTCATGACATTGGAGAAGTGGATGAGAATGCTGATTTCAACAGCGAGATCCGATTTGCAGGTATCATTGCCTCCATCAAACCGCTCAAGACAAAAAAAGACGAGCGCATGGCCACGTTTATGCTCGAGGACCTGACCGGCCGGATCGAAGTGGTTGTCTTTCCGGATTTTTTCCAGAAGTTCTATGAACATCTACGGGAAGATCTTATGGTCCTTGTGAAGGGCAAGTTTTTGGGGGAGGGAGAAGGACGGAGGATTCATCTCTCTCAGATCACTCCGCTAGCGGAGGCTTTCGAAAAACATGCAAAAAGAGTTGTCTTGAAGATTTTCCTCCCGGGATTAGAGGACACTATCTTTACGGAACTCAAGACAATCTTGGACAAACACCATGGAGGTTGTCCTGTCCTGTTTGATCTGCAGACTCCACATTCATACCGAATGGTTGTGCAGTCCATCGAAGCGCAGAGTGTCAAACCGTCCGAGGAGTTTACCAAGAGCGTCGAGTCTCTTTTAGGGGAGGACTCTGTTCTGATAGAATACTAGACATGAATAAGCTAATTCTTGCTGACTGTACACCTTCGGTCTTGACGGCCATCAAGACGGCATTTCCTGGCACAGAATTCGATATTTTCACCTTCTCGGATGGCCGCGAGATGATTGCAGAGCTGGTGTCCATTCAGCCTGATGTGATCCTATTAAACCTGTTCCTCGATTCCAAGGATGGATATGATGTCTGCCGTTTTCTGAACAGCCAAGAGCGATTTAAAGCGATTCCGCTATTTCTCCTTAAAGGGGCATTTGATCGTGTCGATGAAGAGAGACTAGGAGGGCTTGAATACAGAGAGCTTCTAGAGGAACCTTTCGACTCCATGGCCTTGCTGCGAAAAATTCGCAAAATGCTGGGGGGAAAGCATGATCCTCAGACGCTTCCAGAGGAACCGGTTCCTTCCAGGGAACTTTCCATTGTTGCAGAATTAGAGGATAAGATAAAAAACATGATAGCTGAGTCTATTCGTGAAAGTGAAAACCGAATTGTCAATCGACTGAGGGCACACGATCTCAAGGGCCTTAAAAAGGAAGAATAGATTGGAGGTACGAAAGGGGGGATGAAAATCGGTGAGCCTATCTATTTTTTACCGGCCTGTACGTCCACAAACGATGCTGTCAAAGATATGGCCGCTCAAGGGGCAAAGGAGGGAACGGTTGTCATCGCTGAGGAACAGACTTCGGGAAAGGGAAGATTCCTGCGTCACTGGTTTTCATCTCGTGGAAAAGGGCTCTATCTTTCCGTCCTTTTTCGCCCGTCGCAACCTGAAGTCTCCCTCCTCACGCTGACTGCCGGACTGGCCGTTGCCGATGTCCTCTGGGATACATTAGGGGTAAAAACCTGTCTAAAATGGCCCAACGATCTTCTTTGGGAGGGAAAAAAGTTGGGAGGGATCCTTAGCGAGAGCAGTTTTATTGGCAATCAACTTAACTTTGTTGTTGTTGGGATCGGTATAAATATAAACCATAGTGAAAAGGACTTTCCGGCAAGCGTCAGAGAGACCGCCATCTCGATAAAGCAAATCAAACATGGAGATGTCAACACAGATTTATTCCTTCTAAACTTATGGAAAACGCTCGAAATCTGGTATGATTTTTACGTGCAAAAAAAGACAGACATCATAATTTCATCCTTCATGGAATCTTCGTGTTATGCCCTAGGCCAGAAGCTTGTCGCCCTTACAGAGAACGGGGAGGTGCTCGGAACTTTTAAGGGTGTAAATCATCAAGGAGGAGTTGTCCTGGAAACCCGAGATGGAATCCGCGCCTATTTTTCTGTTGACTTGAAATCACTCCAGGAAGCAAAGGAGAATTGAAATGCTTCTAGCCCTAGACATTGGCAACACAAATATCGTCATTGGTGTTTTCCAAGGACAGAACCTTTCTAAACACTGGAAAATCCAGTCTGGGCGGGAAACAACATGTGATGAATACGCGGTGACCCTGCTGAAGTTGTTTGCCCTGTCCGAAGTGTCTGTCGGAGAGATCCGTGATGTCATCATCTCCAGCGTAGTTCCGCCCTTGACCCCCGTTTTTCAGGAGTTGAGCCAGAATCGATTCAACATCAAAGCCTTGATCGTAGGCCCAGGATTGAAAACCGGTATGCCTATCCTGTACGAAAATCCTCTTGAAGTCGGTGCCGACAGGATTGTCTCTTCCGTGGCGGCGTTTTCAAAATACGGAGGGCCGGTGATTGTTGTGGATTTTGGGACAGCTACGACATTTGATGCGATCTCTGCGGAAGGTGAATACCTTGGGGGAGCCATTGCTCCGGGAATCCAGATCGCCGCCGAAGCCCTGTCCTTAAAAACAGCCAAGCTGCCGCGGATCGAAATTAAAATTCCAAAGAAAGCCATTGGACGGACCACGGTTTCCAGCATGCAAAGCGGTTTGTATTTTGGATACATCGGTCTGGTGACCAATATCATAAACAAATTTAAGGATGAATTGGGGAAAGAAGCCAAAGTCATTGCGACAGGTGGATTTGCCTCCCTCATCTCTGAAAAAATTGAACACATCGATATCTTTGAATGCCATCTTGTTCTAGAGGGACTCCGGATTCTTCATGAACGAAATACGCCCTGAATAACAAGGCGGGGCAAAAAAAAATGGACAACCAGAGCTTCTACTTCCAGACGATTGCACGGAAATTCATTGAACTTAGGGGAACACCATTTTTCCTGTCCTCAAACGAACTGTCTCTCATTGAAAAATGGGAAGCTGCGGGGATTCCTCTGCGTGTCGTGCTTGAAGGCATCAAGTCGTCCTTTTCAAAACGACAGCAGAAACAAAGGAAGGGAACTAGCTCAAGGGGAAGGATCCGGTCGCTGACTTTCTGTGAGCCTTCTGTGAAAGTAGCCTTTACTTTGTACCAGGAAAGGACTGTTGGCCAAAGACACGCTCAGGCTGCAAAAGCGAATAAAAAAGAGGTTATTGGAGCGGCTGTTGCCCAATTTTTAGATACCATTCCCATGAGAATAAAATGGCTCGAGGCTCCTTTTGTCCATGTGAAAGAGATCTTGTTGGATTGTCAGGAAGAAGACCTCGAGAGGGCAGAAGAAAACATCGAAGGCCTTTTGATTGCCCATGCTTCTCCAGAGGATCAAGAGGAGGCCAAAAAAGAAGCCGCTGAGGGTTTTCCAGATCTCGTGGAACAAGAAGATTTTCAGAGAATATTTCAAATCACGTTGATCAAGCTCATGCGGAGCAAGTACAAAATCCCTCATGTGGCTCCTTTTTTGTACTGAGCAGGACCATGATCTCTCGGATTATCTCCCTTTTAAAAAAAAACAAACAGGGAATGAGCTATTTGAAAATAGCGGCAAAACTTCATGTCTCTCCTAAAGAAAGAAAAATTCTTACGAAAAATCTCCAAAAACTCCAGGATCAAGGAGTGATCCTCCTCCTTCAAAAGAGGTATTTTATCCACCCGAGATCAAATGCTGTTCAGGGGACTTTTGTTACAAGTCAACGGGGATTTGGATTTGTACGACCCGAAGAGGGACTTCAGGATGATATATATATCCATGCCAAAAACATAGGGAGCGCGCAACTTGGAGATGTTGTCGAAGTGGTTGTTAAGGAGTTCGGGCGGAAAGGAAAACCCGAAGGCCGGATAATCCGCATCCTTCAAAAGAAAAAAAGTCAAATCCTGGGCATTTATAGGGAACGGTATGGGCAGCCTTTTTTTCAGAGCCTGGATTCTCCTCAGGTTGAAGATATCCCTCTGCAAGGGACCAGCGGTTTTCAACTTCTCGAAGGAACAATCGTTGCTGTCGAGAGAGACACAAATATCTTGCAAGAGGTTCTCGGATTTCCCGATGATTCCGGAGTTGACACTCAAGTTGTCATACGGAATTTTAACTTGAAAGCCACTTTTTCTGATCAAGCAAAAGAAGAAACAGCCGAGATCAGCAAAAAAATATCGGAGAACGAAATACAAGACAGAATCGACTATCGAAATTGGCGGACCGTGACCATAGACGGAGAAAAAGCGCAAGATTTTGACGATGCCGTGAGTGTCCGGAAACTCCAGAAAGGGAATATGATGTTGGGAGTTCACATCGCGGATGTCTCAAATTATGTCCAACCGGGTTCAGTTCTGGACGAAGAGGCGTATGCCCGAGGAACAAGTGTGTACTTTCCCGATCTAACGCTCCCCATGTTTCCAGAGAAAATTTCCAACGAAGTCTGCAGTCTCCGTCCCAGAGAAGACAAGTTGACGATGTCTGTTCTCCTTACGATAGACACGAATGGTCAAATGATCAACTCAGAATTTTATCCTTCGATCATCCACCCTGAGGAAAGATTGACTTATGACTCGGTTTTTAAAATATATTCAGGAGATAAAGAGGAGAGAAGAAAATATGCTTCCCTTGTTCCAGATCTTCTTCTCATGTTGGAGCTTTCGGAACGCATCCGCAGAAAACGGGTGCGAGAAGGGAGCCTGGATTTTGATCTTCTTGAACCAGAGCTCGTCTATAAAGAGGGAACCCTCCAATCCGTTTTATTTTTTGCGCGCAACCAGGCTCACCGTGTTATTGAAGAATTCATGATTGCCGCCAATGAAGCAGTGGCCCGTTTCCTTGTGGAAAAAGACTTCGAACTGATCTTTCGTGTCCATCCCCCGCCTTCAATGGATGCTTTAGCCCAGCTTCGGGAGATTCTGTCTTTTTTTCAGATATCCCTTCCCGGGGACAAAAGGATCCGGTCGAAAGATATCCAGCACGTTCTTGAGCAGTCGGCCGGCCGGACAGGAGAGAAATTTCTTAGCATCCAAATCTTAAAAAGCCTGAGTCGAGCTGTCTATTCCACAGAGAATGAAGGGCACTATGGTTTGGCCAAGACAATCTATACGCATTTTACATCTCCAATCAGGCGTTATCCCGACTTAATCGTTCACCGTCTTCTCAAAGGGGCTCTTGAGAAAAAGGTCCTCCGTCTTCCGGCTCTGGATTCTGCGGCAAGGCACTGTTCTGAATTGGAGAGGAATGCAGAAGAGGCGGAAAAGGACCTAGTGAAGTGGAGGATCTTTCGCTTTCTGAAGGGGAAGTTGGGAGATGAATTTGGGGGGATTGTCGTCCATGTCTCTCGGGCAGGACTGTTTATCGAACTGGAGGATTATTTAGTCTCCGGTCTTGTCCAACTCCAGGATTTGGACGGCGGATATGTCTTTCGGAAGAGGGAAAAACAGCTGGTCAATCGAAGAACCGGAAAAACGTTTAAACTGGGCGACAGTGTCAGAGTCGTGCTGGCGGCAGTGGATCCTGTTCTGAGAAGGCTCACTCTAGCTTTGCCGGAAAGTGTGTTATAATTGGCCCTGAACCAGGACAGAATAAGATATGAAAACGTCTTTTTTTGATGCTGTTGTCGATATTATTTTGCCAAAGAGTTCCCAAACACACGATGTTACTTTTGTTCTAAAAAAAGAAAAAGTGCCGGGCTCGTTGTCTTTTTATGAGACATCATTCAGCGATTTTGAAAAGCCCTTTATTGCAGTGTCCCTCTCGAATCCGAGAATCGTAAAATGGGGGCTATCCTTTGATGTCCAAAGTCCGGGTTCCAAGAAGGTATTGGGTTCAGGCAAAGTCCTCTATCCTGGAGCCCAAAAACCGATTGGGAAGGAGTCAAAAAAAAGGATTCGGCTCCTCCTCCAGCTCACGGGCAACAAGCTCGATATGCTAGACGTTCTCACCCGAGAAAAGGGAATTATGGGATTGAGGGAAAAGGAGATCCTGGAATTTGCTCCTGTCACAAGGAAAACGCTGCTTCCACTCAGCCAGAAGTTGGAAGCTGCGGGCCAGATACGGATTCTCTCGTTCTCACCGCTGTTTTTGCTTTCTCAGGTGAGCTTTGAGTTCCTCAAAGAGAAAATTACAGCGTTCATCAAGCGTCATCATGAAACCCATCCGGATGAGCCTGGCATTCCGGAAAATGAAGTGAGACAAAAATTTGACCTCCCAGATCGGATCTGGCTTCTTGCGCTAAAACATCTCTATCGTGAGAACCAGATCAAAGAGATCGGAAAACGATTGTCGGTGATTGATTTTGAACTGGCCCTGACTCTGGAGGAGGAAGACCTTCTCAACATGCTTGAAGAGATGTGTCTAGAGGGAAAACTCCATTCTGTTACTATGAAAGACTTCCAGAGACGTTTTAATCTTTCCGCCCGGCGACTGCAAAACCTTCTTTCACTTCTGGCAGAAAGGAGAAAGATTGTCCAGGGAGAAGATGGCTTCATCCTTCATGCTCATTGGCTGGAAGAGCTGGTGGCCAAAATCCGGAACTTGGAAGGAAAAGAGCTGAGTGTGGGTCAATTCAAAGAGTTGACCGGCCTTTCCCGGAAGTATGCCATTCCTCTTCTTGAGCTTCTTGATCAGATGGGGGTCACACGCCGCAGAGGACCCACTCGTGAAATCCTCTAGCAAAGGAAAAATCCTTTTATAGGTCAATATCCAATCCCAATCCTAGTTTTTCAGCTTTACGAAGAATGATTTGTGCCACAGACACATCCTGCACAGCTACTCCAACGGATTTAAAGAATGTAATATCATCTGCTCTGGCCCTTCCCTCAATTTGTCCCAAGATCAGTTCTCCGAGCTCTCCTTGGACATGGGCCTTGTCGATGAGCCCCTTTTGAAAGGGAATAATCAAATCACCGGCTTCTTCCCAACTGGCGGAGACGGAATCCACGAACACTTTGGCCCGCACTACGGTTGCTTCAGGAATCTCCTGCATTTCTGGAGTGTAAGAGCCAACGCCGTTGATGTGGATGCCCGGTTTGATAAACTCATCGTTAAAAACAGGCGAAAATGAGGTGGTGGCCGCACAGATAATATCAGCGTTGGCCGCAGCTTGTTTTGGGGAAGAGGCAGGTGATATGTCTCGTGGAAACGGGGTTCCCTTTTCTTTTAATTCGTGTGAAAATGCCTCCGCTGCAGAGGCATGGGGATCAAAGACCCAAATTTTTTCGATAGATCTCACCGTGCATACAGCTTCCATTTGGGTCCGGCCCTGTGTTCCGGCGCCAAAGACAGCCGCTGTCGAAGCATCTTGTCTAGCCAATAGATCTGTTGCTACTCCAGAAGCGGCCCCGGTGCGCAAGGCCGTTAAAAAAGTGCCCTCCAGAACAGCCTGGGGCTGCCCCGTATCGGCATCCAGAACAACTACCACCGCGGAAATAGTGGGCAGGTTTTTTGATATATTGTCCGGAAAAACAGAGCCGATTTTAGCCCCGAGAGAATGGCTTTTTTCCAGATAAGCCGGCATAAAGATAGAGATACCATTGTTTTTGTTTACAGGGACCTGGCTTCGCATCGGCACAACCGCTTCTTGAGCGGAGAGCTGCATAAATGCGTTCTGAACGGCCGAGATGGCCTCTGCCATAGTGACAGCCTTTATGACGTTTTTTTGGTCGAGAATTTTTATTTTCACAACTCTTGCCCTCCTTAAACGACGCGTTTTTCCCCCTGAAGCGATCCGTTTGTGAATCGCTCCGAAAAGAAAGGGGTCAAATCGCGTGTCGTGGATCCGTTTATGATGAGATCGGAGAGGATTTCTCCAACTGCAGGTCCGTGCTGGAAACCGTGTCCGGAAAATCCGATGGCGTTGTAGAATCCTTCGATGTTGGGATCGGCTCCGATGATCGGGTTTTCATCAGGTGTTATGGTATAAAGCCCTCCCCAGCCCTTTGCGATTTTCGCTCTGCCGAGCATGGGGGCTCTGTGGCATGCCGCCTCAATGACGGTTTCCATAAACCCTCTGTCCACGTTGACGTTGAAGCTGGATGGTTCCTCCGGATCACTTTTACCCATAAGGATAGAGGGCCCCTCCTCCCGAAAATAGAAGAGGGAGTCGAAATCCAAAATGAGAGGAATCGGTCTAGCCAATTCTTGAAACGCCTTGGTCACAAACACCTGACGCCTATAGGGGAAAACGGGGTAATTTAGCCCGGCCATCCGCCCAATCTTGCCGCCCCACGGCCCGGCCGCATTGATGACAATGGGAACGGAAAGATCGCCTTGGTTTGTTTGCACGCCGCGCACTTTTCCTCTGTCGACAAGAACTCCCGTCACTTCCGTCTGTTCAAGGATCCTCACTCCCTTTTCTCGTGCAATTTTGGCCATGGCCATCGTCACTTCGTAGGGATCTGCATAGCCATCCTCTGGGCAGAATGTGCCTCCTTTGAGATCTGCGACATTCAAATAGGGCCATTGGCGTTGGATTTCGTCAGGAAGAAGGGTTTCCACCGGGACATTGTATCGTTTTTGTGTCTGGACACTCGAGAGAAAATCCTCCCATGTGTCCTCCTTTTGGGCGAGAAAGAGGTAACCTATCTTGTGAAAGCAAAGCGGGATGTTGAATTCCTTCTGGAAAGATTTTATAAAAGCGAGCGTTTTTTGGGAGAGGAGGATATTCGAGGGGTGAGAAAACTGTTGCCTAATTCCCCCGACACTCAATCCAGTCGTGGCCTGGGCAAGTCCGTCTTTTTCCAACAGGACGATTCGTAATGGCTTGTGGCGTGCGAGAAAAAATGCGGAGCTGACTCCGAGGATACCACCTCCGAGGATAGCGACATCAGCGGTTTTTTCCAAGAGTTCTTTCGCGCGACCGACTTTTCGGCCTCAGGCTTGTTTCCTTCTTTTTTTCGTTTTTTTCCCTTTATCAGGCGCTTTAGCCGGTGTTTTGTCCAGGGCAGACTTTAGTTTATCCGCAAAGAGAGAGGACGTTGGGGCTTCGGAGACATACTCCTCAAGTTCTTCCTTTTTGTCCTTTTCTTTTAATTCGTCTTTTTTGGGTTCATCAGGCAGGATGAGGCTTTCCAGTTCCGCTTCTTCTGCTTTGCGTGCGATTAGGGCCTCGTGTTCCGATTCTTCGAGTTCAATCCTTTCTTCAATGAGCCGTTTCTCCCCGCGTCTGCGGCGTGGAGCTCTGTCTTGCTCTTCCTTTATCCGCAGCTTTTTCTTCTTGGGAACCTTTTCTTTTTTCGGTGGTTCTACGGAAGCTTTTTCTTCTGGAGAAATGATGTCGATTTCTTTTTTGCGGCGCGGAATTCGGGCAGGTTTTGCTGGCGGCGGTTCTTTAACCTTTTCCTTTTTTAGTGGAGGCTTAACAGGGGCAGGCTTTTTGGGCTCGATGACTTCGACAATCTTGGGGACTTCGGGAATAGCAATTTCGCCGACAGTCCCAATTTCAGGGAGACTCTCTCCCTCGAGTTCTTCGAGCATAGCCGCGATCTTTGGGTCAACAGGTTTTTCTAAAAGTTCTTCTAATCCGAGATCCTCCGGAGGCTCAACTTCAAGCTGATAGAGAAAAAGACCTTTGCTCTTTTCCGACTGTGTGAACTCAGGAGAGTTGAGAAGCACAATCTCCACATCTTCGATGGTGGTGCGTTTGATAAAATCGACAAGATGGAAGGCGCGTTGGTAGTGCATAGTCAGGGCTTCCCCCTCCAGCCCAAAATTTTTGAAGATGAGGATGAGCAGGTCCTTGAGATCTGCGTTTTTCCGCTGGCCGTAAAGAGTCAAAAGCGTGGTCAGTGTTTCACGTTCAAAAAAGATGATCTTATTGGGAAGGGCGAATGTGTACGCTTCTTCCCCAGTGTCGCTAATCTCATCCTTTACAGGATCATATGTAAGATGTGGTACCTCTAGCTTTTTTTTTGACTTTTTTAGGCTAAAAAGGCACGATGTGAGGGTTTTTTTCTCGATTGTGAGACTGGCCCCCTGGGGCACATTGTTTTTTTCGAAGTATTCATTCAGCCCATAAAAGATATTTGAGGAGGGGTAGTAGTAAACGACGTACTTACGGCCGCCGTCTGTATCCGTGAATGTGTATTCTCTGGACTGTGAAAAATGCCTGTTCATGCTCTTAGGGATCTTGATGCTGCCCGAAAGAACCTCTCTCCATGTAAGATAGATCTTTAGCGGCATTTCTGGGGCGGGGGAGAGGGGTTCATGTTTAGCTGTATCCAAGCTGGGTACTTTGGCCTTGGATTTTGTTATGGGAAGATTAGTTAGGAATGAATCGAGAGTTTCCTTGGAGAACCATTTTCCCCATTCTTCGGGTGAAATATAGATAAATTTTTTCTTGTAGTCCTTTTCCAGAACAAAGTTGAGACTGAGGCAGTGAATCGCGAATAACTCATGGTCTTTGTCGATATTAAAAAGCTGGGGGACTAAGTCCGTTGTGGCCGTGGAAAGGGGGGTTTTTTCAAAATGTTTTTCAATGTCCTTAATCTCTTTGGCTTTGATGGGGATCCGACTTGCCTCCAGCTGCCAGAAGTCATTCCAGTTGAAAAATTTATCGGATTTTAAAAGGGCCGATTTTAGGTTTTTAGCCAGTTTTTTCAGGTCTTTATCCGTCATTGGGAGTTCGTTAATCCGTGGGTCATCACCCTTCTGCAGAATTTCTGGAAGTTTGGCCTTTCCGTCGCAGTTACTTGGAAGGAGAACCTGTGTACTGGATTTTTTCATATAATCGACATGTTTCCGGAATATGCCCCCTCCTGTGTAATCGACTTCCAGCATTTCGCAGTTGTAATCAGGAAGTGCAAACTTATTGACCACCTTGAGCACCACCGAACCCCTAAAATATTCGGTGCCTTTTGAGCTGACAGTCAGCGGTTCGTCATATTCCTTGTGTACAAGATCGCCAATTTCGTACACACAATCGGGATGGTATTGTTTAGCTTCGAGGCGCCGCAGGCTGGCCGTCTTTTTAAAGGCGGTCTTTGTGACCAGTTCTTCCTGGTTGACCGGTATTTTAGTCTTGGCCAGCTCCTTTTCCAAAAAGGAAAGGTCATCAACAGCTATATGTGTGAGTTCGTTTTCTTGGTCCATTTTCTACTTTTTTATCCCCATCAATAATAACATAATGGCTTTTTGGAAATGAAGCCTATTTTCTGCCTGGTCAAAAACAACTGACTGAGGAGAATCGATAACCTCATCTGTCACCTCTTCTCCTCTGTGCGCAGGGAGACAGTGCATAAATATGGCTTGAGAGTTTGCCTGAGCCATCAGATCGCGGTTGACCTGATACTTGGAAAAGACTTGGGTTCTTTCATATTTTTCAGACTCCTGCCCCATCGATGTCCAGGTATCGGTATAAACCGCGTGGGCATCACGAACAGCTTCAGTTGGATCATTCGAGATCGTAAGGCTGAAGCCCGTGTTCACCCCATCTTCTTCAGCTTTTTTTACGAAAATGGGATCGGGTTCATATCCCGGAGGGGTGGCCACCTTCATTCGGGAACCTGCTTTCGCTGCAGCGAAAATCAAGCTGTGACAGACATTATTTCCGTCTCCGAGATAGGCGAGTGTAAAGTTGGTCAGATCATGATGGCGTTCCTTGATGGTTAGAAAATCGGCCATTCCCTGACAGGGATGCAGCGAATCGGTCAAGGCATTGATAACTGGAGTCCTGGTGTACATGGACAGATCCACAGCGATCTGATGTGAAAATGTGCGAATCATGATCATGTCAACCCAACGTTCGAGATTTTTCCCTACGTCGTGAGTACTTTCACGCTGGCCCATTTGGATATCGGTTGGGCCGAGATAGACGGCCTGGCCGCCCAACTGGAGCATCCCCACTTGAAAGGTCATTCTGGTCCTCAGCGAAGGCTTCTCGAAGATCATAGCTAAAACCTTATCCTTGAGTTTTTCTCTGTAGCGCTGCGGTTGAGCCTTGATATGACCGGCTAGGTCCAGCAGTTCATGGAACTCATAGATGCTCAAATCGTGAATCGAAAGAAAGTTATCCATTCTTGTCTCCTCGGTTTATCCCTCTAATCCTTGTGCCTGACCGGTTGATCAGTGCTGCTTTCAGGTGGCTGGAGGAGGTGATCAGGACTTCTTTTCCACCCCCTTCGATATAGTCGATCGCAGCTTTTATTTTTGGGCCCATGGATCCAGGTGGAAACTGTTCCATGGCCAGCTGTTTTTTGGCTTCGTCCACTGTCATCTCGAAAATCGGTTTTTCTCTTGGTGTGCCGAAATTTAAGTAGACTTGAGGAACATTTGTCAGGATGATGAATAGGTCGGCTCGGGTTTCTCTGGCAATGAGTCCGGAGGTGTAATCTTTATCGATGACCGCTTCCACCCCCTGGAAGAGTCCGCGGCCGTTGATGATGACCGGGATGCCTCCACCTCCTGCAGCGATGACAATTTTTCCCGAATTGACGAGCTCATGCATCACGTGTTTAGGCACCACGTCAATCGGTTTGGGCGAGGGGACGACTTTCCGGAATCCCCGTCCTGCATCTTCCATCATTTCCCATTTTTTCTCCCGCATGAGCATCTTGGCCCTGTATTCCGAGTAAAACGGGCCGATTGGTTTGGATGGGACATCGAAAGCCGGATCTTCCTTATCCACGATAACCTGCGTAATTAGTGTGGCCACTTCCTTGTCCACCGATTTTTTACGAAGTTCGTTGATGATAGCCTTTTCCAGCATATATCCCATGCTGCCCTCGGTCATCGCATCGCATATGTCGAGAGAAAAAGGGGGAACCTTGTTGATGGATTCTTCCATCTGGATGAGCAGATTTCCGACCTGTGGGCCATTCCCATGAACGATTATCAGATCATATCCCCGAAGTAAGACATGGATCATCAACCGGGCGGCTTTTTCGGCATGTTTGATCTGCTCGCTCTGGAGTCCATGCTTTGGTTTGGGAAGGAGCGCATTTCCTCCGAAAGCGATGAGAGCGGTTTTGGTTTTCATCAGAACTCCTTGAGGACCTCATGAAGGTCGGGGAAGCCGATTTCTTCCAGATCGTAGGACACGCGCAGTATCCTTTTATCTGTCTGAATCAGACGGCCCAGATCGATGGGAGTCGCTCCAATGACGAGGTCGCATTCGGTGCGGTTGATGGTTTCGGTCAGTTCGGCAATCTGTTCCTGTCCATACCCCATTGCCGGAAGGACTCGGTCGAGATGGGAATATTTTTCAAATGTCCTTTTGATGCTGCCCACGGCGTAAGGGCGCGGATCGACAATGCTGCCCGCGCCGTATTTTTTTGCCGCGACAATTCCAGCCCCATAGGCCATCCCCCCATGTGTCAGTGTCGGTCCGTCTTCAACGACTAGGACGTTCTGTCCTTCGATATCTTTACCGTCCGGAACAGTGATCGGGGAATTGGCCCGGATGATTATGGCTTCTGGATTATGAGCCTTGATATTTTTGACAACTTGGTCGATGCCGTCTTGATTAGCCGTATCCATCTTATTGATAATGAGAACCTGAGCCCTTTTGAAATTCACCTCTCCAGGGTAATACTTAAGCTCATGTCCTGGGCGATGGGGATCGATCAGGACAATTTCCAGATCCGCCTTGTAGAATGAATAGTCGTTGTTTCCCCCGTCCCAGAGGATGATATCGGCTTCCTTTTCAGCTTCATCCAAGATGGCGCCGTAGTCCACCCCTGCATAAACGATAATGCCGTTCCGGATATGAGGCTCGTACTCTTCCATTTCCTCGATCGTGCACTCGTGTTTGATCATGTCGTCGTATTCGGCGAATCGCTGAACTTTCTGTTTGACCAGATCCCCATAGGGCATGGGATGCCGGATGACAACGACCTTATGGCCTTTGTCTTTAAGCATCATTGCGATTTTCCGGCTGGTCTGGCTTTTTCCCACTCCCGTGCGGACTGCACAAACAGAGATTAGTGGTTTTTGGCTGGCGATCATCGTCTCTCTCGGACCGAGGAGAGTAAAACTTGCCCCCGCGGCCATAACATCGGCGGACTTGTGCATGACGTAATCATTGGATGTGTCGCTGTAGGAAAAGAAGACCTCACGCACATCCAGGGATTTAATAAGCTTGATCAGGTCGTTTTCAGAATAGATAGGAATCCCTGTCGGGTAAAGTGGGCCTGCGAGTTCTGCGGGATATTTTCGGCCCTCGATGTCGGGAATCTGAGTGGCCGTAAATGCCACTACCTGATAGTTGTCTTTGTCTCTGAAGAAAGTATTGAAGTTATGAAAATCCCTTCCAGCGGCACCCATTATGATGACATTTTTTTTCATAAAAACTCCGTTATTTGTTTTTTTATAAGCATATAAGTTCCAAAATCGAATTGCTAGTATAATATACCCCCTCTAATTTTTCAATGGAGTAGAGAAGAAGGGGCCGCGATGTAACCCTGGCTATTCACGGGCCAAAATTGCTGCAGATGCGAGGCATCGGCCCATGAAGCTGTGACTTTCCACAGCGAACCGTCCCAACCTAACCCGGTCATAACGAAGCAGATGTGGTAAGATTGGTTCGCCCCCTTTGGGTATAAAATGCCGGCATTTGATATAAACTAGCCAACAAATAAAGTAATATTCGAGATATTGCTAAAATCATGCTATAAAGTTGATGTCAATGAAGAGAAATGAAAGCGGAGGCAGTTTTTATGAATAATTCGGAGGGAATATGATTGGAGTGATGTCGGATTCACATGACAACCGGGAGGCTATAAAACAGGCTGTTCACATATTCAACGAAGCGGAGTGTGAACTGGTGATCCATGCGGGAGACTTTGTGGCGCCCTTCGCTGCTTTAGAACTGGCCAATCTCACCTGCCAAGTCAAAGCAGTTTTTGGTAACTGCGATGGGGAAAAGCAGGGATTGGCGAGAGCCATTCAGCCTTTTGGGGAAATTCAAGAAGCGCCTTTTGTCTTTGAATGGAAGGAAGATCGGTATCTGTTGGTTCATTTGGATTTTCCTCTCAACTCTTATCTGAAGCAGCAAAATCTGGATGTTCTTATTTTCGGCCATACGCACAGGCCTGAAGTTCGGTTCCAGGGAAACACCCTTCTTATCAATCCCGGCGAGACAGGGGGGTGGATAACAGGGAGGCAAACTGTGGTCCTCTTTGATCCGGCGGAAAAAACCGCCGATATCGTTCCTTTTCCCATATGAAAAAAAAGATAAACTGGGGGATACTTGCAACAGGTGGCATTGCGGCCGCCATGGCAAAAGGGTTAGACAGAGTTCCTAATGCTCTTCTGACCGCCGTTGGATCCCGCACTTTGGAGGCTGCCGAAAGGTTCGGACGGAGGTTCGGCATTCCAAAGAGGTATGGGAGCTATGAAGATCTTGCCAAGGATCCCGATATCGATGTGGTGTATGTGTCCACGCCACACAACCTTCACTATGAAAATTGTTTAATGTTGATTAAGGAAGGAAAAGCTATCCTCTGCGAAAAACCCTTCACCATAAATGCAGATCAGGCGGAAGAGGTGATCAACCTGGCCAAGAAAAAAAAGTGTTTTATTATGGAAGCCATGTGGACGCGGTATCTGCCTGCTTTTGTTAAGGTGCGTGAAATCCTCGGCCAAGGGTCCCTCGGTGAAATCCGCATGCTCAGCGCGAGCTTTGGCTTTAAAGCCGAATTTGATCCTCTGCACAGATTGTTCAATCCTTCACTTGGAGGGGGAGCGTTGTTGGATGTGGGAGTTTATCCAGTCTCGTTTGCATCCATGGTGTTTGGACGCCCGGCGTTTATCTCGAGCGAATGCCATCTCGGGACAACCGGCGTAGACGAACAGTCAGCCATGCTCTTTCGATATAATGTGGGACAGATGGCTGTCCTGGCTTCAGCTGTACGAACGGAAATTCCGCAGGATGCCTATCTTTTGGGAACCGAAGGAAGACTTCGGATCCACGCTCCCTGGTGGAGATCGCAAAAATTGTCTTTAAAGTTCAAGGGTAGGGAAAAAACCTTGAAGGTTCCATTTAAAGGCAATGGATTCAATTTTGAAGCCGAAGAAGTGATGACATGCCTCCTGGAGGGACGGCTAGAAAGCGACACTATGCCGCTTGACGAAACCCTCTCCATCATGGAAACCATGGACAGAATCCGCGCCCAGTGGGGCCTCAAATACCCCATGGAATAAAGTCGGACATGCGGGGCCTTACCGCGCAAGTACGCGCGGGAGTATCTTTCCCTACGCGAAGACCCGCCCACCCTCCGCCATTGGCTTCAAAGGAACAGGGCCTCTCTGTGCTGGCTTCGCTCCAAACAAACAATTTTTGACTGAGATGAAGGGAGGATCTGACCGGAAGACCTTCAGCAGAGACGGATGGACGTCGTGTCTCTGTCTCCACCCGCATTCTTAATGCGATGGGGGCGGAACACGTAAGGGTTCCTGTCCGGCTCTAAGATGGATCCGGATGGATTCCCCATTCATCTCTGACAAGAATGTGCACATTCTATTGACTTTAGAGGGGTAAACCATTAGTATGTATAGGCTTCAGAGCAAAGGCGCGTAGCTCAGTGGCAGAGTGCTTCCTTGACGCGGAAGAAGTCGAGGGTTCGATCCCCTCCGCGCCTACCAGTATTTTGGGAAACTAGAGCGAGTGTTCAGGAGGAAACCAAAGAGGAACATATGTTCAGCCTTCCCGCTTGAATGCATATAGATACAAGGTGAATCAATTGGTACAGGTTAGACTAGAGGGGTCTCTTTTCTCTGTGGAGAAAGGCACTCTTCTTAGAGAATTTCTTGCAGCACAGGAGCTGAAGAGGACACCTCTGCTTGCACGTTTGAATGGACAAATGAAAGACCTCAACGAAAGTTTGACGGAAGATGTTGAGATCCAACTCGTCTACACTGAGGACAAAAATGCTCTCCATGTGCTCAGGCACAGCGCTGCACATCTTCTCGCCCACGCCGTCACAGAGCTATTTCCAGGCACACAGATCGGCATCGGTCCCGATATCGAAAATGGATTCTACTATGATTTCTTCAAAGACAAACCCTTCACTCCCGATGACCTGACGGTTATTGAAGACAAGATGATGGATTTGGCTCAGCAGAATATCCCCATTGAAAAAGTCGTCCTATCGAAAAAAGCTGCGATTAAAATGTTTGTGGACATGGGGCAAAACCTCAAAGTGGAGCTCATTGAGGAAAAGGGGGGTGAAGAGGTCACTTGCTACAGACAAGGAAAATTCATCGATTTTTGTCTGGGTCCTCATGTTCCCTCTTCCGGTCATATCAAGAACTTTAAGCTGCTGTCCGTTTCCGGCGCGTATTGGAAGGGAGATGAAAAGAGCGTCCAGCTCCAAAGAATCTATGGAACGGCCTTTTATACCAAGAAAGATTTACGAACGTATCTCAACCTGGTCGAAGAAGCCAAAAAAAGAGATCACCGCAAACTTGGACCTGAGTTGGATCTTTTCAGTTTTAATGAAGACCTCGGGGCAGGCTTGATCCTCTGGCATCCCAAGGGGGCGGCTGTCCGTAAATCCATTGAGGAGTATTGGCATGAGGAGCACTTCCATGCCGGTTATGATATCCTCAATACTCCTCATGTGGCCAAACTTGATGTATGGCGTCAATCTGGACACACGGAATTTTATGATGCCCTCTACCCTCCACTCCTGAGCGAAGGGATTGAGTACGAGCTCAAACCCATGAACTGTCCATTTCATATTATGGTCTATAAAACACGGCAGCGCAGTTATAGAGACCTTCCCTTCCGCTGGGGTGAACTGGGTACAGTTTACCGCTACGAAAGAAGCGGTGTTTTGCACGGACTCCTGCGTGTGAGAGGATTCACCCAGGATGATGCCCACATATTCTGTCGGGCTGACCAGCTCGAAGAAGAAATCAAAGGTGTTGTCAATTTGGCGAAAAAAATTCTGAGTACGTTTGGCTTTACAGATCTGGATGTCTTTTTGTCCACATGCCCGGAAAAATTTTGTGGTGCCGAAGCTGATTGGGTCAAAGCAGAAGCCGCGTTGGCCAGCGCACTCCAAAATATCGATCAAGATTTCACCATCGATGAGGGCGAAGGAGTCTTCTACGGCCCGAAAATCGACATAAAAATCAAGGATGCCCTGCAGCGGTCCTGGCAGTTGACCACCGTTCAGCTGGATTTTAATCTGGCCGAACGTTTCGATCTCAGCTATATCGGCGAAGACGGGAAGGCTTCCAGACCCTATCTGGTTCACCGTGCTCTGCTCGGCTCTCTCGAAAGATTTTTCGGGATTCTCATCGAACACTATAATGGAAATTTCCCTCTCTGGTTGGCACCTGTGCAGATTTTGACGATTCCAATCGCCGATCGCCACACAGCGTATGCTGAATCTTTAAGCGCACGATTTCGGGAAAATAATATCCGGGCTTCTGTGGATCAACGCCGTGAAAAGGTGGGCTACAAAATCCGAGATGCCGAAACCAGCAAAGTCCCCCTTATCCTTATCGTCGGAGATAAAGAGGTTGAAAACAAAACCGCTGCACTGCGAGTCCACCTAGAGGGCGACAAAGGCGAAATTAACGTGAATGAATTCCTTGAAAAAGTCCAAGAATTGATTAAAAATAGGTCATTGAACGTCAATTTTTAAAGGAGGTCTATCATCAGAAGACGGAGATATTATCCCGGTGGAGGAAGAAAAGAAAAACCACATAAAATCAATGAAATGATTCGAGCAAGTGAATTGAGGATAATCGATGAAGATAAAAAACAGTTGGGAGTACTTCCCTTTCAGGAAGCTTTGGCTCTGGCTAAAGAGAGAGACCTGGATCTTGTGGAAGTGGCGCCCAATGCGACTCCTCCTGTCTGTCGGATCATGGACTACGGAAAATTTTTATATGAATTACATAAAAAGGCTCATGAAGCAAAAAAGCATCAAAAGCAGATCCAAATTAAAGAGATCAAGTTTCGACCAAAGATCAGCATCCATGACTATACGTTTAAGATCCGTCATGTCGAACGCTTTCTTAAGGAAGGAAACAAGGTGAAGATAACCGTGATGCTACGAGGCAGAGAAAAAGCAAAACCTGAACTGGCCTTCGCTATTATGGATAGAGTGTTTGAGGACATGAAAGACCTCGGACAGCAAGATGGAACGATTCGGAAGCAGAGTTGGGCTGTATCTGCCCTATTGAGCCCGGTTAAAACTGGAGGAAAAGATGCCAAAACTAAAGACACACAAAGGAGCCCAAAAGAGGTTCAAAGTGACAGGAAAGAAAAAGATACTTCACAATAAAGCGTATAACAGCCACATCCTGACCAAGAAGAGCCCGAAGAGAAAGAGAAGGCTCAGAAAACAGGATCTCGTCAGTAAGGCCGATAAAGGAAACATTAAAGACATGCTTCCCTACAACTTTTAGGGAAGACTTCTTTTCGTTGGGAACACTAGAACACATGGAAAAATGAACACACAGATTGTTTTTTTGTGATATACGAGAGAGGAGAAGACAATGGCCAGAGTAACAAGAGGGACAAAAAAAAGAAAAAGACGAACGAAAATTCTAAAACTCGCTAAGGGATACTATGGTGCACGCAGCCGCAACTATCGCACAGCCAAAGAGGCTGTCGAACGAGCACTGCTGTATTCCTATAGAGACCGCCGGACCCGCAAGCGGGATTTCAGGCGTCTCTGGATCATTCGGATCAAAGCGGCGGCCGAATCGAATGGCCTGACTTACAGCCTGTTTATCCATGGGCTCAAAACACTCAACATCGATATCAACAGGAAGATTCTAGCGGACCTGGCGGTCCATTCCCCCCAGACCTTCGAGCATATCGCCGATAAAGTCAAGGAGGCTTCGGCTTAAACGACAAAACAGAAAGAATGAAAAAGCTGAAAGACAAGATCGAAGAATACGGGAGAGGCTTCAAAAAGGACGCCGCTGCTGTCAAGACTGAGATCCAGCTCCAGGAACTCCGCAATCTCTATTTGAGCCGAAAAAGAGGACATCTGACCAGTCTGTTTGAGGAGCTGAAAAAGGTCAAATCCGAAGACAAACCAGAAGCAGGACAGTTGATTAACCAATTCAAGACGGATGTGCAGGAAAAACTGGATGGCCTGAAAGCAAAGTTGAGCGCTCCGAAAACTAAAGTCGTCAAATCCGACCTGACTCTTCCTGGGAAATCCCGGTACTGGGGTTCGCCTCATCCTCTTGTTGTTTTTCAGGAGAGAATCGAGAAGATTTTTTTGAGTATGGGTTTTACGATTGAAAGCGGCCCAGAGATCGAAACAGATTATTTTAACTTCGAGGCCTTGAATTTCCCTCCGCACCATCCGGCCCGGGATGACTGGGACACACTCTACATCAAGGATGACATCCTGCTCCGCACACACACGTCCCCAGTCCAGATTCGGGTCATGCAGAAAAGAAAACCACCGATCCGCATCATCACACCCGGAAAAGTGTACCGAAAAGAATCTCCAGATCCCACTCATTTGCCTATGTTCTATCAGGTCGAAGGCCTGGTTGTCGATTACGGCATCACTATGGCTCATCTGAAGGGGACATTGGAATACTTTCTCAAAGCTCTCTTTCATGACAAAATCCAAATCCGTTTCCGTCCAAGCTTTTTCCCTTTTACCGAACCTTCGGCCGAGGTGGATATCGAATGTACGGTCTGCAACCGGAAGGACGAAAAATGCAGAGTGTGCGGGGGAGGCGGATGGATCGAAATTTTGGGAGCGGGCATGGTTGATCCTCAGGTCTTTAAGAATGTCAACATCGATCCCGAACGGTACTCTGGCTTTGCCTTTGGTCTGGGAGTGGATCGGACAGCGATGTTTTCCTATCAGATTCCCGACATGCGGTATTTTTACGAAAATGATTTGAGGTTTATAAGGCAGTTTTCAAGAAAATGAAGATAAGTGTTGAATGGCTCAAAGACTTTGTGGATGTAGACCTCTCTATGCCCCAATTGATCGACAGACTCAACAACATCGGTTTGCTGGTCGATGATGTCGAAAAGCGAAAAAATGATGTCGTCCTGGAACTTGAAACTTACGCTAACCGCCCTGACTCAAACGGCCACCTTGGAGTGGCCCGCGAATTGGCCGCTATATTGGACCAGCCGGTCAAGGAACAGGTTTGGCCACTGATCGAAAACGATGCCAAGACCTCTGATCTTATAGACATTGAAATTTACGAAGAGGACCTTTGTCCCAGATATTCAGGCATCATTGTGAAGGGTATCAAAGTCGGAACGTCTCCGGATTGGCTGAAAGAAAGGATTTTGGCCATGGGTCTAAAGCCCATCAACAATGTCGTCGACATCACCAACTATGTTCTCTATGCCACGGCCCACCCTATTCATGCCTTTGACCTGGCCAAACTCTCAGGCCGGAAGATCATCGTTCGTAGGGCTAATAAGGATGAGAAACTCAGAACCCTGGAAGGAGAGAATTTATCCCTCACAACGGATATGCTGGTGATAGCCGACGAAAAAAAGCCAGTTGCTTTGGCCGGGATAATCGGTGGGGAAGATTCCGCTGTGACTGAAGACACGTCAGATGTGTTTATCGAGAGCGCTTGTTTTGATCCAGTCTCTGTTCGGAGGACCGGCAAGCAAGCCGGGATTCAAACAGATGCGTCCTACCGTTTTGAAAGAGGCGCGGATGTGTCGTTCCCACCCAAAGCCGCATTGATGGCCGCCTCCCTAATGACTCAATTTGAAGGGACTGCTACACAAGGTATCATTGATGTATATCCCAAGCCAAAAAAGAACAGAACGGTTCTGCTCCGCAATCACAGAGTAGAGGAACTTATAGGAGTGGGCGTTGCCGATGAATTCATCTCGAAGATACTGACTAATCTGGGTTTCAGCCTGGAAAATCAGCAGCAGGGCATATGGCAGGTCAAGGTGCCTTTTTTCCGCGTGGATATCGAAAGAGAGGCCGATTTGATCGAAGAGGTCGCCCGTTTTTATGGCTATGATAAGATCCCGTCCCTGGTTCCCCCGTATAATGTTCTCGAATACACGCACGATGTAAGGAAAACCTTTATCTCCAAGATGCGGCAGGTCCTTTTTCTCTACGGTTTCGATGAAGCCGTCAATTTTAGCTTTGTGGATCCGGAGAAAGATGCCCTGTTCAAGCTTGGCCATGAGCCCGTCGAAATACGGAATCCTATCTCCGTGAAGGCCTCTATCCTCAGAACCACTCTCATTGGAGGACTTCTGGAAAACATCTCCTGGAACCTCAACCATGGAGCAGAAGGTGTGCACTTTTTTGAAATCGGAAAGGCCTATTCATGGAAAGAAGAGCAAACACAAGAGGACCTGATGCTGGGCATGGTGACGACTGGAGACACGGAACGTCCACACTGGCAGTCCAAAACAGAAAAGGCGGATTTCTTTTATTTGAAGGGGGCCTGTGAGGCCCTCCTGGCGCATCTCGGGTACTCGGCCTATTCTTTTAAAGAATCGAAAAATCCATGTTATGAACCGGAAAATTCCATCTGCATCACCTACAAAGGGCGGCGGATCGGCTCTCTTGGACGCATTCAGCAAGCCATTCTTGATGCCTATTCCCTCAAGGAACCCCTTTGGGCCGCAGAGGTCAACTTGGATGTGCTCTTCGAAAAACAGCCAAAAGCATTTCATTTTAATCCGATCGGCAAATTTCCCACAGTCACCCGGGACATCACTTTTATCACTGGCCGCGACGTCAATTATCAGGACATCCAGGAAGATGTCGCTGAACTGCAGCTCCCTTTCCTAGAATTTTTTGATCTCCACGACCGGTTTGAAGGGGCCTCAATTCCGAAGGGGAAGGTGAGTCTTTCACTGCGTTTTGTGTTCCGACACCCACAGCGGACCCTCTTGGCTGAAGAAGTCGAGAATTCCATTGCCAAGGCAGTTAAAATGTTCAAGACTAAATTTAAAATCGCATTGCGAGAAGGGGGAAAAATTGACAAGTGAATTAGAAAGAATTAAAATTTTAGAGGGAAAAGTAGCCCAGATTGTTGCCTACATAAACAAACTCATAGGCGAAAACGGACAGCTCAAAAGTCAGGTTAAAAATCTCAGAGCTGAAAAAAAAGACTTGGAAGTCGAAGCAAAGAAATTCGAAAATTATGGGACTATTCTACAGGATTATAAGAATGAAAAGGAGGAAATGAAGGAAAAAATTGAGACGATTATCAGTCAGATAGATCAGATAGGACTATGATTGACAAAGTTATTGACATCGAAATTTACGGACAAAAATATAAAATTAGAGTCAAAGGAGAAGAGGATGAAAAATACATAAGTCATCTTACTTCTCATGTTGATCAAAAAATGCACGAAGTTGCTGTAAAATCAAAATCAACGGACATGTTCAAGATCGCGGTCTTAGCGGCCTTGAATATAGCAGATGAATACTTTTTAAGCCAAAAGAAGCTGGATCAACTGAATGAAGTATTGGGGAATATGGAAGATGACGTTGAAAGTTTGGAGGCATTCATTCATAGGGATAAGAATACGGCAAAGCCTAATGCGGCAGAGCCGAAAAAAATCGAGGAAATCGATTCGAGATTGAATAAATAGAATGAGGGAAACCTCTACGGATAGAGTCATAGAATGAAAACACATTTTCAGACGTGTTTTTTAGGGTTGTGTATATTTGAATACGTATTGAACATGAAACAGACAGAGTGATGTCCCTTTAATCCTCCTCCCTTTTTTCTCCTTTGACCTCCTTAAGGAGGTAATTGTTGTGAGTTTAACATTGCTGATTGCGATTTGTTTTAATGTTTTATTATTAGGAACCCTGATTTTTATCCTTGTCCAGAAGAAATCAGGAGCCAATGCAATTTTTAAGGCCAAACAGGAGGCTAAAACACTTTTAGACAACGCCATAGAAGATGCCGACAAAAAAAGACGAGAGGTCGAAATAGAGACAAAAGAAAAACTCATCAATCTCAAATCGGATTTTGAGCGCCAGACACGTGATAGGCGGCATAAATTCAATGAGACAGAAAGACGGTTGGTCAAGAAAGAAGAAAATCTGGAACGGAAATTTCAGGGATTGGAAAGAAAAGAACGGGAGTTTTCGAACAAAGAAAACCGCCTTACAGAACGTTCCCAAGGAATTGATGACAGAGAAAAAAAGGTCAATGAACTCAACCAAAAGGCCATAGAAGAGTTGGAACGCTTAGCGAACATCACTCAGGAAGAAGCCAAGAAGGAGCTCCAGAAAAAAATCGAGGACGAAGCCAAGCTCGAGGCCGTTCAGATCGTCCGCAAGATCGAGGAAGAAACTAGAGAAAAGGGGCAGGCCCTGGCAAAGGATATCATCAGCCAGGCCATTCAGCGTTCTGCTGCCGAACATGTCGTGGAGACAACGGTTTCTGTTGTCGATCTGCCGTCTGATGATATGAAGGGACGCATCATAGGCCGTGAAGGCCGGAACATCCGAGCCCTTGAATTGGCCACAGGAGTGGACATCATCGTTGATGATACACCCGAGGCCGTGATCCTCTCTAGCTTTGATCCCATCCGACGCGAAATGGCACGGCTTGCTATCGAAAAGCTTGTTTTGGACGGACGGATCCACCCGGCTCGAATCGAAGAGATTGTCGAAACGGTCAAAAAGGAGCTGGAAGAAAAGATCAAGCAGGAGGGAGAATCTGTGATGCTGGAGCTCCAAATCCAAGACCTTCATCCCGAGCTGGTCAAACTTCTCGGGCGTCTCAAATATCGGACAAGTTACGGCCAGAACGTCCTCCAGCACTCCAAGGAAGTGGCCTTCCTATCTGGGATTATGGCGAGAGAACTGGGTGTGGATGTTAATATAGCGCTTCGTGCAGGCCTCCTCCATGATGTTGGAAAGGCCGTCGATCGGGAGGTCGAAGGCACGCATACTGAACTGAGTGTGGAGCTGACCAGAAAATATGGTGAGAGCGAGCGGGTGGTGGCTGCCATCGCTTCGCACCACAGAGATGTGGATTTCCCATCTATCGAAGCCGTTCTTGTCCAGGCTGCAGACACACTTTCGGCAGCTCGTCCTGGAGCTAGGCGTGAGCTGCTAGAGGCTTACATCAAAAGGCTTGAGAAACTGGAAGAGATCGCCAATACCTATGAAGGTGTGGCCAAATCCTTTGCACTCCAGGCCGGCCGGGAGATCAGAATCATAGTGGAAAGCCAGAAGATCTCAGACGAAAAAGCTTCCTTAGCCGCCAAAGAAATTGCACAGAGGATCAAGGACGAGCTAGAATATCCAGGGAAGATCAAAGTCACCGTCATCCGCGAAATGAGGGCTGTAGAGTATGCCAGGTAAAATAAGCATCCTCTTCTTAGGGGATGTCATCGGTCGTCCCGGACGTCAGGTCCTGGATAAATATCTGCCCTCTCTTATCGAAAGACTTTCTCCGACGGTTGTCATTGCCAATGGTGAAAATGCCGCCGGGGGAGCTGGAATGACCATGAAGATAGCCCGTGAACTTTTTGTGCGTGCAGATGTAGTAACCTCAGGAAATCATATCTGGGACAGACGCGAAGTGCTTGAGATTTTGGACAAAGAACCTTATCTCTTGCGGCCGGCCAATTACCCGCCGGTCAATCCAGGGAGGGGATCCTGTGTCTTCGAGGCAGACTCCGGGGCTAAAGTGGGTGTGCTGAGCCTTCAAGGCCGTGTATTTATGGAACCTATTGACTGCCCGTTCCGTACGGCCGACAAAGAACTCGAGACCCTGAAGACCGATACTCCTGTGATCATCGTAGACTTTCATGCTGAAGCGACTTCCGAAAAACAGGCCCTTGGGTGGTATCTGGACGGCCGGGTTTCTGCTGTCATTGGGACACACACACATGTCACGACTGCCGATGAGAGGATCCTTCCGCAGGGCACTGCCTACATTTCGGACGTGGGTATGGTTGGAGGATATCATTCGGTCATCGGCATCAAGAAAGAAGCGGGTGTTGCCCGTTTCCTGACTTCGCGGTCACAGCGGTTTGAGCCGGCGAAAGAAGGCTCTTTTTTATCGAGTGTTTTTATAGAAGTAGATGCCAAGACGGGCAAGGCCTTATCCATACGGAGGGAGATGATTATTGAAGAAGACAGTGGACTTTAGCAATCTTTTCCAGCCAGACAAGGTGTATTCCGTATCGGAATTGACTAGGCTGATCAAAACCGAATTGGAGGGCTCTTTTTTTCAAGTCTGGGTAGAGGGTGAAATTGCTGATTTTACACGGGCTCATTCAGGTCATCTCTATTTTACACTCAAGGACACGGACAGCCAGCTGAGAGCTGTCATGTGGCGCTCTTCGGCAAATAAAGTCAAATTTGACCTTCAAAGTGGACTTCAGGTCATCTGTCGAGGTCCAATAAATGTTTATGAGCCAAGAGGAACGTACCAGCTTATCGTGGACCTGGTCGAACCCAAAGGAAAGGGAGCGCTGCAGCTGGCCTTTGAACAGCTCAAGGACAAACTGACCAAAGAGGGGCTGTTCAATCCGGAGATCAAGAAAAAACTCCCGGCCCTACCGAAAAAAGTCGGGGTGGTGACATCCCCCAGGGGGGCGGCCATCATCGACATTCTTCGTACTCTGGAGAGACGGTTTGTGCATCTGCATGTGCAAATTTATCCGGTTCGGGTTCAGGGAGAGGGTGCAGCCCAGGAGATTGCCGAAGGTATCGATTATCTGGGAAGCCAACCCGATATTGATGTCATTATTGCTGGAAGGGGCGGCGGATCCATGGAGGATCTATGGGCTTTTAATGAAGAAATTGTTGCTCGGGCCATTTTTCAATGCGCCATCCCGCTGATCTCGGCTGTAGGGCATGAAGTGGACTTTACGATCGCCGACTTTGTGGCTGACATCCGGGCATCCACACCTACGGCAGCGGCAGAAATGGTGATCGAAAAAAAACAGGCTTTTATCGAGCGCATCGACAATCTGCAGCAGCAATTGGTTCATCTCCTGCGGTATAACATCCAGGAGCTCAAACATGGGGTCCAGAACCTGATTCATCACCAGGCGTTCCAAAACTTTAAGTTCAAACTCAAGAACCTTGAACAGAATGTAGACGAGCTGGACATGAGAGCCTGGAATGTGATCAAGAAACTGCAGCAAAAAATGATCGAGAGCCGTTCCCGTGCATGTCTCAGCGAGGAGAGGTTGTTGAGTTTAATGCGTGAAAAGATTCAGAGCCTCAAGGGAAAATGGGAGCGGTTGGCGGCGGAACTCCACGCCCTGAGCCCTCTCAATATTCTCAAAAAAGGCTACACATTGTGCTGGACTGATAAAGGGCAGCACCTTGTTAGGAGCATCGAAGAAGTGACGGAGAATGAGGAGTTGATGGTCTCTTTTTATAAGGGCGAGCTGTCCTGTCTGGTAAAAGCCATTGATCCAAGTAAAAAAATTAAAAATAAATTGGGGACAGTCCCCAATAAATAGGAGTTTGACATGGCCGATTTAAGCTTCGAGAAAGCCCTGGCTGAGTTGGAAGACATCGTCTCAAAGCTGGAGGAGGGTGGCCTTTCGCTCAATGAGTCTCTGTCGTTGTTTGAAAAGGGTGTCAAGCGGGCTAAGTTTCTGCGGGGAGAATTGGAAAAAGCAGAAAAAAAGACAGAGATTCTACTTAAGGATGAGAATGGAAAGGTAAAGGCAGAGCCGTTTGCTCTGAAAAATGAGGAAAAATCTGCCGAAGAACCTCAAGACTCTGAAGGAGACAAAGATGATTCTCCCGAGGATGGAGAAAACAACAATCTTCCCTTTTGAACGAAAATACATATGAACAGAAACAGACCTCTGCTAGTCCTATCCCGTGGAGAGCGGTTTGTTCACTCTTCACTCCAAGCTCTGGATGAAGCAGGGAACACCTCTTCTTCTCTTCGTTTTTTTGCCAATAAACTTTTAGATGTTAAGGACAATTGAGACAATGGAAAAAATTCTAGATCGTGTTCAGTCACCGAAGGATGTCAAAGAACTCAACCGCAAAGAATTGGCCCAACTGGCCCAGGAAATCAGAGATCTGATCATCCAAGTGGTCTCGAATACTGGTGGTCACCTCTCACCAAATCTAGGTGTCGTAGAGCTGACGCTGGCCCTTCATTGTATTTTTGATGCCGAGAAAGATAAGATCATCTGGGATGTTGGACACCAATGCTATACGCACAAGATCATCACGGGCCGGAAGGAGCAGTTCCAGAACCTCAGGCAGCATGGAGGACTGTGCGGATTTCCCGACCGAGGAGAAAGCCCTTATGATGTGTACAATACAGGACATGCCTCCACAGCGCTGTCGGCGGCGGCAGGAATGGCCGCGGCCCGAGATAGAAATAAAGAAGACCATCATGTGGTTGCGGTAGTAGGAGATGGAAGCCTGACCGGTGGAGTGGCATGGGAGGCGATCAATCAGATTGGCCATATCGGAGACAGGATCGTCATCGTCCTTAACTACAACGAAATGTCCATCTCACAAAACGTGGGGGCCCTATCCAAGTACTTGGAGTATTTGGTTTCGGGGCAGCATTATCTCAAGATCAAGGACACAGCAAAATCCATCCTGAAGAGTATCCCGGCTGTCGGCTGGCCCATGATCAAGATCGGACGCGCCATCGAAGAGGCCGTGAAGAAAATATTTTTTCCTGGTCTTGTCTTTAAGGAACTGGGGATCAAATACATCGGTCCTGTTCAGGGGCACAATATTTCATCGCTCATTGAGGTTTTTGAGGAGGCAAAAAAGTACGATGGCCCTGTGCTCATACAGTGCGTTACCAAGAAGGGGAAGGGGTACGGCCCGGCCCTGAAAGATTCCTCGGCCTTTCATGGGGCATCTCCCTTTGATATAAAAACAGGAAAATCTCTCAATAATGACAAGGAGCTCTCGTTCTCCAAGGTTTTTGGGCAGACCGCAGTCAAAGAGGGGGAGGCGGATGACAAGGTTGTGACCGTTACAGCGGCCATGCGGGAAGGGACGGATCTTGTGGAATTTTCCAATAAATTTCCCGATCGATTTTTTGATGTGGGAATTGCCGAACAGCATGCGGTCGATTTTGCTTCGGGGATGGCGCTGAACGGATTTAAACCTATCGTGGCTATCTATTCGACTTTTCTACAGAGAGCCTACGACCAGCTTTACCATGATGTATGTTTGATGGATATCCCTATGGTGTTTGCTCTGGACCGTTCGGGGATTGTTCCAGATGACGGACCCACACACCAAGGAATCAATGACATTGTCTATCTCCGGCATCTACCCAACATGATCATTTTGGCTCCCAAGGATGAAAATGAGTTGCAGCACATGATTCATTCGGCCCTGTCCTACCCGCATCCGTCTGCTGTGCGGTTCCCCAAAGGAAAGGGCGTTGGGGTACAGATGGACAAAGTTTTTAAGGTTCTTCCTCTTGGGAAAAGCGAAAAACTCAAGGAGGGCAAAGATCTTCTTCTGGCCCTTGGGAGTATGGTCTATCCGGCTCTCGAGGCGGCCAAAACTCTCGAAAAAGAAGGCATTTCCTTGGCTGTGGTTAATGCCCGGTTTGCAAAACCTTTAGATGAGGCGGCCATTCTCCAATACGCACGGCCCGGGAGAGTGATCGTAACAGCCGAGGAAGCTGTCCTGGCCGGCGGATTTGGGAGTGCAGTGCGGGAACTTTTAGACGGGGAGAAAAAATTCGATTTTCGGTTCAAACGCATCGGGCTTCCAGATGAAATCTATCCTATAGGAAAGGTGAAACAAATCAAACGGATGTATGACCTGGACGCCGAAGGCTTGATCAAACAGATCAGAGAATTCTATAAATCTTTAGAGTCATGACTCCTAGTTAACATGTACAAAACAGCCTGTAACTGGAAGTAATGGGGCTATGGCCATGAAAGACCGAGCCGACAAGATGGTCGTCAATGCAGGATTGGCGGATAGTCCCCAGAAAGCACAAGCTCTTATTATGGCAGGGCGAGTCTATGCCGGCGGCTTGAAGGTGGACAAGGCGGGACAGCTGCTCGATGTGAAGCAATGCTTGACACTCAAACAAACCAATCCTTTTGTCAGCCGAGGGGGACTAAAAATAGATGAAGCCCTCGATAAATTTGACCTGCATGTCGAAGAGAAGATAGCAGCAGATCTTGGGGCCTCGACCGGAGGTTTTACAGACTGCCTACTCCAGAGGGGAGCCGCTAAAGTGTATGCTGTAGATGTGGATACACGGCAGATCGATATGAAATTAAGGCAGAATCCCAGGATTGTACTCGTGGAAAAAAATGCCAGATATCTTGATATAGAAGACATCCCCGATGTTCTGGATCTGGTGACAATCGATCTTTCGTTTATCTCGGTACTTAAAGTGCTACCGGCCGTTCAAAAAATTGTCGGTGAAGGCGTTGTATTGTCTCTCATCAAACCTCAGTTTGAAGTGGAGCGGAATCAGGTGGGGAAAAAAGGAATTGTTCGAGATTGGACTCTCCACGAGGAGGTGCTGGTCTCCATTGCCCAGGAGGCGGATCGGATCGGATTTTCTTTTCTGAATGCCATGAAGCCCTTCATCCAGGGGCAAAAGGGCAACCAGGAGTACTTTTTCCTCTGGACAAAAAAGGACAGGGGACAGAAGCCATCCTATGTGTTTTTTGATATAATCAAGGAGACGGTTTGGGATGAGAAACATTAAACGTGTTGGTTTTGTCATAAAGCCTCACGCCCCCTTGGCGGAAAAAGCGCTAGAAGAGCTCATCCAATACTTCGACCAGAAAGGCGTTGAATGCCTTCTTGAAGAGGCGGCTGCCGAAAAACGTACTTTAAAGAACGGCGTAAAAAGAGAAGACATCCCGTCCTGCGTGGACCTGGTGATCGTGTTGGGAGGGGATGGAACTCTTTTGACCATTGCACACCTGGCAGCTCAGGAGAAGGTCCCTGTACTGGGTGTCAATCTTGGAAGTCTGGGTTTTTTAACAGAAGTGCCTCTCGACGAGGTTTTCTTGACCCTGGATGCATTTCTGGAGGGAAACACAAAGATTGTCACACAGCGGCGTCTCCTGGATGTTTCTTATAGAGGCAAGACGTCCTATTGTCTTAACGATGTGGTGATCAACAAGGGCGCTCTGGCTAGGATGATCCAGGCGAAAATCTGGATCGACGATAAAGATATCGTCACCACAAGGGCCGACGGACTGATCATCTCAACCCCTACAGGTTCTACAGCCTACTCTCTTTCGGCTGGAGGTCCCATCATCCAGCCCTATATTCCCGCCATAATCATCTCGCCCATCTGCCCCCACACCCTATCCTTCCGACCCATGGTGATCGCTTCGAGCTCGACCATCAAGATTCAATTGATTGCCGGAGAGGAAGCCTATTTGACTTTAGACGGACAGAGAGGCTACCAGATGGAAATTGACGATGTCATCGAAGTGCACACCTCATTGCTTGAATTTACGCTTGTCTCTTCCCCCAAACGCAACTACTTCGACCTCCTCCAGGAAAAACTCAGCTGGGGTTAATTCCTTCAGATTGACATTTTTTTTGGGGGGGATTATCATGAATTTTGCGATAAACAAAGGAGAAGATTATGTCAGAAGATATTTTAGAAGTCACGGATTCAACGTTTGAAGAAGAAATCCTCAATTCCGATATACCGGTCCTTCTTGACTTTTGGGCCGTCTGGTGCGGACCATGCAAGATTATCGTTCCCTCCCTGGAGAATATCGCTAAAGAATACAAAGGCCGTTTAAAAATAGCCAAAATGAACGTGGATGAAAGTCCCATGACCCCGTCCAAATTCTCCGTAATGAGCATTCCAACACTGCTCCTCTTTCAGAGCGGAGAGGTCAAAGAGCCCATC